>JBGAQU010000018.1:0-35803 GCA_044220535.1 Alphaproteobacteria bacterium | reverse complement strand
CCAAGGCAGAACGATAACATCGTTAGCTGAGAAAACGGGCTGCTGCTGGACTTCGGAAACTTGCCCGAAGAACTTTTTGATTAAATTCACTGTTCTGCTCCATTTAAGAAGGTTTAAATATCAAACTCTTCAAATAATGTCAAATTATGTAATTTAATTATGTGACCAGTAAGAAAATAATATTCTGGAAATAAAAATCCGGAATTCAGGCGCAGTGCCTCAGCTTTTCAGCCACTGCACGGCTTCATCGAACTGCTTGGTCTCGAAATACCGGATCTCGGCATTGCTGACCATCGGCTTCTGCAGGGACATCTGCAACACTTTGCGCTCCGGCGGGTTGACATAGGCCAGCTTGCGCGCGGCATGGCCCATTTCGACGATCGACCGGAAACTGGCGTCGGCGGCGTCCAGAGCCCAGCTTTTAAACTGGGGCGAAAAATCCACCAGCATGCTGAAATGCCCGTATTTTTCGATGCGCTTTAACGCCTCTTCATAGAAACAATAGTTGAAATCAGCGAGGGTAATCACCCCCTGCAGGCGGATGACCAGAAACTCTCCTTCGGATTCAGGCAGGACTGTAATCGTCAGGCAATCGGACGGATGGGTCGGGTTCTTCTTGGACGAGCTGGTCATGAAATCCTCTTTGAATAAATAAACTCTGGTTCAAACAACAAACTTACGCGATATCGGCCGGAACCGTTCCGAAAGGCTTGCTTTTCCTTGGTCGATTGTTTTTTATGAACGTCCAACTGTAAAACACCAAGCTTTTCAATAAGTGGATCATATGAATACTGTACAGGCCGCCGCAACAAATCAAAAGGATATAGTCTTAACCTTTCCGGATGGCCAGACCCGCACCTTTACCGCAGGCACCACAGGCATGCAGGTGGCGGACTCCATTTCCAAATCCCTGGCCAAGGCCTCGATCGCCATTGAACTGGACGGTGAGATTCGCGACCTGTCCCGCCCGATTCTGGCCAATGCCGCCGTTAAAATTATCAAACGCGACGACGAAGCATCCCTTGCTTTGATCCGCCACGATGCCGCCCATGTGATGGCCGAAGCCGTCCAGTCCCTGTATCCAGGCACGCAAGTGACCATCGGCCCGTCGATTGAAAACGGTTTTTACTACGATTTTGCCCGGAATGAACCTTTTACCCTGGAAGATTTGCCTAAAATCGAGGCAAAAATGAAGGAAATCGTCGCCAAAGGCGCGAATTTCATCCGGGAGGAGTGGAATCGCGATGAAGCCATCGCTTTTTTCACCAAAAAAGGCGAAATGTACAAGGCAGAGCTGATCCGCGACCTGCCTGAAAGCGAAACCATAACCATTTACCGCCAGGGCGACTGGCTGGATCTGTGCCGCGGCCCCCATATGCCCTCCACCAAACAGGTCGGCACGGCCTTCAAACTGACCAAAGTTGCAGGCGCGTACTGGCGCGGCGATTCCAATAAGGCGATGCTGACCCGTATTTATGGTACGGCCTGGCGTACACAGGAAGAACTCGATCTCTATCTCCACCAGATCGAGGAAGCCGAAAAACGCGACCATCGCAAGCTGGGCCGGGAGATGGACTTATTCCATATCCAGGAAGAGGCGCAAGGCTCCGTCTTCTGGCACCCAAAAGGCTACGTTGTATGGCTTGAACTCGAAGCCTATCTGCGCCGCCGCCTGCGCCAGGGAGGATATGTCGAGGTAAAAACACCGCAATTGATTGATAACCGCCTATGGGTCGAATCCGGCCATTGGGGTAAATATCGCGAAAACATGTTCGTTGTACCCGACGAAGTTCCGGGGACCGACGACGACAAGCCGGTTTTATCCGGCAAGGGCCGCCTGATGGCGCTCAAACCCATGAATTGCCCCGCTCACGTACAGATCTTCAATCAGGGCATTAAATCATACCGCGACTTGCCGATCCGCATGGCGGAATTCGGCTGCTGTCACCGGAATGAAGCCCATGGCGCCCTCCACGGGCTGATGCGCGTACGTCAGATGACTCAGGACGACGCCCATATTTTCTGCCGCGAAGATCAGATCGAAAGTGAAGCCGTCGCCTTTTGTACGCTTCTGCAGACTGTCTATAATGATGTCGGTTTCACCGATGTTCGCGTCCGCCTGGCCTTGCGTCCAGACCAGCGTGCCGGAACGGATGAAACATGGGACAAGGCCGAAAACGGTTTGCGCCAAGCGATGCGCGCGGCAAAGCTTGAATTCACCGAAGCGCCGGGCGACGGCGCATTTTATGGGCCCAAGTTGGAATTCCATTTGAAAGACGCTATTGGCCGGTCCTGGCAGCTGGGGACTCTGCAGCTTGATTTTGTTTTGCCTGAACGCCTCGGCGCGAACTATGTCGGCGAAGACGGTCAGAAACACAGACCCGTCATGCTTCACCGTGCTCTGTTCGGTTCCATGGAACGCTTTATAGGCGTAATGATCGAACATTACGCAGGCAAGCTCCCGCTCTGGATGTCACCTGTCCAGTGCGTGGTCGCGACCATCACATCCGAAGCCGACGACTATGCAAAAGATGTTGTAGCCAAATTAAAGCAGGCCGGCATCCGCGCCGAACTCGACCTGCGCAACGAAAAGATCAATTACAAGGTGCGGGAGCATTCACTCGCCAAGGTCCCGGTCATGTTCGTGGTCGGCAAGCGCGAGGCCGAAGAAGGCAAAGTCGCCATCCGCCGCCTGGGATCCCAGGACCAGGACGTGCAAACGCTTCAGGATGCGCTCAACAGCCTGACCGTCGATTGCCGTCCGCCTTTTTAAAGCATGAACGCACATTTTCTGCGGTCATTGCTGTACTCGGATATCAGGATTTCATCCCGACAATACGAGGAGGACAATTCGCTGCGCTGGCGAAGACGCGCTGATCCGGCGCGGTTTAATGCCATATGCTGGTGATCGCCGCGGCGAAAGCAACGCTTAAAGTCCTGGGCCGGGCATGCGCTGCTGTATCCGCCGCCCGGCCTGATCGAACAGGCCTCATCCGAGGCAACGGCACGATACAAGGCATCCCTCGCCATTCCAAAGGACACAGGCCTGTTCGTCGATCTGACAGCGGGCGCAGGGGTTGATACGCTTGCATTTCTAAAGCGGTTCCGCAGCGGCATCGCAGTGGAAAGGGATGAGATTGCCGCCGCATGCCTGGCGCATAACCTGCCACTTCTATCCGATAAGCCCTGCAATGTGCTCAACCGGACAGCCGAAGAGGCTGTCCTTAACCTGCCCGCCTGTGATTTGATTTATGCCGATCCGCAGCGGCGGGAGGATGGAAAGAAAGGCCTGTTCCGGCTGGATGCATGCAGCCCGGATATCCTGCGATTGTTGCCGGATCTGCGCAAACGGGCGCGGATGGTGATGATCAAGACATCCCCGATGCTGGACATTGACAGCGCCGTCGCCCTGCTGCCTGGCGTTACCGCCGTGCATATTGTTGAATGGCGCAACGAATGCCGTGAAGTTCTTTACCTGCTGAACGGCGAGCTGCAAGACGAACCCTTATTATCCGCCGTGACGATCGATGATGAAGGCACCCCCTTGCACACATTGTCGTTCACACCCGCATCCGAACGGGCGCTGCCACTGGAGACAGGCGACCCGGACCGGTATCTGTTCGAACCGTCGCCAGCCTTTCAGAAAGCAGGCGGATTCAAGGCCCTGGCCGCCCGGCACGGCCTCAAAAAACTGCACCCGGACACACATCTGTTTACCGGCCCCAATCTCTGCCCCGATTTCCCGGGACGCGGCTTTACCGTTGAGGGCATTTACAGCGGCTCGGGCAAGGACCTGCCCCTGACCCAGGCCAGCGTCACGGTCAGGAATTTTCCGGCAGCGGCAGAAGATGTGCGGAAAAAACTTAAACTGCGCGACGGCGGGCCCGACACGCTGTTCGCCTGCACCCTGCGCGATGGCCGGAAAGCCCTGATCCATGGGCGAAAATTGGCGGTATCCCCGCGCATTCCTCTTGCATCCCCGTGAAATCCGACTTATGAAAGAGGGCATAATATGAAACATCGTCAGGAGAAGACCCATACGTAAGCCAGACTTGCCGCCGCGCCGCCCCCAGAGTGACGGGCCGCGCATCAATGACCAGATCCGCGCCCGCAAGGTGCGCCTGATCGACGCCGATGGTGAACAGGCAGGGGTTGTCGATCTGAGCGACGCGATTCAGCGCGCCAACGATGTGGGTCTGGACCTGGTCGAAATCTCCCCCAACGCGGAGCCGCCGGTCTGCAAAATACTTGATTACGGCAAATATAAATATGAGCTGCAGAAAAAGGCCAATGAGGCCCGCAAGAAACAAAAAACCATCGACCTGAAAGAACTGAAGTTCCGCCCCACCATCGACAAGCACGATTATGAAGTCAAAATCCGCGCGGCCAAGCGCTTTCTGGAAGAGGGCGATAAAGTCAAGATCACCATGCGCTTCCGTGGCCGGGAAATGGCCCATACCGGCATCGCCATGGACGTCATGGCACGGATCAAGGAAGAGCTGGTCAACCTCGGCAAGGTCGAGCAGGAAGCCAAGCTCGAAGGCCGCCAGATGATCATGGTCCTGGCGCCCGCCACCGGCGCGTAGCCTTTGAACGGGTGGACAGCCCGCTTCGCGCAGCCTATCCTGATCGGGCATTGGTCCTTACATCGAACTGCCCTTTTATGGAGCGTATCGACAATTACTACACACGCACGCAATCCCATCCGCGGTCCTATCCGTCTTTAAGCGGGTCGGTCGATGCGGATGTCTGCGTGGTTGGTGGCGGCCTTGCCGGTCTTAACACCGCCCTCGGCCTGATCGAACGCGGACGCAACGCCATCGTCATCGAAGCCGGCCGTATCGGCTGCGGCGCATCGGGCCGCAATGGCGGCTTCGTCGCCAAGGGTTACGCCGCCGGTGAAGGTGTGCTGGCTGAAAAACTGGGCGAACATCAGGCCAAAGCCTTGATCGACCTGACGCGCACGGGACGTACGCTCATTAAAAATCGCATCCGCGATTACGCAATCGACTGCGGCCCGCTTACTGACGGCGTTCTCACTGTTTCATGGAAAGACAGGCCGGATAAAATCCGCGCGAAGGTCGACAGCATGAACCAGCGCTTCGGTCTCGATCTTGAATTCTGGCCGCGCGACCGCGTGCGTGAACATTGCCACACTGAAAAATATTTCGACGGCATCTTTTCCCCAGACGATTTCCAGTTTCATCCCCTGAACTATCTACAGGGTTTGGCAAGAGTGATCAGTGACAAAGGCGGTACGGTTTATGAACAAACCAAAGCCGTACGTATAGAAAAGATAACTGGTGGATTTAAAATACATACATCATCCGGCACTGTGAATGCGCGGCAGGTTGTGCTGTGTTGCTCCATTGATATCAACGGGCTGAACCCCGTCTCGCGCGCCGCGTTTTCCGTGCGTACATTTATCACAGTGACCAAACCTGTTCCGGCCGACCTGCTGGCAAAAACCATCAATACGCCGCACGCTGTATATGACATGCGGTTTTCAAGCGATTATTACCGCGTCCTGCCCGACCGCCGCATCATGTGGGGTGGCCGTGTCAGTGTGAAGAACGATCCGATGGATATCGCGGAACTCCTGCTGGGCGACATGGCGAAGGTCTATCCGGCACTGGAAGGCATCGGCGCTGAAATGGCGTGGTCTGGCCGCCTGTGTTACGCTCCGCATAAAATGCCGCAGATCGGACAGCTGGAAGACGGGTTGTGGTACAATACCTGTTTCGGCGGCCACGGCCTGGTGCCGACCACGATCGGCGGAGAAACCATCGCTGACGCCATCGCCGAAGGCGGCCAGACGTATAAAATGTTCGCGCCGTTCGGTCTGGGCTATGCGGGCGGGAAACTGGGCCCATACGTCGCGCAATCCATCTATTATCTATGGCGCGCGCGCGATGTCATAGGTATTTAGACGACCGATTTCAGCCAGTCGCTCAGCTGGCTTTTCGACATGCCGCCGACGCGCGTGTCGACAACCTGGCCGCCCTTGAACACCATAAAGGTCGGGATGCCGCGCACATTGTATTTGGTCGGCGCGTTGGGGCTGTCGTCAATATTCACCTTGACGACTTTCAGCTTGCCGTCCAGCTCGCCCGCGACCTCATCGACCAGCGGGCCCATCGCTTTGCACGGGCCGCACCATTCCGCCCAGAAATCGACCATGACCGGCTGGTCGGATTGCAGGACCTGGGATTCGAAATCGGCGTCTTTGACGTTCTGGCTGCTGCCCATGGCATTTCATCCTTAAAACAGTGAAAACATGTATCTGTAAGTGATTATGGGGTGAATTAGGCCCCCGTCAAGCGGGAAGCGCGGCGCTTTAAACCGTTGTTATTTCCATCAACCGCGCCCCGTCCGTCCACAGCAGAAACGTACGTATGCTAAGCTGCGGATAAATCGAGGATAAAACGGTTTTGTATGCTGCTAGCTGCTGGCGATATGAATCGGGAATATCGGCTGTTTCCCTGGGCGGCGGCCGGTTGGTTTTATAATCGACGATCCACACCGCATCCTTCGCCACCAGCAACCGGTCGATCTGCCCGCTGACCAGCCGTCCGGCCGCGAATCCCGTCACAGGGACCTCGGCCTGCGATCCCGGACCGAACAGGGGCGCATAATCCGGATGGTCCAGAACGTCCAGCGTTTCCCGCACAATCTCCGCCTGAACATTCTCCGGCAGGCCGTGAACGGGCTGCGTTACGAACGCCTGCGCCGCCTGTGCCCAAGCTTTCGCGTCCATATCGGGCAAGATCTGCAGCAGCCTGTGCGTGATCAGGCCGCGCCGGAACCGGTAAATATCACCCGGCGCGCCGAGAGGTGACTGCGCGGCAGGCATATCGCCGGACGGGCGTGACGGCGTCAATGGGCGCGGCGGATCAGTTCTTCAACTGAAACGACCGCAACCACGCATACTGTCAATCTCCGCCCGTTCCACATCACGCTCATGAACGGATTTGACCTTGGGCGGCACGGTCTGCGCCTCTTCCAGCCTGTAAAACTTGCCATCTTCTCCCAGATCCAGCTCATCCGGCCCCAGGAAATCCTCCTCGGCAGCCTCCGGCAGACGCCCGAACGCCCGGCGCATCAGGTGATACCAGCTGTCATCGCTCGCCCGGTTGCGCCCTTCCCAACCGCCGATATACAGCCTGTCCTCCGCCCGCGTCATTGCGACATAAAGCAAGCGGCGGTATTCCTCCGCCTCCCTGTCTTTAACGCGCCCCATCGCCTCGCAAAATGCTGCAGGTTCCGATGCCTTGCGCGGCGACCATAACGGAACCTCCAGCCCCGTCTTGTCCGGCCAGATCAGGCGCGCATCGCTTTTATCCGCCGCAGCATTCAGCACAGTATCCGGCAAAAACACGATCGGCGCCTGCAGGCCTTTCGACGCATGCACCGTCATGATGCGCACGCGCCCGCCCGCCTCCTCCTGCTCCCGCTTGATTTCGGTTTCGGAGGATTGGTGGTCCAAAAGAAATAGCTGCAGCGCGGGCGTCCCCCGGTCCTCAAACGCCATGGACTGGTTGAGGATCTCGCTTAGAGGATCCAGCGCCTCATCCCCCAGCCTTGCGCTGATCGCATGCAGGCCGCTGATCGCATCGCCCGGGCACGGTGCGTTCAGCGCCGCGCTGAAAAATTCATAAGGCCGGTCACGCCCGGCACGGGATATTTGCTGCACCAGCCAGTCGATGACATTACGATCCCCGCTCCGCCGCAACGCCTCCCATAAACTCTCCTGCGGCCCGCGCCCCAGCGCCAGTTTTTCCAGCGCAGCATCGTCATATCCGATAAATGGTGATTTCAGCACGCAGGCCAGCGTCAGATCGTCTTCAGGCAGCAACGCAACCTGCGCCAGCGCGATCAGATCCTGCACCGCCAGCTGCCCAGCGAGGATCATGCGGTCCACGCCCGACACTGGAACGCGGTATTTTTTAAACGCGCGGATCAGATGCCCCACAAACGCCGACCGCCGCCGCACCAGCACCAGAATATCCCCCGGCTGCACCGGCCGCCCCTGCGATTCCAGCCTCTCACCGCTCACCATCCATTCGGCCACCGTTGCCGCGATATGGTCGGCCAGCAGCACCATCGATTTGCGGCTTTGCTGCACCGTGACGGCCGGGTCCCAGGCAGGACGCTTGTCCGGCGCAGCCACGCGGAACAAGGGCCAGACCTCCACTTTGCCCGCATGGCCCGTGCGATGGCTGACATGGCGGATCGCGGCATCGCCCAGGCCCTTCTTCGACCCCTCATCCGCGAACACCGCATCCACAAAATCCAGCACTGCCTGCGTCGAACGGAACGATACGTTCAGCGCGACATCCGCCCAACCCGCCTGCACATCCTCAATCGATTTTTTAAAAACCTGCCGTTTCGCCGCGAATTTTTCCGGCGCGGCCCGCTGGAAACTGTAGATCGACTGCTTTTCATCCCCCACCACGAACAAAGTCCGGGCCAGACTGCGCGCCCCTTCCCCCGCAAAAAAATCCTGCGTCAGCGCTTCGACAATATCCCACTGTTCCGGGTTCGTGTCCTGCGCCTCATCAATCAGGATATGATCCAGCCCGCCGTCAAGCTTGTACATGACCCAGCCCGCCATATCCGACGCCCGCAGCAATTCACCTGTCTTATAGATCAGATCGTCAAAATCCAGCGCCGCGCGCCGCGTCTTCATCACTTCATATCGTTCGCCAATCGCATGCCCCAGCAGGATCAGCACATGCGTCAGCCGGGCGCTGCGGCAGGCTTTAATGCGGCCTGACAATGCGATCAGCCGTTCAGCCTCCCTGCGCATTGCCTGATCGAGATCGGGACGGGAATCGGCCAGCTTGTTGGTCATCAGTTTTTGGCGCGCTTCGCCTTTCTGCGTCAGGAAAACCTGCATCCAGTCTTCAAGGGCCAGAACCCGGCCATGAATATCCCTCTCCAGCCAGGATTGCATCGCGATTCCGCGCTCTATATCGGTTTTCGTCCCTGTCGCCAGAAGGGCGCAGCATTGCCACAAATCATCCGCAGCAAAAATGCCATTATCACACCCGCTTAATGCCAGCGATTCAGGTGTATCCGTCCGCTCTACGCCAAGGCAACGGCACAGGCTTTCATAAAACCGCTCCGCCGTTTCCAGCTTTTGCATGATTTTGTACAATTGATGCCGTTCCGATGTCAGGCCGCGCAGCAAAGCCGTAAACTGCTCGTCGTTCTGTTCCGCCGCCAGATCGTTCAGTGCCTGCCCCAGCGCCGTCTCCGGCTGCGCCTGGACCTGCAGCAAAATCTCATCCCGCGCCTGCGCCAGCAGGGCTTTCGCTTCATCTTCCTGTAGCGTCACGAAATGCGGCGGCAGCCCGGCCTCCAGCGGGAACCGCCCCAGTACCGAAGCGCAGAAAGAATGGATCGTCATGATCTTCAGGCCGCCCGGCGTGTCGATCACCTGCGCGAACAGCCGCCGCGCCGCATCCGCTTCATGCGACAAAGGCGGACGGCCGAAAAGATTGTACAGATCCTCATCCAGTGCCGCATGATCGATGGTCGCCCAGCGTCCCAGGATTGTATTGATGCGCAGCCGCATCTCGCTGGCGGCGGCCTTGGTATAGGTCAGGCATAAAATGCGATGGGCCGGCGTGCCTTTTCGATCACCCTGCGGCAATAGCAGGCGCAGGGTGCGGTCGGTCAGAACTTTCGTTTTGCCCGTGCCCGCCGACGCCCCAACCCAGACGCTCGCATCCGGTTGCGTTGCCTGCCTCTGAATGATGGAAGGATCGGCCGTCATTCCCCATCCCCTTCCGCATCGTCCGCCACCGACCATTCCTGCACCCGCGCCAGATGGGCGTAATCCTGGAACCGCGGCACGCGCTCCGGATCGGGCAGGGACAGATACGGCGTCGAAGGATCCCGGAACGCCCCGATCAGCGCCAGAAGCCCGTCTTTCGCTTCCTGGATGGCGGCTGAAACATCATCATCCGCAATCGCAATCTCATCCCCTTCGCGCAAACCCCCGGTCAGTTTCCAGTAGCCGAGATAGCGCGTCTCCCCCTGCGCCGCCTCGCCAAACCCGCCTTCGTTCAGGATCATCCCTTCCAGCGGCAGTTGCGGCGCGCGCCCGTCTTTCATCGCGGATTTGTTCAGATTCACGCCGCCTGTCTTGTAATCAATAATGGCCATTCCGCCCGCCTTCAAACGGTCGATCCGGTCGGCCCGCGCGGTCAGGGTAAACGGCCCGCCCGGCGCATCCAGTATGCTGCGCCCCTGGATTTCGGTCGCGGCATTGCGCGCGCCTTGCCGCCACTCCGATTCATGCCGCACAATCCATCCCGCGATCCGCGCAAAACGCGGCAGCCAGTACCGCCAGAACCCGCTGTCGTCCATCAATGTGCGAAAATGCTGCAACCCGCGATCAACCAGAATCTGCTCCGCATGCTGCGGCAAAGCGTCCGGATGATCTTGCACAAATTCATTCAGGACATGATGCAGGAATGTGCCGCGTGAAGACGCATCCGGTATTTTTTCAAGATCGTTCAGCTTTCTTAAACGAAGCACATATTTCGCATAGATACTGTAAGGATCCTGCAGCCATGCCTCGATTTGCGTCACAGGCAGTTCTGAAGGGCGCCTGTCCAGTGGCGGACATGGCGCGGGACGTGGACAGGGACGGGTTTCCACGCTGTGATCCATCGCACGCGCCAGCGCCAGCCATGGAGTGGGCGGCCTTACCATCTCAACGCCTGCGGCTTGCAGCACGGTATCCAGCCGCTGCAACCAGCGCGCCGGAATGGTCGGCGCGTTGTTCAGCCGTATGGGTCTGGTCAACACCACATGCGGCGCGCAAAAACCCTGCACAAAATCATGCGCGGCAAGGCCAATGCTGCGTTCTGGCAACGGCAGGCCGAATTGCTGCCGCATCGGCCGCGACATCCACGGATCATGCCCCGCATCCTGCGGCCACGATGCCTCGTTTAAGCCTCCCAGGATCACCGTATCCGCCTGCAGCAATCGCGCCTCCAGCTGCCCCAGGATCGCAAGGCGCGGATGCGCGCCGTAACGCGGGCGCACCGGGCAATTGCTCATCAAAACGGTCAGCGCGGAAAGATAGCCAATCCCGTCCAGCGGCGGGAAAGACCCGCTTTCCTCCAGCAGGGACGCGAAAAACCGCGCCGCTTCTTCTCCTGCCTCGCCCTGCCACAGGCGTTCTGGACCGCTGCGGTCATCCGACGCGGCCAGCGCCTCGGCGGCCTGTAGATGATGACGAATCCAAAGCTCTACCGGATGCTCCGCACCGTCGCATAGTGCCAGAAGCGGTGATAAGGCCGGCTCCAGCCGGTCCAGAAGGGCCAGGGAATCGGTGATGGCCGGACTGTCGGCGGGCAGGCGATGCGGGGCCGCAGCACGGCCGCGCAGGCCCGCAAAGCCCGGTGGCGGCTTCGGGCCGCGCAGCAGCGCCTTTTCCATCGCCCCGGCCATCATTTCCAGCCTGCGATGCGAAAGCCCGGCGCTGCACAGGTCATGGCGCAGCAGCGCCAGCAGCGCCCCGGGCGACAATCCCTCATTCGCCGCCTGCATCACAAGCCGGAGATACAGCCCCGTACCCGTTTCATGCAGGCGCTGCCCAGCCGAATCGTCAACAGTCAGCCCCCAGCGGCGGCAGGCGGCCACCACACGGCGCGCCAGGCGGCGGTCCGACGTCACCAGCGCCGCCGTCTTCCCGTCCGTCTCCAGCGTGTGCCGGAAGATCAGGGCGATGGCCCGCGCTTCTTCCTCCTGCGTGTCGCAGTCGAGGCGTTCCAGATGGACGATCGCAGTCTGGATCGTATCGGCTTCCCCCGCCAGCCCGTTCCACCGGTCGGTCGTGGCCGCCGGGCGCATGATTTCGGTGGCAAGATGCCGGCGCGGCGCTTGTATGTCTGCATCGTCTAAACCGGCCCAGGGCTTGACGTCACCGCGCGTACATCCGATCCGCTCCAGCAAATATTTCAGCGTTGCCTGCGGATGGGTATCGTCCACGGCCGCCCAGCTTTCATCATCCATCGCCTGGTCGAGTCCCGGCAGCACCAGGCATCCCTGCTCCATCCGCGCGATCACGCCGAGCAGATCCCCCACCACCGGAATCGATCCGGTCGACCCCGCGGCAATCACTTTCCCCGATGGCGGCGCATCCTGCCAATGCGCCGCCAGAATTCTGAGCAACCGGTTACGGCGGTCGGCGACGTCAATCGCGCCATGCGCTTCAAGAATCCCCGGCCAGACATCACTGAGAATCTTCAGGAAATCCGTCGTCAGCTGCCAATGGCGGGCAAACCGCTCATCCACCAGCGTGGGCAGCGCGGAAAAATCCAGCCCTTCCGTATGCACCTGATCGAGCAGCGCCGCCAAATCCCCCGCCAATACCAGCGCGAGTTCCTGATTTTGCGCCACATCTTTCATCTTGCCGATGGCGCGGGCCAGCAGGATACGGCGGCGCAATGGCGGCATGGCGGGCGGCAGTGCGGTCATCTCCGCCGCTAAATCCGTCCCGGCCAGGCCGATCAGCAACTCGTCTTCCTCGACATCCCCGAGTGGCTGCAAACGCGGCAGCAACAGCGGTTTCCCGCCTGATTCCTGTAAAAACGCCTCACGTACGGTACGGCAGGCCCGGCGCGTGGGCAGCAAAATGCGCATTTTGGTCAGCGCCAGCGGATCGTCCCCCGCCTCCGCCAGCAACCCTTTCGCCAGCATCCGGGCAAACGGCGCGCCGGACGGTATGTTGAAAACAGACGGTTTCATTTTTTAAGGGATGCGTTGACGCGGTCCAGATCGTCCGGCGTGGTGATATGATACCATTCGCCTTTATGAATCAGGCTGCCCAGCCTCTGCCGCTTCTCCGCCCTGTCCATCAGCGTCAGGAATGAAAACGGCCCGTCCGGCGTCTCCTCGAACAACCGGGCGCTGCAAACACGTACGCTGGTCCACATATAGGCGCCGTCTTTTTCGGCGGACCGCACCGGCCTGCCATTCACCAGATTGTAATCGCCCTTCCCCGGCGTCAGCGCCATGCGCTCCAGCGGCTGCAATAATAAAAGCAGCTCCGTCGTTTCCGGCGTCCAGGCATGCGCCATGCGCTGCAGGGCCGGTTTCCCCGAATCCGTCCAAACCGAATCCCCGCTCACCACATAAAATGGTTCATCCCCTGGGGCAGGCAGCGCGTTTTTAATCCCGCCGCCCGTGTCCAGAAGAGTCGGCTCAAAAACGGTTTTGATTTCAATATCCGTACGCCTGGCCAGATGCGCTTCCAGCTGTTCGGCCCGGTAATGCAGGTTAACCGTGGCGTACGCCACCTTCGCCTCCACCAGCCTGTCCAGAACATGATCGATGATCGGGCGGCCGTTCAATTCCACCATCGGCTTCGGGCAATGGTCGGTATAAGGCTTGAGCCGCGTGCCCATCCCAGCCGCAAGGATAAAGGCTTTATCGATTGTGTATTTCATATGATCTCGATGCTCCGCAGATCGTCCTGCCCGGTGATGCGGATGTTTATACACCGTTTCGGCAAATGATGCCCCAGCCTTTCCGGCCATTCGACGATGACGATGCCGTTGGCCAGCGCCTCCTCCCACCCCAGCTCAAAAATCTCCTCCGGATCCTTCAAACGATACAGATCAAAATGCCAGATTGTCCCTTCCGGCGTTTCATAGGTCTGCACCAGCGTAAAAGTCGGGCTGGGCACTTCCAGCCCCTCATCCCCGGCAAGCGACCGGATCGCCGCCCGCGCAAACACCGATTTCCCCATCCCCAGATCGCCATGCAGGCAGACCACATCGCGCGGCTTCAGCCTGGCCGCAAACTGTGCCGCTATTTCAGTGGTTTCCTGTTCTGACCGGGACGTGGAAAGCATGTATCTTTATGAACGATTCGGAATAGTTGCACAATTGCTTGACATATTTTTATCCATAATATACTTTCTGTAATCTTTAATGGAGATGACCTAAATGGAGATGACCTATGGATCGCAGAGATTTTAATACAAAAACCGTAACCACCGCGCCGCAAACGGCCATGGGTTATTTGATCAATGCTTTTGTAGGCGCAGTAAAAGCCATTCCAGGCGCCTTGTGTTACGTCGGTCAGGATCGCAATTTAAGCCGCCGCGATTTTCTGACCCTGAAACACAGGCCGGTAACGGACAAGCCGACGATTTGATAGGCAATCAGCAAAGCCGCTTAAACGCGGCTTTCTTTTTTATCCTAGCCAAATGAATGCACGCCTTTTAAAACTGGATCCATGAACCAGTCTTTCCACAACGATGTCGCGATCATCGGCGCGGGTCCCGCAGGCCTGTTCGCCGTGTTCCAGTGCGGCATGCTAGGCCTGAAATGCGATGTCATCGATTCGCTGGAAGGCATTGGCGGCCAGTGCACGGCACTCTACCCCGAAAAACCTATTTATGACATTCCTGGTTTTCCCGCGATTGATGCGGCCCAGCTAATCGCCGGTTTGGAGCAACAGGCCGCCCCTTTCACACCCCGGTACCATCTGGCGCAAACCGTCAACGGCCTGCAAAAAGACGGTGAAACCTGGCGCCTGGAAACCAGCCGCGGCACCATGATCCATGCCCGCGCCGTGATCATCGCCGCAGGCGGCGGCTGTTTCGGCCCCAACCGTCCGCCCCTCGACGGGCTTGAAGACTACGAAGGCAAATCCGTTTTCTACATGGTCCGCCGGAAACAGGATTTCGCCGGAAAGAACATCGTCATTGCAGGCGGCGGCGACAGCGCCGTGGACTGGGCCTTATCTTTGGCTGATGTCGCCAATAGCGTCAAAGTCGTTCACAGGCGCGATAAATTCCGCGCAGCACCTGAAAGTCTGGCCCGATTACACACGCTGGCGGCAACTGGCGCGCTCGAACTGGTTGTACCTTACCAGTTAAAGGCGCTAAATGGCTCCAACGGCCAACTCCAATCCATTGAAGTGATTTCATCGGACAATGACATACGCCACCTGGATGCCGATGTACTTTTACCCTTCTTCGGCCTGTCCGCCAGCCTCGGCCCGATAGCGGACTGGAATCTGAATCTTCAAAAGGATTTTATCAGGATTGATCCATTAACCGCCGAAACCAGTGTTCCTGACATCTACGCAATTGGCGATATTGTCGCTTATGATAAAAAATTGAAACTGATCCTCACAGGATTCGCGGAAGCCGCCCAGGCGGCCCATGCCATCTATGAACGTTTGAACCCCGGACAGGCGTTGCATTTCGAGTATTCGACCACCAAGGGCATTCCCGGCATAATGCCCGCGACCTTAAACACCAAGGGGACATCCTGATGCGCTTGAGATTTTTCCTGCTGGCGGGCCTGGCCCTGTTGAACATGTCCATCCCGGCCATGGCCAAGGACGGCGAAATCACCACCACACCCATCTGCTTCGAACTGCGGAACACCGCGCCCTATAAAGTTTACGGCAGCATCGCAACGGATTATTACACCATGCCCGACGGCCAGCGGGCGAAGCATCACTCCAATTTCAATCTGGAAAGCGGAAAATTCGCCAAAATCTGCTCAACCGGACCATTTTTCGATGGCCGCAAACTGGATATCCAGATCAAAACCCTGGTCCCCGTCTTCGATTGCCGCACAGCCCTGACCGGCCCCCTTGTCATCCATGGCGAACGCTCGCCGGGCAAGCCAACCAAAACCTGGATAGATTGTATAAAGTAAGTTTTTGAACACAGAGGACACAGAGAAAAATAGAGTTCACAGAGTACGCATTCTCTGTGAACTCTTTACTTAAACTCCGTGTCCTCTGTGTTCAAAATTACTTATCTTTCCCGCATTGATGATTTCAGCGTCTTCACAAACGGCTTCATCAGATATTCCATGACGGTTTTCTTACCCGTCAGGATATCCACGCTCGCCACCATCCCCGGGATGATATTCAAAATCTGCCCGTTCCTGGTCAGATGCGTCTGTGACGTACGGACGCGGATACGGTAGAAACTCTCACCCTTTTCATTGGTGATGGAGTCGGCGGAGATGTCCACCACCTCTCCCTTTAACCCGCCATAGATCGAGTAATCATAGGCGGTCAGCTTCACCACGGCTGGCTGCTTGGGATAGATGAATGCGATATCGGCGGGCCGCACATTCGCCTCCACCAGCAACTGGTCGTCCTTCGGCACCACTTCGATGATCGGCTGCCCCGGCTGCACCACGCCGCCGACCGTCATCACCTTCATATCCTTGACCGTGCCGTTCACCGGTGACCGCAATTCGGTCCGCGTCTTCCGGTCTTCCAGCGCATTGAGGGCAGGCGCCAGCGCGTTCATATCCGCCATGGTGGTCGCCAGCTCCGTCTGTGCCTGTGCCTTGGCCGAATTTTTCAGCTCCTTGATCCGCCCTTCGGCCTCGCCCGCCGCGGCCTTTGCTCGCGGCAGGGATGTCAGGTAGCCGTTCAACTCTGTCTCCCGCTCTTTCAGATCGCGATCCAGCTGCAGCAATTCCATCTTCGGCGCGGAGCCGCGATCCACCAACGGCGCGGTCATATCCCGCTGCTGCCGCGCCAAGCTGATCACCTGACGAAGGTCGGAGACTTTGGTATTGGCTTCGTTGATCTCGGACCGGCGCTGCGCCGCCTGTTGCTCCAATACCTGAGTCTGCGACAACAGGCTGAGCTGCGTTGCACGAAACGCCTGCATCTCCTCCCGCACGCTGGACGGCGCGCCGTTGATCACGTCGTCGCTGAATTTCGGATCCTTGCCTTCGCTTTCCGCCTGCAGACGCTGCGACTTGGCTTTCAGGGACAAATATTTCTCGCGGTTGGATCCGAGGTCGGATGTTGCCTGAATGTCGCGCAACTGCACCAGCGGCTGGCCCGCCTTGACCTCTTCGCCCTCATGCACCAGAAGCGCATCAACAATGCCGCCTTCAAGGCTGGAGACGATCTGGATTTCACTGGACGGAATCACCTTGCCCGATCCCTTCGTCACTTCATCCAGCGAAGCGAAATTCGCCCAAAGGATAAACACGAACACAAACCCGACGATCAGCAGCAACAGCAGATGACTGCGCAACGGCAATTCTTCATCCGTCATGAAGAACCGGTCAGCATGGGCCTGCACCTTATCAAATTTCTGCTTCGCCCAATCCCCCTGGATTTTTGCCCAGTCGGCATTGTTGTTGATGCTGCCCTCGCCCGACGGCTTGTCGGCCTTCAATGGCGTTTTCTGGTTCAGCGGTGTCGGTTCGGCCATGGATTCTTCCTATACGTCCGTGTTTTCGGCCTGGCTGCCATACTGGCGGGATTGCAGCTTGCGGATGATGTCGTCTTTGGGTCCGTAATCGACGATGCGGCCGCGGTCGATCAGGATGATCTTATTCACCAATGCCAGCATCGGCCCTTTATGTGTGATCAGGATCGTCGTCTTGCCCTGGCACAGCGTATGCAGCCGTTTCAACAGCCGCGCCTCCGATGCCGGATCCATCGAAGCTGTGGGTTCATCCAGGATCATGACGGAAGGATCGTAAAGCAGCGCCCGCGCGATCGCGACCGCCTGACGTTGCCCGCCGGACAGCGCATCCCCCCGTTCGCCGACCTGCGTATCCAGGCCATGGGCCGATTCGCCCAGGAATTCCATCACGCCTGCCAGCTGCGCTGAACGCAACACCGCGCGCTCTGACGTCGTTTCATGGCCCATCGTGATGTTTTCGCGGATCGACCCGAAGAACAATTGCGGGCTTTGCTGCACGGCCCCGACCGCGCGGCGTAGATCGCCCGGATCGATCTGGCGCACATCCGCCCCGTCCAGCAAAACCGAACCGCTTTCCGGCTGATACAGATTCAGGATCAGCCGCTCAATCGTCGTCTTACCCGACCCCACCGCGCCGATAATCCCGACGCGATCGCCGGATTCAATGGTGAAATTAACATGGTTCAGCGCGGGGACGGTCTGGCCCGGATAGGCAAACAGCACATCGCGGAACTCAATGTGGCCCTGTACGACGGGCTTGGAAATAAAATGCTTGCCCGCCGGCCGTTCGACCGGCTTTTTCATCAGCTCGCTCAGCTGGAACAGCGATTCCTTGCTTTGCTGCATACGGGTCAAAAGCCCTGCGACCTGCGCCAAAGGCGCCAGCGCCCTGCCCGTCATGATCACGGACGCGACCAGCGCGCCCTGTGTCATGTACCCGTTCGTGATCATGAACACGCCGACAATCACCACGACCACGGACGTGAATTGCTGCATAAACACCGCGAAGTTCAAGGCAAAGGCGGAAATCCTTTTCGACTTCACCGCCGTGCGCGACGATTTTTCCGTCAGTTCTTCCCAGCGGCGCTGCGTATGCCCTTCCGCCGCCTGAACTTTAATTGTCTCCAGCCCACTGATGGTTTCAAACAGCAATGCATTTTTCAGTGCGCTTTCAGCCGTGGAAGCCTTGATAACTTTCTGCAGCGATTTCTGCAGCACCATGCCGACCACAACAACAACCGGTATCGCCAGCAGCGGAATAAACGCCAGTGGCCCGGCCAAAATCGCAATCACCACGATAAACACCATTGTGAATGGCAGGTCGATCAACGCCACCATCGTGGCGGACGTAAAGAAATCGCGTAAGGTTTCAAATTCCTTGACGTTACTGACCAGCACCCCGGCGCTGGCAGGCCGCGCCGCCATTGTCATGCCAAGGATCTGTTCAAACAGGCGCGCGGAAATTTTCACATCCGCCTTGCGGCCTGCAATATCCAGAAAATGCGCGCGCGTGTTCTTCAGGATGATATCGAAGATAAACACAATAAACACACCGACCGCCAGCGCCGCCAGCGTTTCATAGGCGCTGTTCGGCACCACCCGGTCATAGACGTTCATAATGAACAACGGGCTGGCCGTTGCGAACAGGTTGATAACGATCGCCGCCAGCACCACCTCGCGGTACACGCCGATATTGTCCTTCAATGCCGACCAGAACCAGTCGCGGCCCGTGTCGATTTCTGCAGGGCCTGCCCGTTCATCCGTCCGCGCCACAGGCCGCACAAAAAAACTGTAACCCGTGTAAAGAGCGGCCAGATGGTTGAATGCCATTGTATGGCGCTCATCTTCTGTTTCCGGAAACTGGACCAGGAAGGTGGTTTCAGGATGAATCTGCGCAGGCTTGCCTGGCTCCTTAGACGGAGGATTTTTATCGGGATACTGAACCTGCCACAAAATGCAGGCCTGACCATTATCCAGAACCAGGACGCAAGGCAGGTTGGGCGCTATGGCCAGCGCCTCCAGCGACCGTTCCACCAGCTTTGCGTGCAGATCCGCCCGCGCCGCCGCCCGGACGAATAACTCAGGCGTGATCCCGGTAGCGGAAATCGGCAGGCCGGATGTCAGGGAGGACCGGCTGGTCCGCCGCCCGTAATGCCCGGCCAGCAAGCGCAGCGCCTCCACCAGCGGGTCATGAATCGCAATCCGCTCCGCTTCCAGCGGCCAGCTGTCATCGGCATGCCCGGCCTGCGGCCTGCGGCCCGGGGCGGCGGCTTCAGGGGATTCAGAAGGAAAGCCGGGCTGCGGGCCCGGCTTTGGTTGATATTCAGAAGACAAATGATCCTGCCTTTGGTTACAGCCCCGGCCGGGATCGGCCGGGAAGGTGCTGCTTACATTTTAGCAACATCGGCCTCGCGAGGCAAATCGACTCCCAGCGTGCTCATCAGCTCGCCCTTCAGGGCCAGCAGACGATAGACCGCGAAGATCTCGACATATTCCGCGTTGATCATGTTGCTGTGGGATACGTATTCCTCGTTCTGGGAGTCCAGAACGTCCAGCAATGTGCGGCGGTTCAGGTCGAACTGGTCTTTATAAGCGCGGACCACTTCGGTGTTTGCTGCAGCCTGTGTTGCGAACTGGCGTGCGCGTTCGCCTGCTGAAACCATGCGGGCCCAGGTCTGGCGAACATCGTTGCCGACTTCGCGCTCGGACTTCATACGGTCGGCTTTCGCCTGTGCCTGACGGTCGATGGCTTCACGGACACGGGCCGTGTCGCCGCCGCCGCGATACAGGTTCCAGTTCATGACGACCAGGGCGGAACCGCTGGTGTCACGGCCTTCAACGCCGGACAGGTTATGGCCGTTGCGGCCGTTCAGCTGCAGGTCCAGTTTCGGATACATCGGTGCCTTGGCTTTTTCGACTTCAGCTTTGGCAACGGCAATATCCGCCTGTTTGATGCTGACGGTCGGGCTGGCATACTGCGTGGCCTTTACCTGCTCCTCAACATCCGAAGCCAGGTTGTTCACCGGAACAACTGGCATGACCAGATCGCGCGGCGCATCGCCGACCTGCTGGATGAAACCGGCTTCGGCAACACGCAGGGCTTCACGGACGGATGCTTCTTCTGCGCGGGCGGATGAGACGCGGGCGCGGGCCTGTTCAACGTCGGCCTGTGTCGTGCGGCCTGCGCCCGAGCTGTCATTGATCTGGTTCAAAAGATCCATGTGCTGCGCCACGTTGTTACGTGCGTTTTTCAGCAATTCGCGCTGGCGCATCACTTCAAGATAGGATTCGACGATCGACAGGCCGACCAGTTCGGACACTTCGCGGACGCGGTTGGAAGCCGAAAGGACGCGGAATTTCTGGCGCTCGTTTTCATAGGAGGTTTCCCAGCCGTCAAACAGCAATTGGGTCAGGGTCAGGCCTGCGTCATAACGCGCCAGATTTTTATCCTTGCCGGAAGCGCTGGAGCGGGTGATGGCATCGTCACTATGCTCATATCCTGCATCAGCGCGAAAATCGATGGATGGATAGTACAGGTCAACGGCCTGTTTCAGCTCTTCATCGGTCGCGCGGCGGTTATTGGCGACGATGCCGTATTCAGGATGATCGTACAGACCGACCGCGACGACGTCGCGCAGGTTCATGATCTTGCTGTCCTGGTTATGGGGCGCTGTGGTCTGGCCTTGTGCTTGAACCGCGGAAGGTTTCGGTTGCTCCATCGCCTGGGCCGGTGCCGGGGCGGACGCCATCGTACCCTGCGTGGCGCCGCTATTGGAAGTGGCTGCGGGGACCTCGCTCGCAACTGCCGCATTTCCGCTGGTCGCCATCGGCGCGCGCGGTGTTTGCTGGGCATGGACCGGGCCGCTCATCAGCATCAGCGCGATGCAGGATGTTCCCAGGGCAAGCGATTTGATCACAGTGTTTTTCATTGGTGCAGGTCCCTTTAACCGTATTCCCATTCCTGGGATTTCAAGCGGTGAAAACAATTACTTATGAATGTTTTGCTGTTCGGATGCAATATCGTCCGGCAAAATACTCAGGTCTTTTTAGCAGCCTAGTCTTAATGGTTTCTTGCCATAAAAAGCAACAAAAATATAAGCCTGGCTTCCGTTTTTGAAAAAGAGCGGAAATTTCCGCTCTTTTTCGGTGTCTTTATAAAAAGGCGGTATTAGCTCGTGGCCGCGTGGTGGATCAGATCCTCGACCGATACGCCGGTAACATTTTCCAGAACTGCAATTTGGGTTGCGTGGGAAATATTGCCCGAACCGTCCGGATCGACTGAAATGATCGTGTTGCCGCCGCTGGTGGTCGCGAACACGAACTTGTTGATCGCGTCTGTAACCGGGTCGAACCCATGCAGCAGGGCCGAAACGTCTAGCGTGTCGCCTTCGCCCGCATTGAAGTCTTTAATGTGATCGACTCCGTGCGAGATTTTGCTGAACACGAACAGATCCGCGCCATGGCCGCCGTAGAGATCGTCTCCACCGCCAAAACCGTTGATCTTGTCGTCGCCGGACGTACCATACAGCGTATCCTTGCCGCTGGTGCCGTAAGCAATCGTGCCAAGCGCAGCCTTGCTGTCGACATTGAAGTCGAGCGATGCATTGCTCTTATCACCATCACCGTCAGTGAGTGTGTAGTTGAAATGATCGCCTACGCTGTTCAGCTTCACCTTCACGTCAAACACTACGTCGTCATAGTCTTTGTCGCCCAGTTTCGGCAGATCTTCGAAACCGATGCGCAAGGTGCTGTGATCGCCATCTGTTGCCAGACCGGATACAACACGAACACTGCCATCGGTGTTCAGCGATTCTGAACCGCCGCGTTCGGTTGTGAAGTAGGTCGGGCCTTTCAGCAGCGTCTCATGACCGTTGGCATCCGTGAACACCAGGCTGACATGGCTGCCGTTATCCGTGACCTTCGCTGTACGTGAAGATCCCATGCCGTAATCGTAGACAAAGGACAGTGAACCATGCGCAAGGTCAAGGCCGGCGTAGTTTTTGTTGATCGCCGCGCCGTCCGCAATGATAAAGAAGCCAAGGCTTTCCTGACCGGTTGAAGACAGCAGATTGACATTCGCGGCGCCCGTAACGTTATTCGCGTTTTTCACCACGAATTCCACGTTGCTGAACGTGCCGTCGGCATTGACGGAGAACACGCCAAGCGTGTTGTCGTAGCCTGCGGCAGAGGAAACGAACTTGACCGAAACGGTCGAGTCGAATGCCACATCCAGCGCGCCTTGCTTGATACCCAGCTGTGCTCTTTGTTCAGCCGTTATTTCATGCCTGGAGATCAGATCCGGGAATTCCTTCGTTTCGTTGAAGGAATACTGGGTCTTGGTCTTCCAGTTGTCGTTCAGCTTGTAGGTATACGAACCATCAGCCTTGATCGACAGCGTGCCGTAATCGCCCGCAATGGTCGTCGTGCCGGAAGCGGAAACCGCTTTCGATACGCCGTCATGGGTGATGTTGGTCACGCGGTTCGCAGCGTCTTCGCTCAAGGAGTCTGCCGCGCCGCTGCCGCCATGGGCGCCGGTGATCACGTTGCCGGAGGAGCTGGTGACCGTCGAGCTTGCAGAGAAGCTGTTGAAGTCATCATGCGCCTTCGGTGCGTCGTCCAGCACGTTGACCTTGATGGTCGTGGCTGCGGTATCGCCGTCCGTATCCGTCGCCTTCACGCCGAAATTCAGCGTGATGGAGTCGTTCGGGTCTGTTCCGATATAGGAACTGCCGACCATCGCCACAGCCACAGCCACGCCGTTCGAGAACAGGTTGGTGCTGGATGTGAAGGCGCCGTTGCCGGAGAACACGCCCGGGCCGTCGTTGCCGAAATTGCCGACAACCTTGTCGGACACGGTCAGTGTGCCGCCGTGCATATCGGTTTCATCAACCGTTTTGACGGCAGGGTTGGTCAGGATCGGCACGTGGTCGTTCGTGACGCACAGGTTCAGCGTCTTGGTCGTAACCGCGATATTATCCGTCAGGTCAACTTCCGCGCCACCCAGATTCTTCTCTTCCGAGTAAGATTTGACGGTCAGCTTGTAATTGCCGTGTGCGCTGTCAGGAACATTGATCTTCAGGTCTGCAAGATCAGCCTTCGATACAGTCCAGACGCCGCCGGTGACGGTGCCATGGTTCAGCGTCGCGCCTGCAGGCAGGCCTGCAATCGTGACTTTCTGGATCACTTCCGAACCATCCACGTCCTTAACGCTGGTTCCGATGTTGAGAGCGACAGTGTGACCCTGTTCGCCTATGACATTGGAGACCGACAGGTTGGGCTTGTCGGCCACAGCGTCCACAATGATATCGAATGTATCATTGTCGGTTGCCGTGCGGCCATTGCCTGGATCGTTAACAGTCGCGGTCACTTTGACGTTCGACAAATCGATGTCGCTGTCATGCGGCGGCGTAAAGGTGAAATTGCCGTTGAAGTTCTCACCAGCAGCAAGGGTTTTAGTCCAGGTGCCGGTTGCGGCGTTATACGTACCGCCGTTCAGCGACTGGAAGCCCCAGGCCGGATTGATGCCGGTCATGGTCAGTGTGATCGCCTGCGTGCCGGAACCGGCAGCATTCGCCACAACATTGACGGTGACCGAATTGTCTTCCTTCACAATCACGTCATTGCCGTTGACCAGGCCTTTGACTTCAACGTCAACCGTCGTCGGGCAGACCGAACCGTCCAGCTTCAGTGTCGCGGTGCTGGTGTCGCCGTCGCCGTCTTTCAGCGTGTAGGTGAAGGTGTCGACGATGCCCGAACCTGTGCCTGTGTTCTCAACAGTATAGGTATAGGAACCGTCAGCCTTGATTTTCAGCGTACCGTGATCGCCATGGATCGTCGCCGTGCCGGTGGCAGGAACATCCACGGAGGTCGTACCGAAGACGACTTTCGAAATCGTGTTCGGGGCGTCCTTGCTGAGCGTATCGGCAGCACCCGCGCCGCCGTTTGCGCCGGTGATCACGTTGCCGTTTTCAACCAGGCCGACCGCGGCATTGAAGGTGTTGACGTCGTTATGCGCGATCGCGCCGTCATCCAGCACTTTGATGCTGATCGAACCGTTGGCGCTGTCGCCGTCCGAATCGGTTGCCTTCACGCCGAAATTCAGCGTGATCGGGTCGTTGGCATCCGCCTTGTTCGGATGGTCCAGCGTGCCCAGCAGCTTGAAGGTGTAATCGCCGTTTTCGTTGACGATCAGCGTGAAGATGGTTTTGCCGCCCGCTGTGCCTGTGTAGGTATTGCCGGTTTGCGCCACGTTGACGGTCTGGCCGTTCGAGGTCAGCGCGGTGCTGGCCGTGAACGTGTTGGTGCCGGTGATTTTGCCCGGGCCGTCCGTACCGTAATTGGCGGTCACATGGCCGGTCGCCGTGATGCCAGCCGGCACCAGGTTGGTTTCATCAACCGTCAGCTTGTCCGGGTTGGTGACAACCGGAACCGAGTCATCGCCGACGCACAGGTTGAGCTTCGTGGTCGCGACCGCGATGTTATCGGTCAGGTCGACTTCCACGCCGCCCAGGTTTTTCTCCTGCGCATAGGATTTGACGGTCAGCTGGTAATTGCCTTCCGAACCGTTCGGCAGGGTGATCTTCAGATCAGCCAGATCCGCTTTCGCCAGTGTCCAGACGCCGCCGGTGACGGTGCCGTGGTTCAGCGTCGCGCCAGTCGGCAGACCGGAGATCGTGACCTTCTGGATCACTTCCGAACCATCGGTATCCTTCACGGATGTTGCGATGTTCAGCGCAAAGGTCGAACCTTCATCGCCCGAAGCGTTCGAAGCAGACAGGTTCGGCATATCGGCGACGGCGTCGACAACAATATTGAAGTCGGACGTTGCGTTCGAAGTGCGGCCGGTGACCGGATCGTTGGTCGATGCCGTGATATGCAGCGCGTTCAGATCCAGGTCGCTGTTGGCGGGCGGGGTGAACGTGAACACGCCGTTCAGGTTTGCGCCCGGTGCCAGGGTAACGGTCCAGGTGCCGGTTGCGGCATTATACGTACCGCCGGAATGCGACACGAAGCCCCAGGCGGAATTGATGCCGCTCAAGGTCACGGTTGTGACTTGGCTACCCGAACCCGTTGCGTTGACAGCGATGCCGACGTTGACGGAATGATCTTCCTTAACCAGCACGTTACCGCCATTGGCTGTAACCGTGCCATCGTTATTCGGGAAGCCATCGTCAGGCGGCGTATTCGGGTTGCCCGGATTACCGGGACCGCCCGGAGGATTGTCGGTAATGACAATCGTCGTCGTGGTGGAACCGACCGTGCCGTCCAGTTTCAGAGTGGCCGTGCTGGTGTCGCCGTCGCCGTCCTTCAGCGTGTAGGTGAAGGTGTCAACGACATGCGCGCCCGAGCCCGTATCCGTCAGCTTGTAGCTATAGGAACCGTCAGCCTTGATGGTCAGCGTGCCGTGGTCGCCGTTGATCACGGTGCCTGCCGCCGTCACGTTGACCGTGTTGCCGCCGAAGGTGACTTTGGACACAATGTTCGGAGCATCTTCGCTCTTGTCGTCTGCTGCACCTGCGCCGCCGTTCTGGCCGGTGATCACGTTGCCGGTTTCAACATGGTTGATCACGGCATTGAACGTGTTGACGTCGTTATGCGCGACAGGGCCATCATCCAAAACGTTGATGACAATCGTGCCGGTGTCGGTGTCGCCATCCGAATCCGTTGCGGTCACGCCGAAATTCAACGGGATCGAATCGTCCGGATCGGACGCGTTCGGGTGATCCAGCGTGCCGTTTAGTGTGAAGGTATAGCTGCCGTCCGGGTTCACGACCAGGGTAAAGATCGTTTCGCCATGCGACGTACCTGTATAGGTATTGCCGCTATGCGTCACATCGACCGGCTGACCTTCGGAGGTCAGACCCGCCGGACCGCTGAAGCTGCCGTTTGTGGTGATCTGGCCAGGGCCGTCGCCGTTATAGTTGACGCCGACATTGCCGTTCAGCACAATCGGTCCGCCCGGCAAGTTGCTTTCATCGGCGGTGGCCGGTGCCGGATCGGTGATCACCGGCACATGGTTGGCCTTGACGCACAGCGTCAGATTGTCGGTTGCGACAGCGACGTTGTCGGACGTATCCGTTTCAGTGCCATGCAATGTGGTTTCTTCGCTGTATGATTTGACGGTCAGCTCATAATTACCGCCCGCAACGCTTTTCGGAACGTTGATGGTCAGACCTGCCAGATCGGTTACCGCGAGAGTCCAGACGCCGCCGGCGAATGTGCCGTGGTTCAGCGTCGCACCCGCCGGTACGCCGGAAATCGTGACTTTCTGGATGCTTTCGGAACCGTCCGTGTCGACGACATGCGTGCCAATCGACAGGGCCACGGTATGGCCTGCCTGGGTCGTGGCATTGTCGGCATCCAGGAACGGAACGTCGGCAACCGCGTCAACGATAACCGAGAAGTCTTTTACCGCTGTCACGGTGCCGGTGGCGGCATCCGTCGCGCTGGCTGTAACCGTCAGGCCGGACAGGTCGATATCGCTGTCATGGGCAGGCGTGAAGGTAAAGGCCGTGTTCAGGCTCGCACCCGGCGCCAGCGTGACCGTCCACGTACCGGTGGCGGCGTTGTAGCTGCCGACCGGCGCGGAGAACGCGCCCCAGCTCGACTGGATGCCGGTGACCGTGACGGTCAGGGCTTCGGACGCCGAAGACGGGTTGTTCAGCTGTGCGGTCACCGGAACGACGACGCTATGGTCTTCTTTCACGATGGCGTCATGCACGCCGTTATTGACGTTCAGGTCGATGCTTGGCGATTTCACGCAATCGACCGTCAGGGTCGCGTTGCTGGTATCGCCATCTGAATCGGCCAGGGTATAGGTGAACTGGTCCGCGCCGCAACCGCAGTCATTGATGGTATGGTCGGTCAGTTTCAGGTCGAAAATGATGTCGTTATAATCATTGTCCTGGTTCAGGTAACCGTCGCCGCCCACAGGCAGGTCTTCAAAACCGATGCGCAGTGTGGTGTCGTCCGCGCCGACGCCGGAAATGGTATGAACCTGGCCGTCATAGTTCAGGCTGTTGGAACCGCCGCGATCTGTCGTGAAGAAGATCGGGCCGTCAATCACCGTCTCATGACCGGTCGTGTCGGTGTAGACCAGGCTGACATGGCTGCCCGCGTCGGTGACTTTCGCCGCGCGCTCGCCTGCCAGGCCGTTGTCGTACACGAAGTTCAGCGTGCCGGTTGAGAAATCGATGCCCGGATAGCTGTGGTTCACATTCGCGCCGTTGGCGACGATGAAGAAGCCTAGCTCTACCGCACTTGCTGGTGTGTTTAGGGTGAAAGAGGCGCCCGTACCGTCAACCGCCGGGTTGATCATGGTCGCCGGCTGCAATGTACCGTCCGCGCCAATGGTGAACGCACCGAAGGAGTTGGTGTAACCGGCGCCTTCAAAGGTGATCTGGCCGGAAACGACCGTATCGCCGTTGACCGCCATGTTGGAATGCGCCACGCCCAGAGCGTTCAGGTCATCGCCTGTGATCGCTTTGGTCTCCTTCAGGTCGGTCGGGAAGCTGTTGCCCGTGAAGTGGTGCGGCGTGTCGATGATCGATGTGCTGGAACCACCGCCAGTCGCTGCATAAGTATAGGAACCGTCTGCAGCAATCGTTAGTACGCCGTGCGCGCCGGCGATTGTCGCCGTACCTGTCTCCGGAACGTCAACAACCGTGGAACCGAACTGCACTTTCGTCACATGGTTCGGTACGTCGTGGCTGACCGTATCGGCAGCGCCCGCGCCGCCATGCAGGCCGGTGATGACGTTGCCGTCCGTGTGGCCGACATTGGAATAGAAATGATTGACGTCGTTATGCGCAACCGGCGCATCGTCCAGGACGTTGATGGTGATCGGTGCATAGGCACGGTCGCCGTCAATATCTGTCGCCACAACGCCGAATTTCAGCGAGATGACGTCGTTGGGGTTCGCGCCGTCGGCGTGATCCAGCGGCTTGAACTGTGTAAAGGTGTAATCGCCGTTCGGGTTGATCACAAAAGTGAACACCGTCGCGCCGTTTGCGGTGCCGACATAACCGTTGGCCGTGGTCGCGACGGTAACGGCCTCGCCGCCTGATGTCAGCGTGCCGCCTTCCAGCGATCCTGCTGTCTTGAACGAATTGTTCGGCTTGATACCGATGCCGCCTGCGTCGATACCGTAATCCACGGAAACATGTCCGCTGATGCTGGTGCCGGTGACGGGCGCAAGGTTTGTTTCATCAACTGCCAGGATGGCCGGCGGCAGGATGATAGGAATAGCGTTCGGCGTAACGTGCAGGGTAAGGCCGTCGGTCGCGACGGCTGTATTATCGGTAAAGTCCACTTCGGTACCACTCAGATTCTGTTCGTGTGAATATGATTTGACGATCAGGTTATAATCGCCGCCTACCGTGTTCTTGGGCACGGTTATCGTGAGACCGGTAAGGTCTGCCACGCTTAGTGTCCACACACCGCCGCTGACGGTGCCATGGTTCAGAGTCGCCCCCACAGGCAAGCCCTCGACCGTGATCTTTTGAATGATTTCCGAACCGTCTGTATCGGTAACGGACGTCGTAATTGCAATCGCGACGGTATGGCCGCCTTCGACGCCCGCATTGGCGGCGTCAAGATTCGGCACGTCGGCGACGGCGTCTGTAATAACCTGGAAATCGATGCTGCTGGACGCCGAAGCGTTGGCCGCAGGATCGTATGACGTCGCGACGCCATGCAGGCCCGTCATGTCGACATCGGCATTGGCAGGCGGTTCAAACGTCAGGCCGCCGACATAGTTCTGGCCGGCGGGCATGGTGATGGTCCAGGTGCCGGTGGCGGCGTCGTATGTGCCGTCTGCATTGGTCAGATGCCATGACGCATCAATACCCGTGACCGTGATGGTCAGAACCTGGTTTGCGGAACCATGGGAATCCAGGGTTGCCGTGATCGGCACGAAAATGGAATGGTCTTCCTTGACGATCGCGTCCGGCGCCTGGAGGGCGTTGACCAGGCTGCCATTGACTGTGATGCCGGGCGGGAAGGCTTCCGGAGCATCTGGTGTCGGAATAAAGTATTTCTGCAGTTGTCCTTCCGGAAGGCCGAAAGCAAGCTGTGTCGGGCCGATCGGACCGATATAGGGAGGCGTGCCCAAAGGCGCGGCGTCGATCGAGCTCTGGAAGCCGAATCCGCCCGCGCTCGCGCGGCCGCCTGCACCGTTCGGACCGGCCGCAGGTTCAACGCCTGCCAGTTGCTGGGCGACATCGTCCAGGTTGTTATCGTTCTTTGCCACTTGCTCATGCGCGCTGGACAGATTGTATTGGTCTTGCAGTTCGGCCAGGCCAAGCGTCTTGCCGTTAATCAGCAAATGGGTTGCATCCTGTGCCTTCATCGCGTCTTCAAAATTGGCAAGGATCAGCACGCCGTTATCGGCGAAGGTGATGATCAGCGCGCCGCCTTTTTCAACGACTTTATCCTGCGCGCCGATTTGTGGCAGCTGGTAATCCTGGCCTGCGACCAGGTTGACGGTTTTCATTTCGCCTGCATGCGGGGCGGCGATTTCAAAAGCGGCGTGTTGTTTGGCGGCATCGGCCGGCAGGGCGCCGGCAAGCGTCTGGTACAGGCTGTGCGTGTCGATGGATTTGCCGTCTTTGAGGGCGATGGTCGCATTGCTCTGCGCCAGTTGCTGGAAGTTTTCAATGGTCAGCGGCTTGATGCCGGTTTGGGGATCAAATGTAATGACCAGCTGACCCTTGTCATTGATGGTCATGCCCTGGACACTAACACTGCTGAAATCCAGCGTAGGGCTGCTTGAGGGAAGACTGATTGTCCCACCACCCGCTTTCCCATCCGTCGTGGTTGCATTTGCCGCTGCTTTGCTTTGATCCGCCATCATGAGCTCCTATTAGGTACACACACAGAGTAATATGAAAACTGAATTTCGGGTCACTATATTTAGTACGTTTCGCCCTGAATTGTCAAACATTATGTTAATGTTTCTTTAAAAAACTTTTTTTCCTGTCAGACAAAGGCCTTAGCAGGCTTTGGGAAGCCCGCCAGCGGATCGATTTTGTAACGCCTGTCACCGTTTTTTTGTTCCTTTTTTCGTCAATAAAGGCCAAAAAACCCAGTCAACCGCTACGCTTAAGCCCTTTTGGGGCCGAATCACAATCCGCCAGCCAAAACGTATTTTATTTCCAAAAAGTCCTCAATACCATATTTCGACCCTTCGCGACCTATCCCCGACTCTTTGATGCCGCCAAACGGCGCCACTTCCGTGGACAATATGGCTTCGTTAATGGCAACCATCCCGTATTCCAGCGCCTCCGACACTCGGAAACACTGCGCCATATCGCGGCTGTAGAAATAAGAGGCTAGGCCGAACTCCGTATCATTGGCCTGCTGCACAGCCTCTTCTTCCGTCCTGAACCGGAACAGCCCGGCCACCGGCCCGAACGTTTCTTCTTTCTTTAAGATCATATCCGGAGTCATATCGCCCAAAATCGTCGGCTCGAAAAACAACGCGCCCGCCTTATCATCCCCGCCGCCGCAAATTACCTTCGCGCCCTTGGCCTTCGCGTCCGCAACATGCCTGCGGACTTTCTCGATCCCCTGTTCGTTGATCAGCGGTCCGATCTCGACGCCGTCCCGATCGCCCGGCCCTGTTTTCAGTTTCTTCACCCGTTCCACAAGCTTCGCCTGGAACGCGTCATACACCGAATCCTGCACATAGATCCGGTTGGCGCAAACGCACGTCTGCCCCGCATTGCGGAACTTGCAGATGATCGCCCCGTCCGCGGCCTTGTCCAGGTCCGCGCTTTCAAACACAATAAACGGCGCGTTGCCGCCCAGCTCCAGCGACATCTTCTTAACCGTCGACGACGCCTGCCGGAACAAAATCTTCCCGACCTCGGTCGACCCGGTAAATGAAATCTTCCGCACATCCGGATGCGTCGTCAGCACTTCACCGACACCCTTCGCATCCGTCGTCGTTACGATATTCAGCACGCCCGGCGGCAGCCCCGCTTCTTCCGCCAGTTTCGCCAGCGCCAGCGCCGACAGCGGCGTATCCTCCGCGGGTTTCAGCACCACTGTGCACCCCGCTGCAATCGCGGGCGCGACTTTCCGCGTGATCATCGCATTGGGAAAATTCCACGGCGTGACCGCCGCCACGACGCCGACCGGCTGCTTGATCACGAACACCCGCGCATCGGGCTTGAAGGTCGGGATCGTCTCGCCATAGGCGCGCTTCGCCTCCTCCCCGAACCATTCGATAAACGCCGCGCCGTAAACGATCTCCCCCTTCGCCTCCTTGAGCGGCTTCCCCTGTTCGGCGGTCAACAGCGCGGCGAGGCCGTCGGCATGCTTCAAAATCAGCTCGAACCACGCGCGCATGATCTTCGCGCGCTCCTTCGCCGTCTTCTTCGCCCACAGCGGGAAGGCTTTCTTCGCGGCGGCAATCGCTTTTTCTGTATCGGTCACCCCCAGATCCGGCACCAGGCCCAGCAACTTTCCATCCGCCGGATTGGTCACAGGAAAACCCTTTCCGTCCTGTGCCGCGACCCACTGCCCGTCAATATAGGCTTTATTCATGATGAATGCCGTTGTCATGGTCGCGATCCTTTCGCCATGCCTGATGTCAGATGGTTGACAAACATAAAGCCATGACCGAATTTATCAATCATATTACGGAGGCAACGATGAATATTCTTATAACGGCGCTTGGATTGACCGGATTGTTTGCAGGGGCTGCCGCTGGCGCTATCCATGCCGTTCGGTCAGGCAAAGTGGCTCTTTTCATGGGCAACAGTGGGGATGACCTTAAATTGACCGGTTATGCCTTGGGGCTTGGCCTCGCCGGAATGGCCACAGGCCTGGCTGCGGGTCAGGGGATTGAATGGGTTTTTGACAAAGCGGCATCCCCCGATCCCGTTGCCATCTGCGTTGAAAATCAACCGGCCAATACCGCGATTAGCATCCAGACCAAACCGGACGGGACGGTCAGCTGCGTCTACACTCCTGTCCGGCCCTGAATTTTGATAGGGCCGGATTGGCCGCCAATCCCTTGACCACGGCAGGCTACATCACAAAATGGTTCGTCCCGCCTGCATCCTGCAGCGCCGGGTTTAAGGCAATCAGCTTCCGGCCTTCCTAGACTATATAAGCCCCGCCGCTGCAATTCGGTCTTTGCGCCAGCCGCATGCCTTCCGCGAAGGACAGGATTTCAATTGTATCATGCAGCGTGGACAACCGGCGCACAGACTCCTCCGCCTCGGACGCCTTCACGAAGATAATTTCAAAATCGCCGTCCGGGGCCGGCCTTGAAAGCTTAATGTTCAAGGCCACAGGGTCCGCCGCCAGGTCCCGCAGGATTTTCTGCTGATAGGGCCCGTCCGGATCAAGCCATGCCTTCATGGCCTTCACAAGGTCATTAAATTCCCGCGCGCGCTTTTTCATGATTGGTCCTCCGGCGCATGGTCTTAAACCGCGAATACCAGCCTTGTCACCTGCCGGATTTGCGGCAGCGCTTTCAGCTTCTCGAACAGATTGTCCGGCAGCCCGGCGTCCAGCGACACCAGCGACACCGCCGTGCCCCCCGCCTGCACCCGGCCCAGCCGGAAATCGGCGATGTTCTGGCCCTCACTGGCCAGAATGGTGCCAAGGCCGCCGATCATGCCGGGCTTGTCCTCATTGCGGATAAACAGCATGTGGCTGGTCACGCCCGCTTCAATCGGCACGCCCTCGATCTCCACGATCCGCGGCTCGCGTCCCGCGAACAGCGTCCCGGTCAATGTGCTGACGCCCTTTTCCGTGGTCAGCGTGATCTTCACCGCCGCATGGAATTCGCACTCCTCCGTGCGCGTATCGGCGACCGCGATGCCGCGCGCCTTCGCCACCTGCGCCGCGTTGACCATGTTCACCGACTCGACCTGCGCCTTCAAAAGGCTGGCCAGCGCAATGGCTGTCAAGGGCCGCGTGTTCAGCTCCGCCGCCGCCCCCTGATACTCAACCTCAACCTTCGTGATTGCGCTTTCCGCGATCTGCCCCGCGAAACTGCCCAATTGCTCGGCCAGCTTCATATAGGGTTTCAGCTTCGGCGCTTCCTCGGCCGTGATCGACGGCATATTCACCGCGTTCGAAACCGCGCCGTTGTTCAGGAAGTCGGACATCTGCTCCGCCACCTGGATTGCCACATTCACCTGCGCCTCGCCTGTCGAGGCACCCAGATGCGGCGTGCACACCACATTCGGATGATTGAACAAAACATTCTCCGTCGCCGGTTCCGTCTCGAACACATCCAGCGCCGCGCCCGCCACATGGCCGGAATCCAGCGCTTCTTTCAGATCGGTCTCGACGATAATCCCGCCCCGCGCGCAATTAATAATCCGCACGCCCTTTTTGGTTTTCGCCAGAGAGTCTTTGTTCAGCAGATTCGCCGTCTTCTCATTCTTCGGCACATGGATGGTGATGAAATCCGCCTTGGCCAGCAGATCGTCCAATTCCACCTTCTCAACCCCCAGCTCCTTCGCCCGCTCCGGCGTCAGGAACGGGTCATAGGCAGCGACCTTCATCTGCAGGCCGATAGCCCGCGAAGCCACGATCGACCCGATATTGCCGCAGCCGATCACGCCCAGCGTTTTGCCATACAGCTCCACGCCCATAAACTTTGATTTTTCCCATTTCCCCGCATGCGTCGACGCATTGGCCTGCGGGATCTGCCGCGCCAGCGCGAACATCATCGCAATGGCATGCTCTGCCGTCGTGATCGAATTCCCGAACGGCGTGTTCATGACGATCACGCCTGCCTCCGTCGCCGCAGGCACGTCGATCGTATCGACGCCAATCCCGGCCCGCCCGATGATTTTCAGGCGCGGCAGGGCTGCACTGATCACCGCCGCCGTGATCTTGGCGGATGATCGCGCCGCGATCCCGTCATACTGCCCGGCAATCTGCGCCAGCTCCTCGGGGCTTAAGCCCGGCTTAATATCGATCTCGATCCCGTTGTTCTGAAAGATTTCGGCCGCAAGCTTGTCCATCTTGTCGGCAATAAGGACTTTCGGCTTCACAGCCTTGGCAGTCTTAGACATTGTGGCACCCCATTTTGTCTTGTTGGAGAAAAACAGACCTAAGGCTTTAACAGGTGCAGCAAATTTATAAAAGAAATTTTTAAAGAGGAGTCGGACCTTCGTTAAGGTCGTTTGTCTTAACCTGCTTACTGTCTGCCAATCTCTTTCCCATTGCAAATGAAGCGATCCCGCCGAGGAGCGTACCGGCCAAAAAGCCAAATACAGCAACCGTATCACTGTTGCTCCGATGAACATTTTCCAGATATGATTGCGGATTATTCTGCACCCAATGAAAATTTCCCAGCTGCGCGTCTTCCGAAAGCGGGGAACACATTTCAGCTGCCCCTCCAGCAGCGCCTGCAGATACAACACATTTTTCCAACAGCCAGTAAGGCATATCATTAACGGTCTGAGGCATTTCAGGACGGGACGCATAATGATAGTAAGCGCTTCTGGTTCCTAAAGCACCTGCGGCACCAAACGCAGCGACTAAAGCTGTAAGCCCGATGACTATAGATTTGTTGAGTTTAGGGGTGACATTCTGCATGAAAAAAGCTCCCTTGGATAAGAACAGTCATCATCTATATTAAATCCGTACTTATTCAAGCCTGTTTTTTTAGACTTGGAGAATTCTTTGTAAATTGCACGTTAAAAAATTTAACCGCAGAGGAGCAGCCTGCCTCGCCGTAGCTTTCGCGAAGGCAGGAGAACGCAGAGTAATATCCCCGTAAGAAAAGTCTAACACGAAGCCAAAGAAGATAAGAGAAGTACACAAAGCCTTCGTGCGCTTCGTGATAACCTTCGCGGTCTTCGTGTTAAACTTTTTTTCTTCTCTGCGTCCTCCGCGCCTCTGCGGTTTATTTAAAGACTTGCTAGGCTAAACAGGCGTCGGAGGCTTGATCTCTTTTTCCTCTAGCTTGTCGCGCTTCCCTTTTTCTGATGGCGTCGATGCAATGCAAGCAGCTCCTCCAAAACTAAAAATAAGCATGACAAGGCCGCCGATTCCAACTGACTTGTCCACTTGCCGCTGTTCCAGGTATTTTGCAGGATCACCCTTGATTTCTTTCAGCCTAGTCTCAAGATATGCTCTTGGGAAGGCGCGGCATGGACCCGGAATGCCTTGCATTCCAGGCATGCATTGTTCCTGCGGTAGATCGTTAATGGTCTGTGGCACAAATTCCGAACGCGGAATACAATAATAATAGGCTAATCCAACAGCAGTGCCAATCAAGGCGCCACCTGCCATTATTGCCACGGCTTCCGCAAAGGATGTACTCAGTTCTTTTATTTCTTGAATAGCAGTCATCGTTCTCTCCTGTCATCATCGACATGAAAAGTTGGAAAAAGCTGAAAGATGCGACTGAATACAATTCAGAGCATGGTCGGCGCACAGTGATTTGGCTTGAAAGAATAAAGATATGCGCCGTCAGGCGCGGTGCATCGCGCGGCGGCGGAAAACGGAGATATGATGCACAAATGCGGTCATGCAGAAACGCTACATTGAACAGCCATGGCAACGCAATAAAAATTTACGCGAAGACCCGGAGAC
>JBGAQU010000118.1:0-4269 GCA_044220535.1 Alphaproteobacteria bacterium | reverse complement strand
CATAGATCCTCCGGTCAAGCCGGAGGATGACAATGTATACTATTCATTCGTGCATATTCGTGTTCATTCGTGGTCAAATTCCTTGAATGAACCCCCGAAAAATTCCATATTATTTACAAACTAGCGTAAGGAATCTCTCCATGAAAACCGGCCACCGCATCCTCGACAAACTGAACCAGATCCAGACCCCCGCCTATGTCGCCGATGAAACGCGCCTGCGCGAGGGCCTGAAGAAATTCCAGTCCATCAAGGATAAAACCGGCACGCAGATCATCTACGCCATCAAGGGCTGCCCGCTCTATCCCCTGTTCCCGATCATCGCCGAAACGCTCGACGGTTCCACCGCCAGCGGCCCGTATGAGGCGCGCCTCGGCCACACCCATTTCGGGAAAGAGGTTCATGTTTTTTGCCCTGCCTACACGGACAGCGATATCGACGACCTGCTCTCCCTCGGCGCCGACGTTCATTTCTACTTCAACTCCGTTGCACAATTGCTGCGCTTTGAACCGAAAATCCGCAGCAAAAACGCGCAGCATAAAATCGGCCTGCGCATCAACCCGCGGCTGTCCGTTACAGCCTATGACCAGTATAATCCCTGCCGCCGCGGCTCCTGGCTCGGCGTGCCTTTGGAGGAACTAAGCACAGCGCCCTGGAATAAAATCGACATCCTCCACGCCCACGCCTTGTGCGAAAACATGGCCGACGCCTCCGCACAATTGATCGAAAAAATCGCAACAGAATGCGCAGCATTTGTGCGGCAGGTCAGCCACGTCAATTTCGGCGGCGGCCATTTCATCACCGATCCTGCCTATGATATCGATGTCCTTGCCGCAGCATTGAACGGCTTTAAATCCCAGTTCCCGCACATCCAGACCATCCTGGAACCCGGCGGCTCCGTCACCCTGAACGCGGGCTATATCGTCGCCACGGTGATCGAGACGGTCCAGGTCGACGGCATGAAATCCGCCATCCTCGACGCCTCCGCCAACTGCCACTGCCCGGATGTCCGCAAAGCCGGCGTCCGCTTGCAAGTCTTGGGCGCAGGCGACCCCGGCTCCAAAGCCTACGACTACACCCTCGCCGCCCGCACCTGCATGGCCAGCGACCAATGGGGCACATACTCCTTCGACAAACCCCTGAACCCCGGCGACAAAATTGTTTTCGACCAGGGCCTCCAATACTCCCTCGGCGAAGCCAACTGGTTCAACGGCCACCCAAGGCCCGATTTCACGATGATCAAATCGGATGGCAGCATCGAAGTGCTGCACCGCTACGTCTATAAGGATTTTGAGTTTAATTGCGGGTAGTAAATATCACGCTGTTATTGCGGGGCGGCGCAGCAATTATTTCAAAAAACGCATGGCCCATAATTTATATTGCAATTAACATAGGATTCACCTAGAAAAGTATATGACAAGACTTTAAACGCGGAGAAAAGAATATGAAAAATTTATCATCGATTATGAATCGTCATGCACAACCGGTTCTTGAAAAAGAAAAAGAACATGTGACTGCTCTGGCGGCGTATAATGAAAATATGGGTATTTTAAGCGAAGCCTCGCTTCCGATACAGAAATGCCTGTCGGGCCTATCGTCCCTTGAAAGTGTCGCAACGGACTTAAGCGGACGCCCTCTTAAATTCTATCCGGCCGTAGAGCCTACGAATCGGGGATCTTTCCGGATATGCTTGGGATACATGGATTCAGAGGATGATCTTTCCAGATCTATAAGCGACCATTTGCGGTCTAGCCCGCGTCATTTTGAATATCGCATTGAGAAACCAAGCGATATCCGCCCCTGCCTGGAAGCAATGGCAGCATGGATAGGCGAGAAGGCTCCCAGAACAGTGTCTAAAGCCGGGCCTATAATGGACCAAGCAGCCAGCACGCTGCCCGCAGTAAAAGAACTCCCGATACCGGCAGAACCGCCCGCAAAGACGTGGCTTAGCTGGGTGCTACGTCAATAACATTCTGTAATTTCCTACGACCAGGGCGGACTGCAGCATCGAAGTGCTGCACCGCTATAACTATAAGGATTTTGAGTTTAATTTCGGTTAGATGTGAACATTATTGTCATCCCGCAGTGTAGCGGAGGGATGACAGAACAGTAATACAGAGTTAAAAATTTTAAGCCGCCAGCAAATCCCTCTGCTCGCCCGCCTGTAAATCCTTCACATGCCACGGCAGGCCCTGCTTCGCCACTTCCTCCATAAACGGCGCGGCGGGCAGCTGCTCCACATTAAACACGCCCTTGCCCGTCCACAGGCCCTTGAACATCATCATCGCGCCCGTCACCGCCGGCACGCCGGTGGTGTAAGATACGGCCTGCGCGCCGATTTCCTTGTTCGTCTCCGCATGGTCGCAGACGTTATAGATCAGCTTCACCTGATCCTTCCCGTCCTTCTTCCCGCGGATCACGCAGCCGATGGAGGTTTTGCCCGTATAGTTTTCCGCCAGCGACGACGGCGCGGGCAATAAGGTTTTCAGGAATTCCAGCGGAATAATATCCACCCCGTTATGCTTCACCGGGTCGATCCGCGTCATGCCGACGGATTGCAGCACGTCCAGATGTTTGATGTAATTGTCGGAGAAGGTCATCCAGAACCGGATGCGCTTCAGGCCGCGGATGTTCTTCACCAGGCTCTCCTCCTCCTCATGATAGATCAGGTAGGATTTGACCGGCCCCACTTCAGGGTAATCGATCATCGCGGAGATCGACAGCGGGTCGATCTCGATCCACTTGCCGTTTTCCCAGTATTTGCCGCGCTGGGTCACTTCGCGGATATTGATCTCCGGATTGAAATTGGTGGCAAAGCTTTTGCCGTGGTTCCCGGCGTTGCAGTCGATAATGTCGATCGTCTCGATGGAATCGAACAGCTTTTCCTGCGCGTAGGCGCAATAGATATTCGTCTGCCCCGGGTCAAAGCCGCAACCCAGCACGCCCATGATGTTCTTCTTCACGAATTTCTCATGATACGGCCACTGATATTCATAGGTGAACTTCGCCTCATCCTTCGGCTCGTAATTCGCCGTATCCATATAATGCACGCCCGTCTCCACGCAGGCATCCATGATCGGCAAATCCTGGTAAGGCAGCGCCATATTGATGACCAGGTCCGGCTTCACCGTCTCGATCAGCTTGATCACATCCTGCGCATTATCCGCATCCACCTGGCTGATCGAAATATCCGCCTTCGCCTCCCGCTGCACCTTCTCACACCGCGCCAGCGTCCGCGACGCCAGATGAATTTTTTTAAACACATCCGAATTCATCGCGCATTTCTTCGCGACAACCGAACCCGCCGCGCCAGCGCCGATGATCAAAACATTATCCATGGTTTTACTCTCCTTTAATTCAAAAAAGTTTTACCACGAATAAACACCAATAACACGAATAAGAAGTAAGAATTTTTTACCACAGAGGACACACAGAGAAGAAAGAGGAAAGAATAATAATAAAAATCTTCTCTGTGCCTTCCTCTGTGATCTCTGTGGTTTAAATCCTTTCTTTCTCTTTTCTTATTAGCGTTTATTAGAGTCCATTCGTGGTCAAGTTTCTTCCTTACTCTTCCTTCAGAAACACCTGCCCGGCCTTGCCGAACCCGTTAAAATTCCCGCGCAACGCGGCGCTATACGCGCCCGTGTTCTGCACCTCGATCCAGTCGCCGGCGCCGATATCGTCGGGCAGGTAGAACGGCCCTTTCATCCGGTCGATGGAATCGCAGGTCGGGCCCATGAAGCTGAAGCCTTTCAGATCCGCGTCAAACGCGCGGTCGCAGGAAATCGCCCGTACCGGATATTTCAGGTTCAGCATCGGCCCGGCATCGAACAGCCCGCCATACGTGCCGTCATTGATGAACAGCGTATCGCCCTTGCGCGCCTCAACCCGCACCACCAGCGACACGCCTTCGGCCACCAGCACGCGGCCCGGCTCGCCCAGGATCTGCAGATGCGACAGCTTCTCCCGCTTCAGCGCCCGGCGGATCGCGTCAAAGCATGCCTCAACAGGCGGCGCGATTTCGCCGATATACGAAACCGGGAACCCGCCGCCGACATCCAGCATGTCCAGCGTCACGCCAGCGGCCTTCACCACATCCGCCGCCTTGCCGATGGCGCGGCTGTAAACCGACGGGTCGCGCGTCTGCGTCCCGACATGGAAGGCCAGGCCCAGCCGCGCCGAAACCGGCCGCGTCAGCTTCAGCAGTTCCACCGCCTCCTCCGGCGACGCGCCGAACTTGCAGGAGAAATCGATCGCCGCCTTGCCGTTTTT
>JBGAQU010000017.1:0-36153 GCA_044220535.1 Alphaproteobacteria bacterium | reverse complement strand
GATGAGGCGATTGAGTTTTCCATCCTGTCGGATCAGGTGAACGCCATTCGCGGTATCTTCTCCGGACGGCACCTGCAGGTTTTCACCTCCGGCGCGGAATGGATGGTTACAGGTGATCCGCTAACGCCCGCCACGGTGCAGATCAGGCGGCAGACGCGTGTTGGATCTATCGTCGAACGCTATATCGCACCCGTGAATGTGGATGGCGCAACCCTGTTCGCCGCGCGAAACAAGGAGCAGATTCAGGAATTTCTTTATACGGATCTGGAACAGGCCTATCAAACCACCGACCTCGCGCTTGTCTCCCGCCACATCGTACCCGTGCCCGCCGATATGGATTTTGACCAAAAAAAACGGCTGCTCTATCTGGTGCGCGAAGACGGATTGTTCGCGACGCTGACGATTTTCCGCTCTGAACAGGTGGAAGCCTGGACCTTGCATGACACAGAAGGCGAGGCGCTGTCCGTCTCCGTCGTCGGCGATGACGTTTACATGCTGGTAAAGCGCGGGGAGATTTACACGGTCGAGTTGTTTGACGATGAACTGAACCTGGATGCCGCGCTGACCGGATCTGCGGAAACGCCGCATCTGACATGGTCCGGACTGGATCACCTGAATGGCAAAACGGTCTCAGTCGTAGCGGATGGCATCGTGCTGGCGGATACAGTGGTGACGGGCGGCGAAGTCACGCTGGACAGCCCGGTTTCATCCGTGGAAATTGGCTTGCCTTATACCCATATCATCGAACCTTTGCCGCCGAGTGCCGTAGATGGGGCCAGTGGCCGCGCAGTGCGCCTGATCGAGGCGGTTTATAAAATAGAAGAGACCGCCGCATTAAAACTGGATGTCGGGCGCGGCCTGCGCGATGTGGCGTTGCGGGGATTCAATGGCGCTCCGCTGCTCGACGTGCCGCCGGAAAGCGTCAGCGGCGATATCCGTGTCCGCGCCCTGGGATGGCAGGCCGGATCCGACCGCCCGCTCTGGCGCATCGAGCAATCGATCCCGCTGCCGTTCACATTGCTGTCGGTGACGACAGAGCTGAATGTCAGCGATTAGTGTTTTTACACCGGATATGGCTTAAGTTTCACAAACCGAAAGGAAAAGGATATGGGTGCTTTATCGAGCGTGATCAGCGGCATTAATACGGTCGCGTCTGTGGTTGGTACAGTTAATTCGCTGGCGAATAACATTGGCTCTCTTGCGGATACCTCTCGTAATCAGGATGTCAAAAACCTGAAAGCCCACCAGGACCTCGCCCTGAAGCAACTCCGCATGCAGCAGGACCTGGCACAGCAGACGGCTGAGGACAATGCCGCACTTCAGAAATCACAACTGGCCGCGCAAAGTGCGAGCGATGATCGCCAGCGCCAGGCCGCCCTGAAACGCGCGGTCGCGGCGCAACGCGCATCCTTTGGCGCGCAGGGCGTGGGCAGCGGTGACGGATCGTCCGAGGCTGTGCTGCTCGGCCTGTTCGATGAATCCGATGATGAGCGTAAAGACCGCGAACGCCTCGACATATTGCGCTCTACGGCGCTGGATCAGAGCATATCGTCCGGCGTCAATCAGGACATGTTGCAGCTGACACAACTTCAGCAGCGCCAGAAACTGGAGCGGGAACTTTTATCGAGCAAATGATATTTTCATAACGATTGACACATAAACTTGACGTAAAAGGCGGGACTGTCTATAAAGCCTTCAGTTTATGTAAACGTAATGTGTGAGCATGAAATTTTGTGGATGTAAAAGAGCAAAGCTGCTGGCGCTGATTGCGCTCGCCTTGCTGATCATAATGCCTTCGCCGAACGGCAAGGCGACGGCAAACATCAACCTGCCGATGAACATTCTGTGGGAAGACGGCCTGCCATCCTGCAGCAAGGTTCATGCGCGCCTGAACCAGTCCGGCCTTGCCTCCTGGTACGGCCCGCGTTTTCACGGGCGCAAGACATCGAGCGGCGAAAAATACGATATGTACAAGCTGACCGCCGCGCATAAGACGCTGCCGCTGAATACGCGCATCCGTGTGATCAACACGGATAACGGCGAAAGCGTGGTGTTGCGGATCAACGACCGCGGTCCCTATGTGCGCGGACGCATGCTGGATTTGTCGCTGGGTGCGGCGAACGCGTTGGGCATGCGCAATGCGGGCGTGACGAACGTAAAAATGGAAATTCTGTGCCGCCCGGATCCGGAAGTCTCAATTTTCGTGTCACCGAAGCGGAAGCCTGTTACAACATCCTTGTGATCAGATCCATCGTCCTGATGTTCATGTGCCTGGCTTTATCGTCGCCCGCCTGGGCCGCGAAAAAAGCCGTGTGCAAAAATCCGGCGCAGAAGGGCATCGCATCCTGGTACAGCGCCAGTCTTCAGGGCGAAAAAACCTACAGCGGCGAACGATATGACGGCGAACGGATGACCGCCGCGCATAAGACCTTGCCGATGAACACGATCCTTCAAGTCACGAATACCCGCACAGGCAAGGCCGTCACCGTCCGTGTTAACGACCGCGGCCCGAACACAGGCGGCCGCATGATCGATTTGTCGCAGGCGGCGGCTGAAGCCTTGCGTATCCGCGATAAAGGCATTGCAGCCGTCGAAATCCGCGTGCTGTGCCCGGAAGACATGATTTTGGTAAAACCGAAACGCAAACCCCGACCACTTTCTTAAACTCTCAAAATTCAGGAGCCACTATGACCGAGCATATCAAAATGCCCGCGGTGAGCCCGCTTGTCCGCTACGTGGCGGATGGCGTGCGCACCGTATTTGAATTCCCGTTCCCGGTTTTTGCCAGCGAGGACCTGGCCGTGTTTTTCGACGGCGCGGAGCAGCATAGCGGATTTACCATTGCAGATGCCGGTGAAACCGGAGGCGGCGCCGTGACCTTCGCTTCCGCGCCGGCCAGCGGGATCATCGTCATGCTGGAACGCCGCATGATCATCGAGCGCCTGACCGATTTCATCGAAGGCGGTGATTTCTCCGCCCGGTCCATCAATAACGAACTGGATTTTCTGACCGCCGCGATCCAGCAGGTCGAGCGGGAACAATCGCCGATGCTGCGTTATTCTGACGATGAGGCGCCTGCAGAAACCGCCATGCCGCCCAAAGCCTATCGCGCCAATAAGGCTTTAGGATTCGACGGTGATGGCAACCCGATTGCCGTCAGCCTGGAAGGCAGCATGGCCGCGCCGGATTTCACGGCGTCCGGCACAGGCGCAGTCACGCGCACCAGCACGTCCAAATTTTCTGATCTGGTTTCCATCAAGGATTTCGGCGCGGTAGGCGACGGTGTCACCAATGATACTTTGGCAATTCAGAAAGCACTGGCTGCGCATAATATGGTATTGGTGCCGCAAGGGACGTTCCTGATCACGGCCACGATTACAGTGGGGCAGAAGCAATCCCTGATCGGTCTGGGTCAACGTTCGGTGATCAAGGCATCCAGCAACAGCTTCGTGGCCGTCGAACTGCCGAACATGCAGGGCACGATCAAAAATCTGCGCATTGAAAAGGGATTGGTCGGCATAAAATTGTTTGGCCGCGACAATGAATGTACGCAAAACAGCGTCAGCGACGTGGTGATTGACCAGGCGACGACCGGTATCTTGCTGGATGGTTATACCGATCCGAATAAACCCTGTTACTGGAATAATTTCAGCCGTGTGCTGATTGATAGGCCCGGCACAGACGGTGTGCGCCTGACCAAATCCGGGGCAGGGGACACGCCGAATGCCAACCGTTTTGACAAGGTGCGTGTCTACAGCCACGGCGCGAGCACAACCGGAAACGGTTTTTATGTCGAATACGGCGCATTCAACAATGCCTTCACGGATTGTGAGGCCAATGTCAACGGCCCGACGGCGCAGGCTTGCTTCCGCCTCGGCGCAGGATCGAACAAAACGTTGTTAGTGAATTTACTGACAGAATCAACCAACGGCGTTCCCAACGTAAAGCTGGACTCAGGATCGGAAGAAACGGTTATCGTCAACCTGACCTCGACCAGTGACGGCGCGGCGATCTGGGATCTGTCCGGCGGTAATTACAATGCTGTGAACGCCGGATATCCTTATAAAAACCGGTTGCAGAAAACATCGGTTACGGATCTGAACGTCACTGTTCAACGCTACGACACGGAATTCATCGATACGGCGGGGACGCACACGCTGGATCTATCGCATTCCGTGCACATTGTCGATGCCACCAATGGCGCGATCACCATTGAACTGCCCAATGCAGGTGACGCGGTCGGCGTGGAGATAACGGTGAAGAAAAAAGATTCCAGCGGCAATATCGTCACAATCACCGAAGATGATGGAGACGGGCCTGATGGCCAAACATTCCTTTTGGGTGGTAAGGACGACCATGCCGTGATGCTGTCCAACGGCGCGCAATGGTTCGTGACATCTTCCAATCGCATGGCGGGCAATACGCGCTTCGCCGATACAACGGGAACGTACCAGCTGGATATGGCGGTCGATACCTATCTGATCTCCAGTTTCAGCGGCGCGGTCACGGCGCAATTGCCGCCCGCCGATGCGGCGAAATCGCTGGGCCGTACCGTGACGATCAAGAAGACGGATGGTTCAGCCAATGCCGTCACCGTCACGGTTCAGGGTTCGACCGGGCCGGACAACAGCGCGCAGACTTTGGCCGATCAGTACGATGCCATAACCGTCGTTTCCAACGGCGCGGCCTGGTACATCGTTTCAAGGTTTTAATGTTGAATGAAAGGATACTTATGCCCCGCACCTATCAGGAATTTACCGATCAGATCATTCGCGTTTTTCCCGATGCGCTGATCCATGCGCTGAATGCGTATGAAGATTTTATCACCCGCGAGGTTAAGAAAGGCGATAAACAGTCCGAGTCGAAATCCATCTACGAATTTCACAATGCCTGCAAATCCATCATCTCCCATATCGAGCTTTTGCTGAAACTTGCAAAAATACTGGGTTTGCCGGATGCGAAGCTGCCGGATCAGAACGGCCAGGTGGTTCTGGCCGGTGTCATGCAAGAGGCAGAGGAGGAAGTCAGCAATTTTTACTCTGGAAACCTCTTGTGCTGAGTCGCGTCATATGCAAAAAATGTATTACGCAAACATACAGGAGATAAACATGGGTTCATTGCGTAAACTTCTTCAAAATGCAGTTGGTGCTGCAGGAACTGTTGTTGAAAGGGCAACCGAAATTGATCCTTCGGAAGTGGCGAGAGATCTTTTGCAAAGAGGTAAAGAAACAGCTGCAAAGGCAGTGGAAGTTGGCGGTAAGGCAGTACGGGCAGCCAACGATGCGCTTCAATCAGAAACAGCGCAAGGATTAAGGCAGCAGGCAGGTGAATTGTTAGAGGATGCCCAGGAAACAGTCTCCAGCGCTATTGAATCCGGAAAGAAAAAAATAAAAGATCTGGGTGGCCCAAGCCTTTAATTATAGTGAACTTCAGGAAAGCGGCCTTCGGGCCGCTTTTTTTTATGTCTGCGCTTTCACTGCGTACAGGATGAGGTTATGCACGTCACATTCAAAATTTTCTTGAGCGTCTGGAACAAAATCCAGGGGCAGTCGACGCCCACCGTGCATTTTCGCATCGCTGATTGGTTGGAAAGCGCATGGCGAAGTGGCAACCGTCGCCTGCTGCTGATGGCGTTTCGATCCTGTGGCAAAAGCACGATTGTGGGATTGTTTGCGGGATGGCTGCTCTATTCCAATCCAAATCTACGCATTATGGTCCTGGCCGCCGATATGTTGCTGGCACGCAAAATGGTGCGCAATGTCAAACGGATTGTAGAGCGTCATCCGCTGACATCGGGGTTAAAACCTGAAAAACTGGACCAGTGGGGCAGCGACCGCTTCACCATTCGACGCCCGCTGGAACTTCGCGATCCGTCCATGCTGGCGCGCGGCATCAGCGCGAACATGACTGGCAGCCGTGCCGATGTCATTATCTGCGACGACGTGGAAGTGCCGCGTACATCCGAAACCGTGGACAGGCGCGCGGAATTGCGCGAACGCCTCGGCGAAATCGATTTCGTCCTGACGCCGGGCGGGACGCAGTTATATGTCGGAACGCCGCATAGCTGGTTCACGATTTATGCGGAACAGGCACGGACGGAGATCGGCGAAACGCAGCCTTTTCTGGATGGTTTCACGCGGCTGACCGTGCCGGTCATCAAAAACGGCATCAGTGCATGGCCGGACAGGTTTCCACTTGAGGAAATCGACTCCATGCGTTGCCGTAGCGGCCCCAACCGGTTTTCCAGCCAGATGCTGCTGCAGCCGGTCAATATCGCCGAAGGGCGGTTAGATCCGTCCCTGATGATCCGTTACAGCCACGATCTGCATATGAGCGACGAACTGAACGGTCTTTACATTGGTGGCCGCCGGATAGTTTCCGGTTCCGCCTGGTGGGATCCGGCGTTTGGTCGCGGTGACGCCAGCGTGCTGGCCGCTGTGTTCACGGATGAAGATGGGGCGCGTTATCTGCACGGCATCACTTATATGCAGGCGGAGCTGATACCGGAAGAAATGGATGAGGCACGGCGGCAGTGCCGCCTGGTCGTTGCGCAGGCAAAACGTTTGCATCTGCCTTTTATCGCTATCGAAACCAATGGTGTTGGCCAGTTTTTGCCAGGCATTTTACGTCAGGAAATTGCGAAAAGCCGCATCGGCTGCAGTGTACTGGAAAAAACCAGCCGGCGTGCAAAGGATATCCGCATTATTGAAGCCTTCGATGTGGTGCTGGCGGCGCGAATGCTGCGTGTTCATGACAGTGTCTATAAAACGCCCTTCCTGAATGAAATGCAGGAATGGCGACCCGGCGTGAATGGCCGCGATGACGGGTTGGATGCGGTAGCCGGAGCGTTGGGTCTGGAACCCATTCGTCTGAAGCGCCCGCATCATGGTTCAACGCCGCAATCCTGGCGCGGCGGCAGCCAGCATACAGCGGATACGGATTTTAAAGTTTAGAAAGGATAAATCATGCTTTCAAACGATCTCGAATGGTGGATTACCGCCAGTGAATTGCCCGTGCTCAGCGCCTTGTTCTGGATGATCTGGCGCGCGAGAAAGGAATCTGACCTTGCGCTTCAACACCTGCGCGAAATGGTGGAAACCCGCAATGCCCAGATGCGTGAGGCCTTATCGTCGTTCAAGCTTGAAGTCGCCAAAAGCTATGCGTCGATCACGGATCTTAAGGAACTGGAAATGCGTCTCGTTTCTCATCTTCTGCGCATCGAGGCGAAACTCGATACGACCGCGATGAAAACCGAGGCGTTGCGCGCCGGATTATCAGACTAGGGAACACATCATGAAAACTTTAAAACCCGTTCAATCCTCATCGGCAAACAATGATGCGGAAGCCCTGCATCGTGAGCTCGAAATCGATACGCTGGCCCGTACGATCTGGGGGGAGGCGCGCGGTGAAGACGCTGAAGGCATGGCAGCGGTCGCATCCATCATCATGAACCGGGTACGGATTGCGAAGGCAAAGGGCGAATACTGGTGGGGCAATTCTGTGATCCAGATCTGCCAGAAACCCTATCAATTTTCCTGCTGGAACAAAGACGATCCCAATTACCGCGTTCTGCTGGCCGTTGACGTCCGCAATCTTGAATTTGCGACCGCCTTGCGCATTGCACGCCGCGCCATGGGCGGGGCGCTGGCTGACAGGTGATTGCACGCCGCGCCATGGGCGGGGCGCTGGCTGACAGGACGGGCGGCGCGACGCATTACCATGCGGCGGGCGTATCGCCTTACTGGACGAAAGGCTTCAGGCCATGCGCCGTCATCGGGCGTCATATCTTCTACAAATGCGAATGATACAAAAGAGTCCCCCGGACAGGCGTTCTTCCTGTCCGGGGGCACAGTGGATTTCGTTCTATGCGTCTTCTGACGCATCTGAAATGGCGGCCTTTTAGATCAGGCCGTCATCCACCGTATCGGGTATGGAGGCACGTATCATCACCTCATAAACCATCTGTGCCTGTATCGGCGTCATCTTCATCGCCTTGCAGACGGCTTCGATCATTTCATCGGTCGGGCGCAACGGCGCCAGAACCAGGTGAACATCCCTTAAAACATCAAGCTGGTTGATCGCACTATCAAAGGCCAGCCTGTGCACGCGCGCGTTCGGTTTCATGACCATTCAAGTTCTCTCATCTGTTACGTTTCTTTTGCGTTTACATAAGCACAAAGCATGCAGAAGCGTGCAAACCTATCCCTAAGCGCAGGGATAGGTTGCAAATTTGTAAGGAAAGCAGTGTTTTGCAAAAGGCGGGTTATAGCGGAGCGGGCAGGGTTTTTTGAAAACAGGGATAGGGTGAAACTTGCAATATGCAACGGCATTTTTGCGTTTTGGTATCATTCCAGGCATATTTTTCCCATGTATTTTATCTATGTTCAGCCCAGCCGCTGAATGTTCCGCAGCACGCTGGCCTTATGCAGCACATGTTCGCGCCAGATCATATACATGCCCGCGCCGATAATAATGGCGGCGCCGATCAATGTCCGTGCCGTTGGTTCGTCCCCAAACATGAAATATCCCAGGATGACGCCGCCAATCATTTGCGAATAATGGAAGGGTGCGATCATTGCGGTTTCCCGCACACGGGAGAAAGAAATGGAATAGCACAGCAACCCGCAAATCATTCGGTGGCCGGCATCTTGAACGACCCTTCTGCCAGCATGATGGGAAGGTTCAACAGCGTGTTGGCAGAGAACACATAGAACGCAAACCGCATCAGGATTTTTTCCGGCCCGATCTTCCGCACCAGAATACCGTTCATCGCGGAAAAGACGACCGCAACGCCCGCAAAGATAAAACCGATATTGCCGCCCGCGAATTGCGGCCCTGCCAAAATCAGTACGCCGATAAATCCAATCACAATGCAGGTGATGCGATGCTTGCCGATCCGCTCTTTCAAAATAAAATGCGACAACAGGCACAGCAGCAACGGCGTCAGGAAGATAATGCCGTAGAAATCCGCGAGCGGAATGCTTTGCAGCGCATGCACGCCGAGCAGGCCGCCCAGCGCACCGCTAACGCCCCGCGCCACATGCCACTTCCATTTCTGCGGCGGGAACAGGGCATGCCAGTCATACCGGATGACAATATAAGGGATGATCAGGCATAAACCGGCCAGATAGCTGAGGCCGATAATCTCCGACACCGGATAGTCTTGGGTCAGCAGCTTGTTGATGACATCCGATATCACATACAGAAACCAACCGGTCAGCGCGATCATGACGGTTTTCAGGAAATCGTGGTCATGATGGTGATCGTGGGTCATGGCATCCAGGGGGTAAAAGCATACGTGATGCCTGTATTACCATCCAACTGTGGCCGGATTATGAGGAATAGTATGTCTGACGATATAAAATCCAGTTTCTTTGGTATAGGTAGAACATATGTTTCAATTACATCGAATGTCATCCTCCGGCTTGACCGGAGGATCTATAGACTGGTTCTAATAAAGGTAACTGCAAGTTTTAAGGCGGAAAGATCGTATGGATCCTCCGGTCCAAGCCGGAGGATGACACTGAGGGGATTAAACGATCCGTTCCCTGACAGGCTTATCCTGCACTGTGACCGCGTTCGGGCCCATCCTGTAAGCCGCTAAAACCGTCTTCTCCGCGTTCGCAATCGCTTCCGGCGTACGGCCGTAAATCACCGCCAGCGGGCGTTCATTCGGGCCGACTGTCTCTCCCGGCTGGGCTAAGGCGGCCAGGCCAACGCCATGGTCGATTTTGTCACCGGCCAGGCGGCGGCCGCCGCCCAGTTCGATGACGGCGATGCCAAGCGCACGGGTATCCACTGACTGCACCATCATCCGGTCTCTGGCATGCACCTCATGCGGTATGGGAGCCATGGGCAAATGGCGGTCGAAATGCGCGATAAAGTCACGCGGTCCGCCCAGTTCGGCGACCATTTTGTCGAAAATTTCGGCGGCCCGGCCATCGGCCAGGCAGGCTTCGGATTTGGCGCGGCCTTCATCCGCATCCTTCGCCAGGCCGCCAATCACCAGCAATTCGCCGCACAGCGCCATGGTAACATCGTGCAGGCGCGCATCGATGTTTTCATTGCGCAGGTACTCCACTGCTTCCCGCACCTCAATGGCATTACCTGCCGTGCGGCCCAGCGGCCGATCCATATCCGTCATCAGCGCCGTGCATTTGACGCCCGCGCCATTGGCGACGCTGACAATGCTCTGTGCCAGTTCCTTGGCTTTAGTATAGTCCTGCATAAACGCGCCGGATCCGAATTTCACATCCATGATCAGCCCGTCCAGCCCGGCGGCTAGCTTTTTCGAAAGGATGGAAGCGGTGATAAGATCCAGGCTTTCCACCGTGCCCGTCACATCGCGGATCGCATAGATGCGCCTGTCCGCGGGCGCGATGTCCTTCGTCGCGCCGATCACGGCGCAGCCGACGGAGCGCACCACTTTGTTGATTTTGTCCATGTCCGGCTGGCTGACATAGCCGGGGATGGAATCCATTTTGTCCAGCGTGCCGCCTGTATGCCCCAGGCCGCGTCCGGAAATCATCGGCACAAACCCGCCGCACGCCGCGATAATGGGCGCCAGCATCAGGGACACCTTGTCGCCCACGCCGCCGGTTGAATGCTTGTCCAGCACCGGCCCGTCCATCTGCGGCCATGTCATTGTATCGCCGGACTGCGCCATCGCCATGGTCAGGTCCACACGCTCCTGCATGCTCAGCCCGTTCAGAAGGATTGCCATGCACATGGCGGCCACCTGGCCTTCGCCCGCGCTGCCGTCGGTGACGGCGGCGATGTAGTCGGTGATATTGGCCTTGCTTAACGTGCCTTTGTCGCGCTTGATGCGGACGATTTCCTGGATCAGCATGGTTCAACCGTTGATAAGATAATGAGCCGCAATGCCCCCTGCATATCCTAAAAGGATAACAGGCGTCCACTTCAAATGGCTGGAGAAGGTGTAATAACCGCGCGCCACGCCCATCAATGCCACGCCCGCCGCCGACCCTACTGATAGCAGGCTGCCGCCGACGCCAGTGGTAAAGGTGACCAGCAACCATTGAAAATGATCCATCGGCGGGTCCATGCTCAGGACGGCGAACATGACCGGAATGTTATCGATGATTGCCGACAGGATACCCAAAGCAATGTTTGCAGGGCCGGCCCCGATCCCGCCATACAGGCCGGAAGACATCAGCTGCAGGTAACCGATAAAACCAAGCCCGCCGACGCTGAAAATCACGCCGAAGAAAAACAGCAGCGTGTCCCATTCCGCCGCCGAAATGCGCTGGAACACATCAAACCCGTGGTCGCGCCGCTGCTGGATATACCATGAATACAGCATCAGCAGCGACAGCCCTGTCATCATCCCCATAAAGGCAGGCAAATGCAGCAGCTGTTCAAACCCGACCGCCAGCGCGATGGTCAGAAGGCCAAGACCGATCATCGCCTTCGCGCCGGGTTTCATGGTGATGTCTTCCGCCACAGCTTCCGGTGTAGTTTTCGGGATAAAGAAGCTCATCGCCACGGCGGGGATCAGGAAACACACGACCGACGGCACGAACAGCGCGAAGAACTCAAAAAATCCCGCCTTGCCCGCCTGCCACGCCATCAGTGTCGTGATATCGCCAAACGGCGAAAACGCGCCGCCCGCATTCGCCGCGCACACCACGTTCACGCATCCGGCGGAAATGAATTTTTTGTCCTTAGCCCCCACGGCCATCACGACCGCCCCCAGCACCAGCGATGTGGTCAGATTGTCGGCGATGCCGGACAGGAAAAACGCGATGATGCCCGTGGTCCAGAACATCTGCCGCATGGTCAGCCCCATGCGCACCAGCTTCACGCGGATCACCGCGAAGACATGCCGTTCCTCCAGCGCGTTGATATAGGTCATCGCCGCCAGCAGGAACAGCAGCAGCGCTGCATATTCGCCAAGCCCATGCAGGGCGGCGTTATGCACGCTGTCGCTATCCACCCCTGAACCGGGCGCCATCAGCGCGATAATGATCCAGATAATGCCCGCGCCCAGCATGACGGGTTTCGATTTCCTGAGATGCGTCTTTTCCTCGAACAGCACAGGAAGATAGGAGAGGATAAATGCCGCAAGGCAGGCCATGGCCCATCCATGATGCGTCAGGTCATGCACTTCGGTTTCCGAAGCGGCCAAGGCTGGAAGGGGCAGCAATCCAAGGGCAAAGGCGAGGAGGAACATGGAGAGCAACATTTCTATTAAAACTGCCTCATCATAAAGGCCCGGTGCTGCGAATAAAAGCTGAATGAGCCTCTTTACTTTTATATTCCGTAAAACTATAAATTTATAAAACCAATAAAACAGGGAAACATAAAAATGACATTCGACAATACAGCTGAAAACCGTAAAAAACTTGCCGATGCGTTCAGGGCTTCGGCCAAGGCAGGGAAAGTTCTGGTCGAAAGCATAATGGGTCTGGGTATTTATGAAATTTGTGACAGAATTGAGCAGGGTGTTGGTATTGGCAAGACAGTGTTCGAAGATGCTGCTGCTTACATAGAGAGCAGGGACGGCGAAGGTACGGTTGAAGGCTTCCTGAGATATCTGCACGGGGAAGAACAACCGCAGCTTACTCTGGCCAATTAAGCTAATTTAAAAGATCCCAGGCCGCCTGGGATTTTTTTACATGGAATGTATTAAACCCGGTACAGATGGTTCGTTGTGCCGTTCTTCAGAATAATTGGAGTTAAAATCAATTCCTAAAGTGCGCATAAGATACTGGTGATCTCTATTCGTATGATCAATCAAGTATTGAGCTAAGCGTTTTGCGTCAGGAAAATCTTTCCGGACCTTTTCTGAGGAAACGCTGCCAGCATAAGCCTCTGCATAAAGATAAACATAATGAACCGGTGCGATTTTATCAGGATTTGCTCTAAGTGTTTGGCAATATGCTTCATAACCTAAAGCATGCCTTTCGCCTCTCAAAATTTGAGCGGCTCGTTCTAAGACATCATATATTGAAATTTTAAATAGTTCGCCCAATAGAATGTCTGTGGCATTCGCTAAAGAGGACGAACGAAAAACTGCTAGCTTGAGTGTCCATTAACAATCCTTATTAATTACATAATATTTAATATACTGTTTTAGCTTATTCTTCAAGCTTTTTATTGCATTAACCTTTGAACAAGGATTCTAGGGTATTGTTGTGATGCAACAACGCCTTATTCCTTCCTCCGGAGAATCCGAACATGTCCAATAAAACCGCAATCACCGTCGCCAAGGGCGATGGCATCGGCCCTGAAATCATGGAGCAGACGCTGCGCATCCTTGAAGAAGCGGGGGCCGCGCTGGATATTGAGGAGATCGAGATCGGCAAGGCCGTGTATGAACGCGGCTGCAAGACCGGGATTGAAAACAGTTCGTGGGACAGCCTGCGCAGGACCAAAGTTTTTCTGAAATCCCCCATTACCACGCCGCAGGGCGGCGGGTTTAAAAGCCTGAACGTGACGGTGAGGAAATCCTTGGGCCTGTTCGCCAATGTGCGCCCCTGCGTTGCCTATGCGCCATACGTTGAAACCAATTTCCCGACCATGGACATGGTGATCGTGCGGGAGAATGAGGAAGATATTTACGGCGGCATCGAATACCGCCACACGCAGGACGCGGTGGAGGCCGTGAAGATCATCACGCGTCAGGGCTCCGAACGCATTATCCGCTATGCCTTCGAATACGCGCGCAGCAATGGCCGGAAAAAGGTCACGTGCATGGCAAAAGACAACATCATGAAAATGGCCGATGGCCTGTTCCACCGGGTCTTCGATGAAATCGGCGAAGATTACCCCGACATCGAAAAGAATTTCATGATCATCGATATCGGTTCCGCCAAGATCGCGGCGAAACCGGATATGTTCGACGTGATCGTCACGGAAAACCTGTATGGCGATATCATTTCCGACATCGCGGCCGAAGTGACTGGCTCGGTCGGCCTTGGCGGATCGTCCAATGTCGGCACGGATTTCGGCATGTTCGAAGCCATCCACGGTTCCGCGCCCGATATTGCAGGCAAGGGCATCGCCAACCCGTCGGGCCTGCTGCTCGGCTCCATCATGATGCTGACGCATATCGGCCAGAACGAAGTGGCTGAGCGCGTGCATAACGCGTGGCTGAAAACCATTGAAGACGGTATTCACACTGGCGATATTTACCGCGCCGACCAGAGTAAGGAAAAAGTCGGCACGGATGCATTCGGCCGCGCCGTGATTGCGCGTCTGGGCAAGAAGCCTGAGAAAATGCGCCCTGTCGTTTATACAAAAGGCGGTGCGTCCGGCGCGATGAAAATGCCGCCGTTGAAACCGCGCGTGCATGCGAAGAAAGACTTGATCGGCGTCGACTTCTTTATCGACTGGGACAAAGGCAACGCCGATGCGCTGGCGAAATTGGTCCAGCCGCTGGAGTGCGAAGGCCTGAAACTGGATTCACTTTCCAACCGCGGCACAAAAGTCTGGCCCGACGGCCAGCCTGAAACCTTCTGCGTCGATCACTGGCGCCTGCGGTTCATAGGTAACGGTAAAACCACGCCGCAAAACATGATCGGCCTGCTGAACGCCGTTTGCGCGAAGCTGGACGTGATCAAGGTTGAAAATCTCTACAATTTTGATGGCAAGCCAGGGTTTACGGCGTCGCAGGGCGAATGATTTAATATGGATAGATGGGCGCAGGCTTGCGTGATTGGGTAATAAGGCCTATGGCCGCAGTCGTTAACGCAATCCCGGCGGCCCATGCCAGCATATTGGGCGACTGCCGAGGCAGAGTCTTTGTTTGAATCCGCTTGCCATACTCCTTAAAGAACAAGCCGGCTTTTTCTGCATCTATTTCATCAAACTGCAACCAGTAAGGCGTATTTATACTGGATGGAATATAGCCTCTGTTGCATTTCGCATGAGTAATCAGGTTGTAATCTTTATATAGAGCATGATCTTTTTTGATCATATTGTTCAGGAACGCTCGACACATCCAGATGTGAAAAATATGTGTCTGTTCATGCGTGGCAATATGCATCGCTTCCGCGAGAGAACAGTTTTCAAGCATATAGCGATTGAGAAATGTTTTATCGTTTTGGTGGTTTATATCAAAAATTTTGGTTTTGGTTTTGCCAAGAAGTTTTTCATCTTCATCCAGCCAGTCATAAGGCGTGGAGTGGACAGGTATGCTGTAGATTTTTTCCTGAATGATCGCCTGATGCCTGGCCAGCGTTTCCATGAGGCTAAGCCGCTGATCCGGCGACATGCTTTTCCACTGGCTGGCCCTGAATTGAAAATCCCGATCGCTTTCCAATCGGTTTTTCAGGCGCGCCATCATGTTTTCGTGCATGCGATTATAAGCAGGGGAGAATGAAACGAGCTTTGTCAGCTTGTTCAGCATATCGATTTCTGAAGAGAATTTTACTTCATCGACTGCTTCTGACTTTGGATCCTTGTGCAGAAGCATGGCATTGCATAAACCTGAAATAGTGCCGAAATAATCGGTAAGGTTCATTTGCAGTCCTCGATTTTATCTATGCCGGCCCGCCATCCAATCCGCCTGCGATAACTTCCAGTTTTGGTGCTGGTTTTTCGGTGATTTTTACGGCGCCCTGATTATTAGAATCATGGAGATACTCCGCCTTAGTTCTACCTGTGGATTGCAAATATGTACCCAGGGTATTCCGCAGACGGTCTTCGCTGAAATTAATGCCAAGGCGCTTATTCAGCGCATCGATCAAGACTTGCTGTTCTTTAGTGAACTCCGGTATTTCCCTGTAAACGTCAATCAGGCGACCGCTTTGATCCTTGAAAACGTTGGGTCCATAGGAATCACCGACGGAAAGAATGTCTTCGTCTTCCAGCCTGACGCAGGTTGGTATAGGCATTTTCTTTTGTTCGCGGATATCCAACGCTTTCTTATAAGCCTCTAAAGCCCACCTTATATAATGATCCTTGTAGGTTTTAATGACACCCAACTCGGATTTATGCTGGATGTCCAGGCTATCGATGGCTGCTTTTTGCAGAAGGAAAGGCAGTTTGCCACCGATCTCCTTCATATCCTTGAACCACCGGGGTTTGACCGGCGCATTGTCGCACGTCACGTCAATATCCGGAAGGAATGGCCGCGCCAGATGGCAAAGCCATGGCTCTTTCGCGTAGGCGTCCCGTTCGCTTAATAGGATCACGCGCACGAAATCACGCGGGCAAAGAACGACGTCCGTTGCGGGGTTCCATGGCGATGCATGTAATACAGGGGATTTAGCAAGGGCTGTCGCATGGACAAGCTCATGAACCTTGCCGCGGAACAGCCGCGAGAACGTGGTGTTGACGGGGTCGATATTGATCGCATTGACCAAACCGTATTCATCCGGATCAAAACTGAAGCTGGCATAAGTTGGGAGATAAGGTTCTTCTTTATCATCATAGTCTGATGCGTAAACGCACGGACGTACGCGTTCCTGAACGTGGCATTCAGCCGCGGTGCTCAAAGCCGCCTGTCCTACAGGACCCCATTCCGGATCATTCAACTGGCTTAAAATCTGCCTTGATTTCTGATCATAGGCGGAGAGTTTATTGTTAAGATCATCTTTTCTTTTCAGGGCTGTTTCAATCTGCGCGCAGGCGGCCATGAATTGTTTTCTGATCGCAGCCGATCCGGGAGAACCTGAATCCGGCAGCTGCGCCGCCTGTTCAAGGATGGCCCTGATGCGTGAATCGAGTAAATCCGTAACATTCCCAGACATTTTTTATTTCCCCATATTTTAGGGAATGATAATGCAAAACCACCAAGTCATGCAATAAATGAACGGCAGATATCCCTATTTTTGCATGGCAGCAAAAATCAAAGGCAGTTTTCAATATTATTTGGAAAGGCTTGCGGCCTTTACCGTATTGGCCAGCAGGCAGGCAATCGTCATCGGCCCGACCCCGCCGGGTACGGGCGTAATGGCGCCCGCGACCTCTTTAACCGCATCGAAATCCACATCCCCGACGACCTTGCCGTCATCCAGCCGGTTGATGCCGACATCGATAACGATGGCGCCAGGCTTCACCCAATCGGCCTTTACCATTGCAGCGCGGCCCACGGCGGCAACCAGGATATCGGCCTGGCGGCAAAGGGAAGGCAGGTCTTTCGATTTGGAATGGCAGTGCGTGACGGTGCAATTTTCCGCCAGCAACAGTTGTGCCATGGGTTTGCCGAACAGCAGCGATCTGCCGATCACCACGGCATGCATCCCGGTTAGGTCTTTGCGGATTTGCTTAATCAACATCACACTGCCCTGCGGTGTGCAGGGGACGGGGCCGGGCAGACCAGCCATCAGGCGGCCCGCATTCATGGGATGTAGCCCGTCCACATCCTTGGCCGGGTCGATGGCCAGGATCATTTTGGTTTCATCAAGATGGCCGGGCAGGGGAAGCTGCAGCAAAATGCCGTGGACGGCGGGGTCGCGGTTCAGCTCGCCGATCAGCTTCAGCAATTCGGGTTCCGTAACATCGGCAGTAGGCTTGTATTCAAAGCTGGCGATTCCCGCCCTTTCGCAGGCGGTGATCTTGCCGCGCACATAAATCTGGCTGGCCGGGTCTTCCCCGACCAGGATCACGGCAAGGCCTGGCGTGATGCCTTTGACTTTTAAGGCAGAGGCCTGCGCCGCGATATCGTCGCGCAGGCAGGTCGCCACATCCTTGCCGTTGATCAGGGTCGCGGGCATGGGTTTAGAAGATAATGACGCGAACGATAATCTCCTTCAGGATCTCGATCAGGATGATCACGATGATCGGGGTAATGTCGATTCCGCCGATCGGGGGAATGTATTTACTTAAGGGCTTGAACACCGGGTCCGTGCATTTTTTGAGCAGTCCGACCAGGTTTTGCGTCTGTGTATTGGCCTCGCTGATGACCTCAAACGCGATCAGCCAGCTGACCACCGCCGTGATGACGACAATCCATTCATATATATCGAGCAGCATAATTAAAAGATGGCCAAGGAAAGGCATGGGTCCGGTTCCTGTGTTTAAAGGTTCATTGCCGGACGGCAGGGTATCATGGCGCAGCGGCAATGTTAACCCGTCCGGCGAAAGGTTTTTGCGTTTTCCAGAGGGTCTGAATTCAAGGACATGAAAGCGGAAAGCCGTGCCGGTAAAAGGGATTATGAATGGCTCTTAACACAATTTTTCCACAATTGTTTTCTTTGCTCTGGCGGCGTTTCAGGGTAAAGGAGTCCCCTTATGATGGAGGCCCCGCGTGGCGTCCGGACCTGCAACACCAAGATGTTAAATGAAGAAGAAAAGGTAACGCCATGAAAAACAACAATAAAGCCACTGTAAAAACACTCGTGCTTGCAACCGCTGTTGCTGGCCTTGCTCTGACCCTGTCCGCTTGCGGCAAAAAAGAAGAGAGCACTGAGACAACCACCACTACAACAACCGAAAGCACCACGATGGCTCCGGCTGCTGACACAGCTGCCACGACCCCTGCGGCTGAGGGCACGGCGATGGCGCCTGCTGCCACAACCGAAGCGGCTCCGGCCCCTGCTGTTGAATTCAGCAGCACCGGCTCGATGGCCGCACCTGCCGATGGCGCAGCGCCTGTCACGACCGTTGCTCCGGATGGCACGACCACCACGACATCCCCGGTTGGCACGTCCACCACTGTAACCCCGGATGGCACCGCGACCACAACGTCCCCGGACGGCACCACGACCACAACCACGCCGCCTGCTGACGGTGCATCGACCGAAACTGCCCCCAGCTTTGACAGCATGAGCAGCGAAGCCGACAAAAAAGGCGACCAGCCGGAAGCCACCCCGGCCCCGACTCCTGCCCCGGCACAGTAATCTACAAGATCGCAAAAAGGGCGCAGCATTGGCTGCGCCCTTTTTTATTGGTATAACATTGGTTTGAACTGGCAGGGTCCAATCATGTTTGAAAACAATAATACGCTGGAAATTTACAAAGACCGCATCCTGAACAATCCATTTGAATTGTACGGCGCTGTCTTCGCCGCCGCGTTTGTTCTGAATTTTATCCTGGGCCTGGCGATCAACCTGTCGCTGTTTTATTTCTGGACGCAGTTTTTTCTGGGCATGGTGATCATTACGACAGGCGGTTCGCTTATGTATTTAACCATCCGCTTTTTAGGGATGCATGGCATATCCCCTGCCCAGAAAGACGGCGACGTATTGTTAAAGGGCAATGTCTATGCCTTTACCCGCAACCCGCTCTATATATCGCTGACGATTGTTTATATTGGCATGGCCGTCCTGATGGACGTGGCCATGGCGTTGCTGGTTCTGCCCGGCCTGCTTTATTACATTACCCATTATGCCGTGCCGGCGGAGGAAGACCGTATGCATGATACGTTCGGGGACGACTACCAGAATTACCGCGGCGACGTGAAACGCTGGTTTTAATGGCTGGACGGCGCTGAACGGGACGCCTCGGCATTTTTATAATCCAGCATCCAGTCATAGGCCATTTCCTTAACCAGCATGTAATGGCACAGCACCGTAAAGGCAAAGATCGCGCAGAGCAGGGAAGCAACATGCCATCCCTTGGCCTCAGGGGCGTGGTGGTGATTGTGATGGTCTGTATGGCCCATGGTATTTTTCCAGAATTAAGTCGTGTTTAATCTCAACCAAAGCTTAACGGATTTGGTTATACTCTTTAAGTGCTGATTTTCTTTTTTTATCCATTCGGTCTTTAAAACCCCATGCCAGACTTTGCCGCTACGCTTCTCCGCGAAAAATTCGTGATCCAGGATGCCTTGCCGAGCGATATCTCGGACAAGCCGCCGATCATCGCGCTAAGCAACCGCATCAAAGTACCTCTGATCAACCCCAATCTGGACGAGGTTAGTGAGACTTTTGTGATCCGCGCCCAGAACATGCACAGCTGCGTGCGCCTGGCCGCGCATCTGACTCGCGACTTTCAGGAGCATGGGCCGATCCTGTCACGCTCTCAGAAATTCGATTGGGACTACGCCTATATTTCCCTGTTCAAGGGATACGAGAAAAAATGGAATCCCAATCGCTGGGTCGCGGTCTATCACAAGGGCCGCCTTATTTTTGAAAAGGGCGAAGTGCCGCGCCACCCGTTCCTCGACATCATCGAACAATGCGACGCGCGTAACAAAGACGACTATGATAAATCCGTCGATATCGCGCGGGACGCGTTTCACAAGGCGGGCAAGACCGTCACCATCCAGTATGATTCCAACGTCGCCATGGTTTTGAACGTCGGCGCCACGGAAGGCCGCTGCGGCGTCATCCTGCGCGGCCCCAACCGCACGACGACATTCAACTTTACCGCGAAGAAAAAAGCTGGGCGCGACGTCAAACCAAGCCAGTGCCTCAGCGCCGCCGCCGCCTTCCTGGAAGGCATCCAGATGACCTTCCTCGTCGGCATGGCGCGGCAGAAACAGGCGCTGGGCCTGATCGACTCCAGAACCCCCGAAGCCAAACAAGGCGTGGAAGCCGGCCAGAAACTCGGCCGCTTGAAAAGCGCTATCGACCAGTTTGAAAATCTACTCGAAGTCACCTACCGCCCCGACCGCCCGGACTTCACGGAGATGGTTGATAGCGCGGTGGTTTTTGCAAGGAAGCTGCTGGAGAAGCAGATGAAGGACAATAAAATTTAATTATTTGACATATGCAAAAAGATAATTTATTTTTCCTAAAAAATGGAGAGGCATATGAGTGCAATCGAACGATTACCAATCTCAATCACTGATTATTTCACGCTTACTGGCAAAAATTTTTCTGACTATAACCTGGTTCGGGTTAACGCTGAAAATGATAGGCATTATGGATCTGGCTCTCGTCTTAACCCCATGAGCCAATTACGAAGAGAAGTTGATCAGGCTTTCTCCAATCGGATTCCTAAATCTGCAGAGATTATTATTGGCTATCAAGAAGAGGTTCTAGAAAAGCCAACATCCTTTTGGGACGCTGGCTTTCAAAGGGTTAACTATTCCGGTGTTGCAATCGTTCCGAAGGTGCCTGATTAAGCCACCTTGGACTTCTTCAACGCCCCGGCCAGGCTCCGAAGCACAAAGTGCAGGATGCCGCCGTTGTTGAAGTATTCCACTTCATTCTGCGTGTCGATGCGGCACAGGACTTTGACGTCCTGGGTCGTGCCGTCTTCGCGCGTGATGCGGACGGTGACATCCATGCGGGGCTTGATGCCGCTTTCGAGGCCGAGGATATCGAAGCTTTCCTTGCCGGTCAGGTTCAGGGTCTTGCGGCTGTCGCCATTTTTGAAGACGAGCGGCAGGACGCCCATGCCGACCAGGTTGGAGCGGTGGATCCGCTCGAAGCTTTCGGCCAGCACGACCTTGACGCCGAGCAGCCTTGTACCTTTCGCTGCCCAGTCGCGGGATGAACCGGTACCGTATTCCTTGCCCGCCACCACGATCAGCGGCGTGCCGTCCTCGATATATTTCATCGCGGCGTTGTAGATGGACATCTGCTCGCCGGTCGGCAGGTAGTTGGTATAGCCGCCTTCGACATTGCCGAGCATTTCGTTCTTGATGCGGATGTTTGCGAATGTGCCGCGCATCATCACTTCATGATGGCCGCGCCGCGCGCCGTAGGAGTTGAAATCCCGCGGCTCCACGCCATGATCCATCAGGTATTTACCGGCAGGTGACTCTTTCTTGATGTTGCCTGCGGGGGAGATGTGGTCGGTGGTGATGGAATCGCCGAACAGCGCCAGGCATTTCGCGCCCTTGATGGCGGGAACGGCCTTCGCGGTTTTATCCATGCCTTCGAAATAGGGCGGGTTGGCGACATAGGTCGATTTGCCGTCCCATTTATAGGTTTCGCCCGTGCCGCTCTTGATGCCCTGCCATTCCTTCGGTCCCTGGAACACGTTGGAATAGCGCGAGCGGAACATTTCAGGCGTCAGGAAGCTGGCAATGGCCGCGTCGACTTCCTGGCTGGTCGGCCAGATGTCTTTCAGGTAAACAGGCTTGCCGTCCTTGCCTTCGCCAATCGGGTCTTTGGTCAGGTCGAGCAGCATATTGCCCGCCAGCGCATAGGCGACGACCAGAGGCGGAGAGGCGAGATAGTTCGCCTTCACCTGCGGGCTGATGCGGCCTTCGAAGTTACGGTTGCCGGACAGCACGGCGGCAACGGTCAGGTCGCCTTCCTCAACAGCCGTGATGATGTGTTCCGGCAGCGGGCCGGAATTGCCGATACAGGTGGTACAGCCATAGCCGACCAGGTTAAAGCCCAGCTGGTCGAGATATTTATCGACGCCAGCCTTCGCCAGGTAATCGGTCACGACCTGCGATCCGGGAGCCAAAGAAGTTTTCACCCACGGTTTTACAGTCAGGCCTTTTTCAACAGCCTTCTTCGCCAGCAATCCAGCGCCCAGCATTACCGCCGGGTTGGAGGTGTTGGTGCAGGACGTGATGGCGGCAATAACGACGTCGCCCTGTTTCAGGTTGAAATCATGGTTCGCGCCGTGAACATGGATTTCCTTCGGCGGCACTTTGTTTTCGTTCAGGTAGTTCAGGAATACTTCGGAAGATTTCGACAGCAGCACGCGGTCCTGCGGGCGTTTCGGCCCGGCGAGGGACGGTTCAACCGTGGACAGGTCCAGGTTCAGCGTGTCACTGAACACAGGATCCGGCGTGGACGCATCGCGCCACATGCCTTGTTCCTTCGCGTATGCCTCGACCAGTTTGCAGCGTGCTTTGTCGCGGCCCGTGAATTCCAGGAAGCGGATGGTTTCCGCGTCGATTGGGAAGAAGCCGCAGGTCGCGCCGTATTCCGGCGCCATGTTGGCGATGGTCGCGCGGTCGGCGAGGGTCAGATTGTCGAGGCCTGGGCCGTAGAATTCGACGAATTTATTGACCACGCCTTTTTTACGCAGCATCTCTGTTACGGTCAGAACCAAATCTGTCGCGGTCGCGCCTTCCTTCAGCTTGCCCTTCATCTTGAATCCGATGACTTCGGGGATCAGCATGGAGACGGGCTGGCCCAGCATCGCGGCCTCCGCCTCGATCCCGCCCACGCCCCAGCCGAGCACGGCCATGCCGTTCACCATGGTGGTGTGGGAGTCGGTGCCGACCAGCGTGTCGGGATAGGCGACGTTGGCCTTGCTGTCTTCATCCTGTTCGACCCAGATGGTCTGGGCGAGATATTCAAGGTTCACCTGGTGGCAGATGCCGGTGCCGGGCGGCACCACGCGGAAATTCTTGAACGCGTCCTGGCCCCAGCGCAGGAATTCGTATCGTTCGCCGTTGCGCTCGAATTCGCGATCGACGTTATCCTGAAACGCTTTCGGCGTGCCGAATTCATCCACCATGACCGAGTGGTCGATCACGAGATCGACAGCGGCCAGCGGGTTGATCTTCTGGGCATTGCCGCCCAGCTGCACCATCGCCTCGCGCATCGCGGCCAGGTCGACCACGGCGGGAACGCCGGTGAAATCCTGCATCAGCACGCGGGCCGGGCGGTAATCCACCTCATGCTCTGTCTTGCCCTTATTGTCCAGCCAGGCATGGCAGGCCTTGATGTCCTCAACCTTGACCGAAACCCCGTCCTCGAACCGCAAAAGATTTTCCAAAAGAACTTTCATGGAGAAGGGCAGGCGGTCGATATCGCCGATCTGCGCGGCTGCCGTTTTCAGGCTGAAATAATCATAGGTTTTCCCGTCAACCGTAAGCGTCTTGCGGGTTTTAAGGGAGTCGTGTCCTGTGCGGGTCATGGATTTAAGTCCTTGCGGGATAATGGAATAATGCCAGAGTGGCCAGATGACTATACCGTGAACAGGTTAACACGCTCTTACCGGGGGCAAAAGGGGGTTTAAGGGCGCGCATACTTTCTGCCGTGTTGCTTTCACGGCCTGGTCTTTGTAAAACCTCTCCATGACTCTCTCGATACAACGGCTTGGCGTCCGGCGCGGCGAACGGGTGGTGTTTGACTCCGTGTCATTCAACGCGGAAAAAGGCACGATTCTGGCCCTGATCGGGCCGAACGGCAGCGGAAAGACCAGCCTGCTGCGCGCGCTGGCCAGACTGACAGCGGCGCAGGGCGATATATTGTGGAATGGACGGCCGCTGGGGCTGGGCGATGCATGCTGGATCGGCACCGATGACCCGCTAAAGGGCGATTTGACGGTTCGGGAAAATTTGCGGTTTTGGGGCGCTGATGCGCCGGATCCTCTTAGCGGCGGTCTGGAAGACATGCCGGTCCGGTATCTATCGCGCGGACAGGTGAGGCGTGTATCGCTGTCGCGGTTATTTACGGCTGATCAACCCGTCTGGCTGCTGGATGAGCCGGAGACAGGGCTGGATGAAGACAATCTCCGCCGCATGAGTGACGCAGCGCGTCAGCATGCAGGCAATGGCGGCGTTGTGGTGATTGGCACGCACAGGCCGGATGTGTGGGGGGCGAGTGTTGTTCTTGACCTCTACTCTTATCGTCATCCCCGCGAAGGCGGGGATCTGGCGACGCATTATCGCAACAGCGAGCCTGGCCCGCCGGATCCCCGCCTTCGCGGGGATGACGCGTGTAAAAGGAATGTCTTGCTCCCCACACTCATCCGCGACCTGCGTCTGACCATCCGCCGCCCGGCGCAGGCAATGACGGCGGCGATATTCTTCATTCTCGCGGTAGCATTGATGCCGCTGGGTCTCGCGCCCGATCCTGTGCTGCTGCAAAGCGCTTCATCCGGACTGATCGGCATGGCGGCGTTGTTCGCGGGTGTGCTCGCCTCCGACCGCCTGTTCGAAGATGACGCGAAAGACGGAACGCTGGACGCGCTGGTGGCGTCAGGGGCAGCGATGCCTTTATATGCGGCGGGACGCCTGACGGCGGCGTGGATGTTTACCGGCCTGCCGCTGGTGCTGGCCGGGCCGGTGCTGGGGCTGATGCTGGGGCTGGAAGCGTGGAATGCGCTGTTTATCTCCGCCGCGCTGTTGCCCGCAAGCATGCTGTTGATTGTACTGGGTGGATTGTGCGCAGCCTTGTCCGGCGGGGCGCGGCAGGGGACGGTTTTGCTGGCTCTGCTGGTGATGCCGCTTTATAGCCCCGTACTGATTTTCATGGCGGGCGCAATGGAATTGCAGCGCACGGGCGGAGTGGCATGGTCGCCGGTCCTGCTGCTCTGGGCCATGCTGGCGGCGGCGCTGCCGCTGGTGATGATCGCCTGCGGCGCGATGTTAAAGGCGAGGGTAAAAAACTGATGTTCGGTTACGCCAATCCAAAAAGGTTTCAGAGTTTGAGCGGCCCGGCGATGATCGTCTCAGGCATGATCAGCCTCATTCTTTTTGTCTGGGGTTTTTATCTCGCTCTGTTTGATTCACCGCCGGATTACCTGCAATCGGAATCCGTGCGCATCATGTATATCCATGTGCCCGCCGCCTGGATGGCGATGATGGCCTATGCGTCGCTGGGTGTGTCAGGCATCCTGTTTCTGGTGTGGAAGCATATGCTGGCGGGACTCTATATCCGCGCCATGGCGCCCGCAGGTGCGGCATTTACGGCAATCTGCCTGATCACCGGATCGATCTGGGGGCAGCCGACATGGGGCACGTGGTGGGTGTGGGATGCGCGGCTGACATCTGTTCTTGTACTGTTTTTTCTATATATCGGCATCATTGCCATCGGCAATGCGTTTGAGAATAAGGATCGCGGCCTCAATGCCGCTGCGTGGCTGTCGATCATCGGTTTGGTCAATCTGCCGGTGATCAAGTTTTCCGTCGACTGGTGGAACACGCTGCACCAGCCCTCCAGCATTTCCAGCCTGTCGCGCATCGCCAACCCGTCCATCGCGCCCGGTATGCTGATGCCGCTTCTGGTGATGGCGGGGGCGTATCTGTTTTTGTTCATCGCGCTTTCTGTGTTGCGCCTTGATAACGAAATCCGCGCAAGGCGGATTGAAATCATGATGATAAGAAAGGTCAATCATGCCTGATTTTCATGGATACGGTATTTATATCTGGCCTGCCTATGGGGTTGTGATAACGATTTTGGCTGGCTTGATATTAATCAGCATCTGGCGGAATTTTTCATTGAAGCGGCGGGAGGGCGACAGCAAGTGACCCGCAGGCAGCAGCGCATATATGCCATCGGTCTTGTTCTTCTCGGGTTTGCGGTCGCAGGCGGGTTGGCGTTGTTCGCGTTGCGTGACAAGGTTACGTTTTTCTATATGCCGTCGGATGTAAAGGGCGCGACAGCGAAATTCATTGCGCCGGAGCGGCCCTTCCGGCTGGGCGGGCTGGTGGAAAAAGGGTCGATAAAGAAGGAAGGGCACGTCGTCCGGTTTAAAGTGACGGATGAAATCGAAACCGTGGATGTGACCTATGACGGGATCGTGCCCGATCTGTTTCGTGAAAATTCAGGCGTAGTCGCAACCGGAAATATGGATTCGGACGGGACGTTCGTGGCAACACAGCTGCTGGCAAAGCATGATGAGAATTATATGCCGCCTGAGGTAGCGCGTGGCCTTAAAAACAAAGCCGTCATCCCGGCGAAGGCCGGGATCCATGCGGTGGTGCCGTGAATTACAAAAGGCGAACATTGAAACCGGATTTTGCCGTTTGCGCTGACGTCGCTATTCTATGGGTCCCGGCCTTCGCCGGGATGACGGAATACAGGGAGTAGTGTATGATTCCTGAGCTTGGGCTGTTCATGCTGATCCTTGCGTTGCTGGTGTCCATCGTCCAGGCAATGGGTGTTTATGAACGGTTTGCGCCTTTGGCGCCGCGCGCGGCCTTTGTGCAGTTCGGTCTGGTGGCGGGATCGTTTCTGGCGCTAACGTATTCTTATATCGTGACGGATCTCAGCGTCGCCAATGTCATCGCTAACAGTCATTCGTTGAAACCCTTGATCTATCGCATTGCCGGAGTCTGGGGCAACCATGAAGGATCGATCTTGTTGTGGATTTTGGTGCTGGCGGGGTTCGGTGCGTTTGTAGCGGTAAAGGATCGTACCGATCCCGCATTTACGGCCAAGGTCCTGGGCGTGCAGGGCATGATCGGCGCAGGATTTATCCTTTTTGCGCTTCTGGCTTCCGACCCGTTTGAGCGCGTGGGCCTGCCGCCTGTGGACGGGCGCGGGCTTAATCCGGTGCTGCAGGATCCGGCGCTGGCGATCCACCCGCCGCTTTTATATGGCGGTTATGTCGGGTTTTCAGTGGCGTTTTCCTATGCGGCTGCCGCGCTGCTGGCGGGCAAATTTGACGCAGAGATTGTTTCAAGGCTGCGCCTGTGGGTGATCCTGGCGTGGACATCGCTGTCCGCCGGGATCGCTCTGGGATCGTGGTGGGCATATTACGAGCTTGGCTGGGGCGGCTGGTGGTTCTGGGATCCGGTGGAAAATGCATCATTGATGCCTTGGTTGTCCGGGACTGCATTGTTGCATTCCGCCATCGTTACGCAGCATCGGCAGGTATTGAAACGCTGGACACTGCTGCTTGCGATCCTAACTTTCGGCTTGTCCCTGCTTGGTACGTTCCTGGTACGATCTGGTGTTCTGACGTCTGTTCATGCCTTCGCGACCGATCCGATGCGCGGACTGTTTATCCTGGGATTGCTGATGGTTTATACGGGCGGTGCATTGACGTTGTACGGCATGCGGGCAGGGCGGCTGGATAGCCCGGCACTGTTCGCGCCGATCAGTCGCGAAGGCGCATTGGTGCTGAATAATCTGTTTTTGTCGACGGCCTGCGCCACGGTTTTTATTGGCACGCTGTATCCGCTGATCCTGAGTGCGTTTAACCTTGGCCAGATCTCGGTGGGGCCGCCTTATTTTCATGCGACCTTTGTGCCTTTATGCGTGCCAATGCTTATTTTGATGGGCGTAGCGCCATTCATCCCATGGAAACAGGGAGACGCAAAAACTGTTTCAAACCGAATAGCCATGGCGGTTCTGACTACTGGATTTGTTACACTGATTATTCTAGGCATGCAAACGAAGGCGCCGTATTTATCCGCAGCAGGATTAGGACTTTCCGCATGGCTGGTGGCCGCATCCATTCTTGATTTCATACAGCGCACGAACGGATTGAAATGGGAGCGTGTGCAGCGCCTGCCTTTGTCTCAATGGAGCATGACGCTGGCGCATATGGGTCTGGGCGTTGCCATCGCGGGCATGATCGGCAGCAGCCTGTGGGTGAATGACAATGCCAAAGTGATGAAACAGGGTGAAACTATGAAGGTGGGCGGCTACACGTTGACCTTGAAAAAAATTGAGCCGGTGTTTGGTGAAAACTATTCCAGCGTCATGGCATTTGTCGAGGCAGCGCGCGAAGGCGGAAAAACCTTTGCCGTCATGAAGCCGGAACGCAGGCGCTTCCCGGTTGCAGGGCAAACGACAACCGAGGCCGCGATCCGCCAGAGCCTGCATGACGATTTATATGTGACGCTGGGCGAACGGGATACGAATGGCGGCTGGGTGATCCGCGCCTGGACGCATCCGCTGGCGCCGTATTTATGGATTGGGTATATGATGATTGCGCTGGGTGGGTTGCTGGGTGTGGGAGGACGGTTGTGCCGAAAAAACTATTAGAATTTTTGCCGCTGGCCATATGTATCCTGATTGGTATTACAGCGGTGATGATGCTGAAAAAAGGGCCTGAGATCCATACACTGCAGAATCCGTTGATGGAAAAAATGGTTCCTGTATTTGAATCGGACGCTTTTGATCAAAATGATCTGAAAGGACACGTTACGGTTCTGAATTTTTTTGCCAGCTGGTGCGGTCCTTGCGCCTACGAGCATCCGATGATTATGCGCTTGTCCCAATCAGGCGCGTCTGTCTACGGCGTCGGTTATCGTGATGATCCTGTGCGCAATAAAGCCTATCTGGACCGTTTGGGAAATCCGTATAAAAAACTGGCGAACGATGCAGCAGGAAAAATCAGCATTGCCTTCGGTGTATCCGGCGTGCCGACCACGATGATTATCGATCGTAAAGGGATTATCCGTTATCGCCTGAATGGGCCGATCATGGAGGATGATCTGAATAAAAAAATCCTGCCCATGATCAAAGAGTTGCAGTGATGGTGCGATTGATTCTGACATGCCTGTTTTGCCTGATGGCTTCATATGCCGGCGCAACGTCCTTGCCGGATGAGCGTATGGCGGATCAGGTTTTGGAAAAAAAAGCAGAATCCATTTACCGCGATATACGTTGCGTCGTCTGCCAGAGTGAAAGCATTGCCGATTCCGGCGCCGATGTGGCGAAAGATATGCGCGCCGTGGTGCGTGAAAAGCTGAAGGCCGGTGAAAACGAACAGGCGATCCTGGATTACCTGCAAAGCCGCTACGGTGACTCTGTCCTGATGAAACCGCCCGTGCAGCCATCGACCTGGCTGCTTTGGGCCGGGCCGTTTCTGATTCTGGCTTGCGGCGGCATCGCGGCGGCATTTTTATTCCGGCGGGGGAAAGCATGATCGTTGTTTTGATCGGCGCGATCCTGACGGCCATCGTGACGGCTTTGCTTTTGCAGCCGTTAAAGGGACAGAGGCGGGCGGCATTGATATTGGCAGGCCTTATTCCAGTAACGGTTCTTGGCCTGTATCTCTGGCTTGGCCATCCTGATCTGCCTTCCGCTCCCGCGGCATTTGAAACATCCGGTATACGTGCCGAACGCCGCGCTCTGGTGGCACAGGAATTAACGCTGATGCAGGCTTTATCGGAAAAACCGGATAGTATCCGCCTGATGCTGGCCCTGTCCGACGCGCAGATGAAGCAGGGGCATATTGATGAATCGATCCGTGTTCTTGAATATGCGCAGGAAAAGAACCTCAAAAATCATGATGTAAAATTACAACTCGGTGCGGCGTATTATGCGCAGGCCGTAAAGTTTCTGCTGGATGAGAATAAGGTTGAGGCCAGACCTTGGCTGGAGAAAGCTTTAATGATTGCGCCAAAAGATGCGCCTTATCTCGGGCAACTAAAAAAAGAATTAAAGCTTAAGTAAAATCAATCAAATTTGCATTCAAGCTTGTTAAGGGCATGGTTAATCTCCGCCGCGCGTTCGGCGTCATAAGGCTCTTCCCCTGCAAAATGCTCGCATAGTTCCTTTGCTTCAACAGTGCCCGGTTTGGGTAAATATGAATCCTTATTCGTTGAAGACTGACATCCTGACAGCGGCAACGACAATAGAATTAAAAATAGGGCAGTGTATTGATTAACAAGCATTGCTCAATCCCGCATATTCGCCCCATGTGTCGATCTTCTTTTGGCGGTTCAGGCGTTCCTGCATCATCAAAGTATAAATACCATCGATCACGCCCTGGACGCGGCCGCGCAGAGTTGTCTTCGCAGCTTCGATGTCGGGCGCGGGCACCGGGCCGATCATGATATCGCCTGGCATGGCGAGCGCCAGAATCAGGGCATCTCGCATGCGCGGTTTATATTCCAGCATCAGGATTTTGTCCGTTTCCACATGCTTCATTTCATGGGTGAAGAAGGCGGCATACTGGCATTCTTGCTTGCGGAATTCCGACGCCATGTAGATGCGCGGTATGATCGTCATGGTGACGTCGATCTTATCGAGGCCGATACAGGTCTGGCCTGTTTGTGGATCGGTAATCTGACGCATATGGGATTTATGCGCGGCGGTCAGGTTGCCGGTCATGACCGAATTAATCTCTAGGTGATAGATTTCCGGGGAGGACAGGGTGGAGGCCGCGAATTTTGCATCTAGCGCCTGCTGCGTCATGGAAAAATCGAATTGCGGCTGCGCAGCCTTGGTAACAATCTTGATTGCAGGCGTGCCCATCGACGGACACTTGAACGAATCGGCAAGGGCATAGCTGGAAAAGCAAAGAACGCAGATAAAAAACGCGAAACTGGAAAAAATTTTCATCGTGAAGAGCCGCAAATTCTGTTCACGCGCTCATATTCCTGCAGTGAATCAACTTCCGCCTGGCGGCGGCGCATTTCTGTGGACATAGGCAGTTCCAGCGATTTGATGGCGTTGCTGATATGTTCGTTCATGGCCTTTTGCGCATCTTTTTCGCCGCCCATATTTTGCGGCCCGACCGCGCCAATTTCATTAACGGCGGCCTGGACAGCATAGCCGATGCGTTGCGCGAAATCATTGACGATCTCTCTATCCACACGCACGTGTTTCTTCTCATGCTCAATCACGGCATTGCGGCACGGGCCGGGGGCCACTTCACGCGCGATATAGATAACCGGCTGCAGTTTGATGTTCACATCGATGGTATTATAAGTCATGCAAAATACGCTGCGAACCGGATCCTGTTCCACGTTTTGCGTGATTTTTATGCTGGTGACAGGACGGTCGCGGCGTATACCGTCGGTGACGGTTATCGTGCCGGGCGCATAGGGACTAACCGTATCACTTCCCATGGATGACAACTGTGCCGTCGTTTGCGACATATCAAAACGAATCTCTTTGCTTTCCGGCGTAACGCTGATCACGGGTGCGCGGCGTACAATGCAAGCGGGGGAGTCGACATGCACCGCCATCGTCGGCGCCGCTGCAAGAAGATCAAGTCCAAGCATAGTGATATATTTCTTTACGGCTTGAGAAGAACGCGGGCGCTGACGGTCAGGTCAATCTGTTCCTGGCCCGGCTCGGCGGAGGGTGTCTGCATATCCGCGCCTTTTGCCATGGCCATCGCCATCATTGGCCGAGGCGGAGCGACCTGGTTGGATGCATCAATGCTGATTTCCACCATCTCTGCCTTTGGCTTACCCATCGCTTTGGCGGCGCGGTCGGCCTTTGCCTTGACTTTGGCAAGGGCGCGTTCCATCAACCCGTCTTTCGCCTCTTCGGCTTTTTCGGGCGATAGTGTGTAAGACAGGTCGTCCATGACCAATCCGGCTTCCTGCAATTCTCCAGCCAGCTTAAGGATCGCGGCGGAATCGCGGCTCTTCAGTTGTAGCGTTTGCGCACCTTGCCAGTGGCGGGGTGTTTTGGTGGCCTTGGCGGGATTGGGTTCAGGATCGACAGGATAAACATAGTACTGTCCTGTTGAAACCTGGACAGAGGCTACGGCTTTTGCCCGGGTCAGGGCTTCGTCCATCTGTTTATTGATTTCATTCTGAAGGGCGACCGGGTCCGCGCCCTTGCGATCAATGCGCAGAGATGCCACCAGGATATCCTGCTGCACTTCCGTATGTTCGGTCGCAGAAATGTTCAGGATGGTTTGGCCCTCCGGCGGCATGGGCGGTGGCGGTGTCTGCGCAATCGCCGGGGCTGTAAAAATGGTCAGGAAAAGCATCAATCCGGTCAGCGCAAGGGATTTGTTCATTTTCATATCCATAAATAAAGTTGATCTATTCATCATAGTCCTTTTGCCTGCTTTGCGCTAGGATATCGGCATGAAATTTTAAGGCTGATTCATATGCCACGCGAAGACCGGCGCATTTATTTTGATTACAGCGAAACCTATAAGGCCATTTATGCCTTAAGCGTTCAGAAAGAAATGAAAAAACCGCCGCCCGGTACGGTGACAAGCGTGGCGCCGCATCCTGAGGATTCCACAAAATTTGCGGTTAAAATTGAAAATAATTTAAAGCATGAAAGCTACGATATGGATTACGGGCGCGACTTTATCGCTGCTGCCTTGATGCTCTATTGCCGCGGTCTGGGCATTCCATTGCCAAAGCAGGCGCAGAAATCCGTGGAGCTTGATTTCGGCAGCATTACGCTGCGTATCCAGATTTAATATTCAATCCCGATCATCACTTCATTCCGCCGCAAAAACGGCAGAACCCAGGGCGGGTTGTACAAGGCATATGTCGGCGGGGCGGCCGCGGAAACTTGCTGGGCTTTAATCCAGTTGCGAAGCTCTGCAGTTTTTTCCTTCAATACGGCATCATCCACGCGGCCTGGAAAACGGATAATGGCGGCGCGGCCGACCGGCACGCGGAATAGGCTGATCCGTTCGTCCTTCGGCTTGGGCAGCTTATGAAACAGAACCGAAGACGGCATGATAAAGCGGACGATCCAGCTGATGCCGTTCTGGCGGTCGCCTGCGGGCTGATGCGTGACGGGAATGGTCATGGCAAGGCGCATGTGTTTGTCATTCGCGCCGCCGATATAATCATGCAGAACTTTGAATCCTTCATCCAGCGCCTGTTTGCGCGATGGATTGTCCAGCTGTACTTCGGCCAGAGTCATGGGTTCATAGGCGCGGATTTCAAACATCCCGTCGCGCTTCACCACACGGTAAACCGGTTCACGCGCTTTCACCATAACGAATCCTTGAAAACTGGCTGACGATCTTCAGACATCCCTCCATGACAATCCAAAATCGGCGGAATGTCAAAGCAGGAATATTATTTATTTTTTGGCTTCGGTCCCATGCCGGCGGTGGCCTTGGCCGCGCGGGCCAGTTGCACATCCTGAAGGGCGCCGCGATACACCTGGTACATGCGGGTCTGGCGGATATTGCCGGGGGCGCTGGCCATGCCGCGCAGGAAAGAAATCTGGTAAAGCGGATTGTCCAGGCTTTTGCCCTTCGTATGTTTTTCCACTTCGTCTTTTATGGCGATCAAATTATGGCAGACGCCGGTATCCTTGCCGCCTTCCAGTCCCTTTGCGCTGCGCTCCAGCCGGGACTGGGCTTTGTCGCCTTGTGCATCCATGGCCGAATGAAACTGCAGGATCGCTTTGTCCTGCGCGGCCTTGTCTTTACTGCACGCGGCAGGCACGGCGACTTTGCTGCGGATAATCACGGACATCACCCGGTATGAATCATCGACATCCTGCTTCGCGCGGATTTTCATGTTGTCGATGAAAGGCTTGATCGCCTTGAATTGTTTGGGGTCTTCCTTGCCGCATAATTCGATATAATTTTCGAACATGGCGTTGAACCGCATAATATCGCCCACCACCGGCCAGTATTCATCCGCGCCATGCAGATACTGGTCGGCGCAGTCAGACGCAGGCTTGTCGGGCAGGGGCGTCATTTGCGCCAACGCGCACGGCGTTAAAACAAGCAGGGCCAGCAGGGAAATAAACGAAAACCGTATCATGCCTACTTTTTAAGCGGAGAATGTCCCGCACGCTATATAAATCTGATTTATTTTATGTAAAAATAAATCAGATAAGGTCTTCCCAGCCCAGCCAGAACACTTCATCGGTGGAGGTGGCGGTTTCCAGCCAGTTGAAATGGATATTCGGATAAGCGGCGATCAAGGCTGGGGCGCAGCGGCCGATTTCGCAGATCAGGACCCCGCCTTTGTTCAGATGCCGGGCGCTGTCTTTCAGGATGGTATGCACGATATCCAGCCCGTCGTCCCCCGCGCCAAGCGCCATAGACGGTTCATGCCGGTATTCGTCGGGCAGGGCGTTCATGCCTTGCGCATCCACATAAGGCGGGTTGGTGAGGATGATGTCATAAGTTTTGCCCGCGAGCGACGCGAACAGATCGCCCTGATGCAATGTGACGCGCCCGCCGAACGGGCTTAAATCCAGGTTACGCTCGGCGACTTTCAGCGCATCGGGCGATAGATCCACGGCATCGACCTGCGCATCGATAAACACCTGCGCCGCCAGCAATGCAAGGCAGCCGGAACCGGTACATAAATCCAGCACAGTGTTTACGCACGGCGGAATTGGCAATGCATTTTCAGTGAACAGCAACTCGCCGATAAAGGAGCGGGGGATCAGCGCGCGTTCATCGATATAGAACGGTATGCCCTGGATATAGGATTTATTGACCAGATAGGCGGATGGTTTGCGCGTTTCGATCCGGCGGCCAATAATGTCCGACAGCTTCTGTTTTTCGTCTCCCGCCAGCTTTTTCTTCAGCCAGGATTTCGCGGGCGGCCCCAGCGGTTCGCCCAGGCTTTCCATGATCAGAAAGGTGGCGTCATCCAGCGCATCTTTGATAAAATCAGCGGGCGTGTTCAGGGATTTAAACATATGAGCGTATAGCATGCAGCACAGCCGTCAGGCAACTTTCAAGCGGCGGCATGCGTTATCTCTATATCCAGAAACCGAAAAAGGGAGACGACCGATGACGGCTGTAAAAAAAGCCCCGTGGAAAAAACCCAATCCAAAAACCAAAGCGGGAAAATCCACAAAGCTTACACCGAAGTAAAAGGATGAGGCCAAGGCGCGTGCTAAAAAAGCCGGGCGGCGTTATCCCAATCTGGTTGATAATATGGCGGTTGCCAGAAAGCCCTGAACGTAAAAAACCCGGCTTTAAAGCCGGGTTTTTCGTTGGAAGGGCAAATTACTGGTCGCGCAAGGTGTCTTTGATGCCGCCAGCGGCGTTCTGAATTTTACCGGCGAATTTATCGGCGCGGCCTTCGCTTTTCAACTTCGCGTCACCGGTCAGTTTACCGGCTGCTTCTTTTACTGCGCCCTTCGCCTGACGGGCAGCGCCTTCAATACGATCATGATCCATAGGAAATCTCCTTACAGTGGTTGATTGTTCTACCAACAAACAGGAATGGTTTAGGTTCCTGATGTATTTAACAAAAAAATCAACGTCTTGCCTGTCATCCCGCAGCGTAGCGGAGGGATGACAGGTATGAAAAAAGCCCGGCGTCTGCCGGGCTTTTTACTACATAAGGTTCAAATTTATTCTTCTTCAGCCGCTTCGTAGTTCACATCGTTTTCGGCGATGCCGGTCAGAAGTTCATCAGTTTCTTTTTCTTCATCAAGTGTTTCTTCCAGAAATTCTGCCGCTTCGTCTTCGCCGAGTGTCCGGGCCAGTTGGGCCAGGCCGCCATAGGTTGCAATTTCATAGTGTTCGACTTTTTGCGCGGCGAGGATCAAGCCGACATCGCGCGTAGCGGTGCCGTCTTCGGTTTCTTCGATGATGCTTTCGCCTTCTTTCAGAATGCCTTCCATGGCTTCGCATTTTTTGCCCTGGGCTTTTTCGCCGAGCAGCTCAAACACCTGGTCCAGGCGCTCGATCTGGCCTTGTGTTTGTTCTTTATGCGTGGCAAATGCATCTTGCAACTGTTCAGAAGTCGCGGCCTTAATCATTTTTGGCAGCGCTTTCAGAATGTGCTGTTCAGCCCAGTAAATATCCTTCAGCTCGTCGACAAAAAATTCGCGCAGACGTGAGTCTGTCGATTTTTCATTGTCCTGCTGTTCGGTCGGCTTGGCTTTTGCTGTTGATTTTGCAGCAGTCATGAGCATGATCCCCTTCGGTTTGATATATTGGAATTGAGAAACCGGATACGGCCCATGGCAGTGAAGACAAAAGGCAGCATCCGGTTATGCG
>JBGAQU010000117.1:0-4460 GCA_044220535.1 Alphaproteobacteria bacterium | reverse complement strand
GACCGCTTCAAACCCTATCCCGATAACAAAGCCATCACCGAAGGCGGCCTCGCCCCAGGCCAGGATCGTCCGCTGGTCTGGGTCGATGATAAAATTGCTGCATTCTTTTTGCAGATCCAGGGGTCTGGAACCGTGCGCCTCGATGACGGGTCCGCGATGCGCCTGAACTATGCTGGGCAGAATGGCCGTGAATATTACGCGGTCGGCCGCGAACTCGTAAAACGCGGCGAACTGGCGAAGGAAGATGTCTCCATGCAGTCGATCCGCGCCTGGATGCTGGCCCATCCGGATCAGGCGGAAGGCTTGATGTACACCAACCCGTCCTATGTTTTCTTCCGCGAGCTGCCCTCCACGGGCGCCGCTGAAAGCCCGCCCGGCGGCGAAGGCGTCGCGCTGACGCCTGGTCATTCGCTGGCTGTCGATCACAAGAAAATCGCCTACGGCACGCCAATCTTCCTGACCGTGCCCGTCATGAACCGCCTGATGGTGGCGCAGGATACCGGCGGCGCGATCAGGGGCCCGGTCCGCGGCGACGTCTTCTGGGGCCGTGGCGCAGATGCGGAGCATAAAGCCGGGTTAATGAAAGACAAGGGCTATATGTGGCTGTTATTACCAAAATCCGTTACGCCTTGATTTTGAAAATTGCAACTGCAGCATGAAAAGCCGTGGCCAGAATGGCCCGGCTTTTCTATGATGAATGCACATTCATAGGGGATTTCATGCTGGCTCTCAAGGACTACACCATCACACCCGAACGCGGTTTCCTGACGCCCTATGACATGGCGGATGTCACACTGCCTGATATATTCGCACCCGTTCTTGAAGCAGGCGCTAAACTCTCCGGACTGATCAGCTCTGGCCGCATCCGCCACATCCTGAAATCCCTGTCTGAAATCGACATGAAGGCTATTCTGCCCAAACTGAACGACGCGCAGCGCCGTATGCTGATGGTGCATTATTCGTTTATTGTGCAGGCCTATGTCTGGGGCGAACAGGATGCAGCAAAAATCCTGCCGCGCAATCTCTCTATACCGTATTGTGCGCTGGCGGAAGCGACCGGCCAGTTCCCGCTTTTGCCCTATGCGTCTTACACGCTCGACAACTGGGCGAAGATCGATCCAAAGGGGGAATTCTTGCAGCATGGGATAAAATCAACCCCATCTTCGACCGCATGGTCGAACGCTGCGATCCTTATATCTATTACCACCGCGTCCGCCCCTATATCCATGGCTGGAAGGGCAATCCGGCCCTGCCGGACGGGCTGGTCTACGAAGGGATGTTTGACGGGAAGCCGCAGGCATTCAGGGGCCAGACCGGATCGCAAAGCTCCATCGTCCCGACCATGGATGCGCTGTTCGGCATCCGCCATGAAAACGACCCTTTGCGCGAATATCTCGATGAACTCCACGCTTACCGCCCGCCCGGGCACCGGAAGTTTATCGAAGACGTTGCGGCGCGCAGCACCCTGCGGGACTTTGTGCAGACATCCGCCCGCGTCGACCTGATCCGCCTTTATAATCAGTGCGTCGACCATGTTCAGAAATTCCGCACCCGCCATCTGGAATATGCCGCGAATTATATCAATCGCCAGGCCCGGGATTCCGAAGGCAATCCGGTCGATATCGGCACCGGCGGCACGCCCTTTATGAAATACCTTAAAAAACACCGGGATGAGAGCGTCAGCCACCTTCTGCCCGAACCCGGAAAAGCCGCGTAAACCGCAGATCGCAAGGCCTCGCGTGGTAATCAATTAATCCGCTTGGATTTTCTTGTAACTTGACGCATTATCCCCTAAGACAATCGTCTCAAGGGTTCACCATAAAATATTATGGAACAGCCTGAATTTTTTAAATGATGAGGATTTATTGATGGGTCAGGCCATTCGCGGCGCAAGACAATGCGCATGGGCAGCAATTCTCGGCATCGTTCTGGGCGCGTCCCCGGCGATGGCGCAAGTCGTCAATCCGTCGCAAGTCGGCCCCGCCGATGCAGGCCGGGTTGAAGAACAGCTGCGCGTCCCGGCCCCGCCGAGACAGGAAGAACCCCAGATCCAGGTTCAGGAACAACAGCGCGAAGTCGCGCCCGCGGGCTCTGAAAAAATCCAGTTCGTCCTGAAGACAATCAAGTTTGACGGCGTCTCGGTCTATAGCGATGCCCAGCTGCAATCCGTTTTCGGCGACAGCATAGGCCAGAAAATCAGCCTCGCCGATTTGTACGGCATTGCGGGCGAACTCACCCGCAGATACCGCAATGACGGCTACATCCTGACCCGCGTCTTCGTGCCGCCGCAGGAAATCAGCGGCGGCGTCGTTCGCCTCCGCGTGGTTGAAGGTTATGTTGACCAGATCACCGTCACCGGCGGTCAGGACAGCGCAAGGCCGCAGATTGAATCCTATGCTCGGAACGTGCGCAACGGCACGGCCCCGGCCAATATCCATGAAATCGAACGCGCTTTGCTTCTGATCAACGACCTGCCCGGCATTAAGGCGCGCAGCATCTTAAGCCCGTCCAAAACCAACACCGGCGCGTCCGATCTTCAGGTGCTTGTCACGCGTAAACCATATGACGCGCAGCTGGATGCCAATAATTACGGCACCAAATATCTGGGCCCGTATCAGGTGGGCGCCGCTGCTTCCTTGAACTCAATGCTCGGCAACAACGAACGCATCACCGCGCAGACGGTCTATGCGCCGGGCGCCAGGCTGGAACATGAACTGGCCTATTTCGCGCTTGGCTTCATGCAACCGGTCGGCAATATGGGCACCAAGCTGCGTCTGGATGCCAGCTACACCGATACCGATCCCGGCTTCCAGCTGAAACAGTTTGATGTCGAAGGCAAATCCGAATTCCTGGCCTTCACGGTGGAACATCCGCTCATCCGCTCCCGCCGCGTCAATTTGAACGGCCATGTCGGCATCGATGCCCGCAACGTGAACACCGAAGACAATCTTCAGCCTGAACGCAAGGACCGCATCCGCGCGGCCCGCGCCGGCGCAAGGCTTGAATATTTAAGCACGCAATGGGGTGCGGCCTATAACATGGCCGAATTCGAAGTGTCTCAGGGCCTCGGCATCCTCGGCGCCACCGACAATAATTTGAATGTCAGCCGCCCTGGCGCGGACAAGACCTTCACCAAGATCGAAGCCGAACTGCAACGCCTGCAACGCATCGCTGATGATATCAACATCCTGGCGGCTGTCCACGGCCAGGTGTCGAACAACCCGCTGCTGACCAGTGAACAATTCGGTATCGGCGGCATGAATTACGGCCGCGGCTACGACCCGTCCGAAGTCGTCGGTGACGACGGCGTCGCGGGCAAGGTCGAGATCCAATGGGAAAAACCGGTCAACGCGCCGTTCCTCGAAGACTGGCAGGCCTTCGGCTTCTATGACGTCGGCAAAGTCTGGCAACAGGAAGCGACCTCCAGCGACCTGAAAGCCAACTCCGTCGCCTCCACCGGCTTCGGCCTGCGCAGCCGCTTCCAGTCTGGCACCAGTGTCGATGCATTGGTCGCCTTCCCGCTGACCCGCGAAGTCCAGACGCAAGGCAACATCAACCCCCGCTTCCTTGTGGGCCTGAGCCAGAAGTTCTGACCATCACGTGTAATAAAGACACGCCAATCAGCCTGAATTCAAATGACCGCTTCCTGAACAGGCAGCGGTCATTTTTTAATATCCGCCTGTCTTATACGATTGTTGTTTCTTTCAAGGCATCATGAGATAATAGGTTTATGAATTTCCGCGGCACCATAAACGCCTTCTTAATGCTTTTGATGCTGACGCCATCAATGGTGTGTTTTATGGCCGTTTGTCCGGAAAAGGCGCATGCTGCCGTTGAAAAACCTGCGCAACCCTGCCACGGCATGACCAAGGAAAAGAAATCTTCTTCCGGCCCAATGCTGATGGAAGATTGCATGAAAAATGATTTGGGGCAGGTTTCGACGATAGACACGCCGCTGCCAAATCTGGTTTGGGTTTTTATTGCTTTTATCCTGCCTGTCGTGGTTTTGAGCCTTCCCGTTTTTACCGGTATGCGCTCTTCCGGCACTGATCCGCCGCCTAAGGGGCGCGCTTCTTTTCAGCGTATTCTGATCACACACAGAATTCTTCAATAAGGTTTGTCACGCGTCACTACGTGCTGACTTTTAACTTATTGAGGAACTTCATCATGAAAATTGTCCACCAGGCTTTATGCCTGGCCATGCTCGTGTCGCCTTTGGCGGCGCAGGCACGGCCTATCACCTATCCCGGCGGCTGGAGTCTCATGACCATGAATGACATGGACGTGAACAACGCCGAGGCTTACTACACACCCGATCCCCATTATTCATTTGGCTGGCGTCATGATTATTGGCGCGATCCTAAAGCCAATATGGACGCAGCGCAGGTTAACTATCTGCTCAGGCGTTGGAACAATCCGGCCTCTCAAGGCAACCTGTATCTTAAATCAGGCGCAGGAAT
>JBGAQU010000016.1:0-38417 GCA_044220535.1 Alphaproteobacteria bacterium | reverse complement strand
ACGGGGACCGCTTGTAAGCGCAGATGACGACCGATTTTTGCATGAGGACTCCCTTTTTAGGAGAAAGATAGTGTGCCGAACGACTTACGCCAGCTTACATCAAAGACAGGGGCTAAATCCATGCCCCTTAAGGCCTTGGAAACTGCGGAGTTTTCAATTTTCCTTTTGACAAGACAGGTGAAATGGGGCAGTCAGAAGGTCTCAAAAGCCCAACAGCTTGTATTATGTTTTTTAAGGAGACTATCCGTGCCATCAGCCGCCGCCGACCCCAAGGGCCTGAAGCGTATCTGCCCCAGTTGCGGGAACCGCTATTACGATCTGAACAAACGCCCGGTCACCTGCCCGTCCTGCGCGACGGAATTCACTGGCGAGCAGAAGGTCAAGGCCCGCCGCGGCCGCGCCGCCATCGTTGAAGAGGACGATACCAACGGCCCGGCAACCGCCGCCAAGAAGGGCGCTGCCGCCAATGATGAGGATGAAGTCGAAGGCGATGCCGATACAGTCAGCCTGGATGAAGTCGAGGCGCTGGAAGAGGGCGACGACACGGACGAGGACGCGATCGAGATCGAGGACCTGGATGATGTCGATGACGACCTGATCGACGATGAAGAGGTCGAGGACGACGTTGAAGAAGAAAAAGAGTAAGCCGCTTTGGTTTACAGCCTGACCCTGTCTTTCCCTGCCGGCCTGGACGATGAACGGGCCGGCAGTTTCGTATCCGCGCTCGGGATTGAATGCAGCCTGAACGCCTTGCCGGAGCCACTGGCCGAAAGCGCCCTGCGGGAGGGGCAGGACCATCGCCATGACTGGATTTTCCAGTGGCTGTTTGAGGACAGACCCGATCCTGCTGTATTTGCTGCAATCATCAATGGGCTTCGCGGGCGGCTTGCGCCGGACTTGCCATCTGTGACAATAGACGGCCTGACCATCGGCGAAATGCCGGACAACACGGACTGGCTGGCGCAATCCTATCAACAATTTGAGCCGTTCCATGAGAGCGGGTTCTATATTTACGGCAGCCATATCGACCGGCCGGAACCGGGCCGGGATATTCCCCTGCAGATCGATGCCGCAACCGCTTTCGGGTCCGGGGAGCATGGGACCACGGCGGGGTGCCTGGCGCTTTTAACCGGACTGAAAGCCGAGGGCTTCAGGCCGGGTTCAATCCTGGATATCGGAACGGGGTCGGGCATCCTGGCGATTGCCGCCTGGAAACTGTGGGGCGTGCCGGTGGTGGCGACCGATATTGATTCTGAGTCCGTCGAGGTTACGCTGCGTCATGCGCGAATGAACCATGTGCCGGACACCGCCATGGATTGTTTCCAGGCCGACGGTTTTGCTGCAGCAAAATTGCAGCATAAAAACCATTGGGACCTCGTGATCGCCAATATCCTGGCCGGGCCGCTCAAAATGCTGGCGGAGCCCATGATTGCCGCGGCTTGCAACGGCGGCACTATCATGCTGTCGGGCATGCTGGATGAACAGGCTGACGACGTTCTAAGTGTTTACTGCAGCAAAAACTGCACAATGAAACAGCGCTACCGCAGGGGTGACTGGACGTCGCTTTTGCTGCAGAAAGACTAAACGCCCTTCCCGTGCGGATAGAGGCGGTGCAATTTCAGGATGCGTTCGCAATCGGGCACATGGCCGGCATTGATCTGGTTGATAAAAAACAGGGCCACTGACATGGCCCTGATATTGGTATATTCGTCTTGCGTGACAGTCCGGGAGACGATTTTGAGCTGCCGGACGTCTATATCTTTCAGCCCTTCGGGCCCGGGGCGGAACAAGAAGTCGAGGACCGGCATGGCCATTATCTCCCCCTGCACGCCGTAGACCCAGCTTTCGATGGTGAGGTGGTACCAGGCCGGATGCTGCGTCTCAGGCTGCAGGGACCAGGATGCGCCATGGAGGCGATTGTCGCGGGCATGGGTGTTAAGAGCGGAGTTTTTACCGCACGGGATGAGCGCGAAGCCCGTCACATCGCGTTGCGACGGATCCGTTGCGCCGATATCCTTATAGTCGGTTTCTATGCTCAATCTCCAAACCCTGTTCAGTGTTCAGATTTCGCGCGGTCCCGTTTTTCCGGAACTTCTCCACACCCGACGTATCTACATTCATTAGAACCCGTATCGGACCCGAATGCAATATAGCCTTAGGCGTACCGCAGCCGGTTTCGCATAACCATCATGTAGAGCATGACGAAGTAGAACATGTAAAGTTCGACGACCTCGCTGTTGCGGAAATAGACATTGATATCGAAAAATTCTTTACCGATCAGGTGGGACAATTTCACGAACACCATTAGCCCGGCGGTCACGGCCAGGGCTGAAGGCGGGTAGATGATGCGGAATTTCTCCGGCAGCGCGGAGGGCTTGTAACGCCGCAGCAGCGGGATCAGCAGGCCGCCGACGATAATGCCTGTTTCCAACAGCCAACGGGGTTTCTGGTCGAGCCAGGTTGAGGTGTTGTGGAAGTTGGTTTCGTCCTGATCGTTGATCGTAGCCCAGTATTCGGGCGTGTGCCATTTCAGGAATTGCTGGCCCCAGCTGATCTCCTCCGCCGAGATGTAGAAACTGGCCAGCGCGGCGATGCCGACCCAGGCAACCAGCCATTTGTTGGACCGGTCCATGCCTTTCAGGGTCAGGCAGGACAGAACAAAGGCGATGAAGGCCGCAGCAAATTGCAGCAATTCATGCGGGCCATTTTCGGAATGGATGCGGTCGAGCGTGGCGTCGTTCAGACTGAATTCCATGATCAGCTGAATGATCATCCAGCCTAGGGGAAGCCAGAGCCAGAGGATGGGGAAGGGTTTGTCTTGGATCATGAGATGTAAGATTAACTATTATGATAAGCTTTGCAAGTTTAATGGAAGAAGGTTTTAACGGCATTTTGCTTAGATCTATCACTCTATAATATCCATAATCTATTATGATTGCAATATCGCATCATCCATCGGAGTTTGCATCCGTAATTAAACCTGAAGACGCATTCCTGCAAGAAGAAGTTGAACTGCGTGGCAGGGATGCCGTTGCAAGTTTAATGATGGATATGGTTTCGGCTCGTCGGCGAACAAAATTTTGTTGATCCTGTGGTGATGGAACGGTCACGTCGATGGCGTTATATGCCTTCCAGCAGTCGCTGGTAGATAATGGAATTCAGGCTTATTTTATATTATAATCGGCATCAGTTAGTCTTGCTCTGAGTGCCGGGGATGATCTTGGCGTATACCTTGCCGCCCTGTTTGAGCAGGCCGAAGACCGGGATTTTTCCGCAGCGCCCTGTCCGCGTTTGCCTTTGCTTGTCCGCCGTGAAATAGCTTTCGTCGATCTCGACCTTCTATAATTTCATGGGCGATCATCATACGGATTGATGGCGATGAACCGCCAACGAACAGTTATCTTTGTGGGCTTCATTAACTTGCTTCGCCTTTTTACCATTCGCCAACCTTAGATAAGACACCTTATCTAGGCCAGCCCCAAAAATTATAATGGCGAAGCATTTTATAATGCGGCGCTTCCGCATTTCATGAGTGGGCGATCAAGCGGCCTGGGAATTATGAGCCATAATATTCGTGATGGTTTATTAAGGCTTTTGGCTGCCTCTTTTCGTCTTTACACAAAAAAGCCTTTTGGCTCAGTTTCTGATGAGAATACATTTATGGCGTTTCAATCGGAAATGGATGCTTGCCGCATTATGCCCGCAACATCATTGGGCCATTTTGCGCGGCGGGCATCAGCGTATTTCCTTCGATCTTATGACCTTTTTGATCCTGTAGATAAAATTTTGGGCGCGAACATCCTTTTTAACTTTTTCTGCTTAAGCCGCATGTATGAATTTCGCACGCTTGAGGATATATCGAACCCCAACAGGACAAAAATCATTTCGTCCGAAGAAAAGGAACTTAATCGTGACTATCTCGACTTTATTTTTGGCATATGCGAACGCATGTCTGGACCGATTCCAAATGGGCATGCCAACATTCAGAGACATCAACTTATGGCCTTCCTACAGCAATTTCTTAACGATCCGGAAAACACATCTTTTCTTAAGAATAAATCAGACGATCCAAGAGACCAGAACTATACTGTAGGCGGCGTCCTGAATGAACTCATGTTTATGCTCAGCCGCCTTGATATGATGGAAGGTTTAAAAACTCATATTCCGGCAGTTGAAGGGCCCTGCCTCGCACCAAGAAACCTTGTCCTGATGCTACTTGATTATAACGAGCAGCATGGTGAAAAGCTGCCGTTTCAAGATCATGTCATTCTGGATGCATCGATAGGGGTCATGCTTGATCAAATAATGATGCACCATCTTACAGAAGCCGCCAAAGAATTCGACTTTATCAACCCGTATTTTGAGTGCTTGATCAACAAACCCCATCAACTGGCGTCCAGCTATTCCGCTATCATCAAAAGTGAAGGGCCAGACCACGCTATAAGCAGTTTCAGGACACGTATTAGGAGCGGTGTGGAAGGCCTTGTTGCATCGGATCTTAGCAACAAGCAAAAAGCGGCAAGAACAGATAAGCTGTATGCGCGCCTGGAAACGTTCAATGCCATGCTGGACAATATGCCTGCCGGTATGGAGCAGATGGCGTATTTTTACACACGGAGAGATGCACAAGCGAAAAGCGCGATCCGTAAGGATTACCAAGCCAAGAAGGACTTCATCAGCGCAACCGCCATATGGCATGCGCCGGCATTGTGGCGGGCGGGGGTCAGCCTTAGGCATATCTTCCACATGGCGCGGCACGGGACGTTTCCAACGAACGGGACGGGGCCAGCTTATGACATGAACATTGAGCATATTTACGATGTCAGCGGCGGCGGGTTCAATGCGCATTTTTGCATCATGCCGGGGACGATCAACCATTTGAACGGGCGGCTGGTGGAATTGCAGACATTCGATATGAAACCGGGCGACACGCGGCTGGTGGTATGCTTCGCGCCCAAGCCTGGCAAATACGGCATTCCTTCAGTCTTCACCGGAGGGTCTGCGTTCACGCGTAAAGCCCCTACTCCACAGTAACCGACTTCGCAAGGTTCCTTGGCTGATCGACATCGGTGCCCTTCGCGACGGCAACAGCGTAGGCCAGCAATTGCATCGGCAGCGCGTATAAAATCGGGGAGACGAAGGGATGGATGTCGGGCATTTCCACAGTCCAGGCTGCCCTGCCGTCCAGCTTCGCGCAGCCGGCTTTATCGGAGACCAATAACACCTTGCCGCCACGGGCCATGGTTTCCTGTATGTTCGACGCGGTCTTTTCGAAGAGCGGGTCGTTGGCGGGAGACAGCACGACGACCGGCACGTTTTCATCGATCAAAGCGATGGGGCCGTGCTTCATTTCGCCGGAGGCGTAGCCTTCGGCGTGGATGTAGGAGATTTCCTTCATCTTCAGCGCGCCTTCGAGCGCGAGCGGATAGAGGCTGCCGCGGCCGAGATAAAGCATGTCGCGCGCCTCCGATACCTGACGCGCGATATCATCGATCAGTGGCGCGACAGTGTTGAGGGTCGCGGCGACGATGGCCGGGACCTGGCGCAGCGCGTCGGAGAGTTCGGATTCCTTGTCCTTCGACACAGCACCGGTTTTCACCGCCAGCGCCAGCGCGAGGCAGGCGAGCGTGGTGATCTGTGTGGTGAAGGCCTTGGTCGAGGCGACGCCGATTTCCGGCCCGGCCAGCGTGTGCAGCACGAGGTCGCTTTCGCGTTCGATGGTGCTTTCAATGGTGTTGACGATGGAGAGGATGGTCTGTTTCTGGCGGTTGCAGTAACGCAGCGCCTCCAGCGTATCCAGCGTTTCGCCGGATTGCGAGACGAAAATGGCGACGCCGCCGGCGGGCATGGGCGCTTCGCGATACCGGAATTCCGACGCGACATCGATCTCGCAGGGGACGCGGGCGATCTGTTCAAACCAGTATTTCGCGGTCATGCAGGCATAATAGGCGGTGCCGCAGGCGACGAGCGTCAGGCGCGGGGTCCTGGCCAGCGCGGCCATGACATCCTCCGGCATATGAATCGCGCCCGTGGCCGGGTTGATAAAGCCGTTCAGCGTGTCGCCGATGACAGAGGGCTGTTCATGAATTTCCTTCAGCATGAAGTGGCGGTATTCGCCCTTCCCCGTGGTCGCGCCGGATTGCGCGGTGATGCGTGTGGCGCGTTTTACCTCCGCCCTGTCTGCATCATAAATCTTCACGCCCGCGCGGGTGACGGTGATGCGGTCGCCGTCTTCCAGGAAGCAGATTTTGCGGGTGAGCGGCGCGAGGGCGTAGGAATCGGAGGCCACGAACATCTCCCCTTCCCCAAAGCCGACCGCCAGCGGCGTGCCCTGGCGGACGCCGACCATCAGGTCATGATGGCCCGCGAAAATAACGGTCAAAGCATAAGCGCCGCGCAGACGGTCGAAGGCGGCATTGGCGGCATCTTCTGGAGTCATGCCCTGCTTTAAATAATGGGTGACGAGGTGGGCGACGACTTCGGTATCGGTCTCCGTCTCAAACCGGCATTGCAGTTCCTCCAGCTCCGCCTTCAGCTCCGCATAGTTTTCGATGATGCCGTTATGGACGACGGCGGCGCGGTCGGTCGCATGCGGGTGGGCGTTGTTTTCGGTGGGGCCGCCATGGGTGGCCCAGCGCGTATGGCCAATGCCGGTGGCGCCGGGGATGGGGTGTTTTTTCAGCTTTGCCTCCAGATTGGCGAGCTTGCCTTCCGCGCGGCAGCGCTCGATATGGCCGTTGGCGAGCGTGGCGACGCCGGACGAGTCATAGCCGCGATATTCCAGGCGCTTCAACCCCTCCACCAGGATGGGGGCCGCGTCTTTTTTACTGAGAATACCGATAATGCCGCACATAGTGTGATGTCTCCCTGTTCAGACTTCACCATAATGGCTGGATTTCGAAAATCCAGTCACAAGGTATTGCGGCATGTTTCAGGGCGCGGCCAGAACTTCCCGCGTTCGTCCAATAGTCCGTTCCCGAAAACAAGCGTGGTTTTTGCGGGGTTGCGATAATGCCCGTGGCGGGCGGCGGGTTTGGCCCGGTTCGCCCTTGGTTAAAGTGTCTGGAGACAGGACAGCATAAATATGAATTAATTCCTATAAATAAAAATTAAGCTTTATCACGAATAAACGCGAATAAGGCACGAATGAAAGTTAAAACCGCGGAGGCGCGAAGGGCGCGGAGTTTAAGTAAGGGGCTGTCGTAGATAAGTAGCCTTATCTACGACAGCCCCTTAAGTAAACTTTCTTCCTCCGCGCCCTTCGCGCCTCCGCGGTGAGATCTTTTGTCTTAATTCGTGGCTATTCGCGTCCATTTGTGGTTGTTTTTAATTTGTATGTTCACTTTTTGTTCTTTTTGATTTAGGATAGAAAATTAATTGGTTGTTCCCATTTTGGGAATTTTTCTTGTTCCCGATATGGGAACGATGTATGATGGAATATAGACATGCGTATTATCGCGCGCAAAACGCTAGGGGATTTCTGGGCGGTTTATCCGGATGCGGCGGAGCCACTGAAAAGCTGGTTCAAGGTGACGGCGGAGGCGGACTGGAAAAGCCCGCAGGATGTGAAGCGGCTGTACCGCAACGCCACGATCTTGAAGGACGGGCGCGTCGTGTTCAATATCGCGGGCAACAAATACCGGCTGGTGGTATGGATCAATTATGCGTTCCGAGTTGTGTATATACAGTTTATCGGCACGCATGCGCAGTATGACGATATCGACGTGCAGACGATTTGAAAAAGGATGGATGCCATGAAGATCAAACCGGTCAAAACGAAAAAAGACCATGCGGCAGCCCTGAAGCGCATCGAAACGCTGATGACCGCGAAGCCCGGCACACCAGCGGGCGATGAACTGGATGTGCTGGTGACATTGGTGGAAGCATATGAGGCGAAGCATACGCCCATCGGCAACCCGGACCCGGTCGCCGCCATCCAGCACCGGATGGAGGCGATGGGCATGGACCGCAAGGATCTGGAGCCGATTTTAGGATCGCGCAGCCGCGTCTCCGAAATCCTGAACCGCAAGCGTAAACTGTCGATCGAGATGATCCGCAACCTGCACAGCCAGATGGGGATTCCGGCGAGCGCGTTGATACGGGATTATGAGGTTAGGGTTTGAATAGGAAGCATGACCAATGATTTTTAACATTATAGATAGCCGCAATCATCCATATCGCTGGAAAGAAATCACCGCGATTGTGGAACCAACGCATCATGACAATTCCGTTGAAAATTCAGATCAAGCAGATATTTCTAATTCTGATTTTGTCTATGATGAAAGAGCATCTATTTCATTATGTGATGCGATTGCTTGGGCATTGTCATTGCCGTTTGGCGCTACTTTGTATCTTTATGATGTTGGCAATGGCATTAACACGATTGGTGCGCTGTAGTTGAAAATAATGGATAGTTTAGCAAAGTTATCGACCCCCTATAGAATTTTTCTAAAGAATATTGGCAGTTGGGGCAGTGGTGCATGTGGAGATGTAGACGAAATCCTAGATGCTTTCGAAAAAGAATATATTTTCTTTTCTGAAAACGGACTTAAAACAGATTCTAATTTTGATACGGAACTTATGAAAGGTAATTTTGATTCTTTTTCTTCAAAAATCTGGGAAATTGCATTAGGTAACAAATTTGTTAGACATGGGTTCAATATATCTTCACCAAAAGAGGGCCCAGATTTTAGAATTCAATTTCCTGATGGCAAAGTTGCTTGGGTAGAAGCCGTATGCGCCTTTCCGGGTACAGGAAATGATAGAGTAAAATCTTTTAACGAATTACCAGAACCGGAATCTCTTACGTTTCCTTCAGATCAAGTCACTTTTAGATGGCAAAATGCTATAGATAACAAAATTAAAAAATATGAAGATTACTATAAAACGATAATTAAACCTGATGACTATTTTTTAATAGCGGTAAATGGAATTAACATCACGCGTTTCAGTGCTGATTTTTTAGCTTCCTCCCAGATGCCATATATTGTTGAAATCGCATATGGTAGTGGCCCGCTTACAGTTGATATATATTCCAAGTCAAAACGCAAAAGTGATTGGTACCTACAATCATCGCCAGTTTTATATAAAGCAAATGGTGGGCCTGTTGAAAAAACTTTATTCCTTGATAACAAGCACTCTTTCATTAGTGGAATTATAGGAACTTGCGAAACAGAAATGGATTTAATGACTAAAGGGGCACAGATTATAAGCTTGGTTCATAACCCTTATGCAGTTAGTAAAATGGGGAAATCTCAGTTACCTATGCATACTGAATATGAACTACATGTAATAGAGGATAATTATAAAATTAAAAGTTTTGTTACGACTGATACATCTAAATCATAATGATCTTGGCAACTACATTTCCCGATAGTATAGTGAATCAGCGTTTGAAAGCGCTCAGTAAACGGTCACCGCCCCCGACAGGGCGGCTTGTCATGTCTGCATCCCAGACATGGCCTGCCTTTGCTATGTCGGGAGTGGGTGAATACAACACCTTCGGGGAATAAACCCGCACGTTTTACTGCGTGCTTTCAAACTCCCGGCACTGGAAAAGGAGTTTGGCATGCGGGATATCACACACTTCAACCAAAAGGTCACGGCGGAAACGCGGGCGTTGCGGCGGCGCATGGGCGCGAATATCCATGCGGCGCGGGCCAGACGCGGGTGGAGCCTGGACAAGGCGGCGTCCCATGCGGGGATGAGTGTGGAGGCGGTCGACCGGATCGAGCTGGGGAAGGGGGATATGGATCTGCGCGAGATTATCCGCCTGTGCCTGGCGATGGGGGTGGGTGTGGAGTGGTTGACGGTATAGTGATTTCACTGCCGTCATCCCGGCGAAAGCCGGGACCCATGCGGTGTAGCCGCCATCCGGATACGGCCGGATGTTATCGCCACATAGTGCTGCCTGTATTCTTCGCCGTTTATGGATTGGGGGAACAGTGTATAGGTCCCGGCTTTCGCCGGGATGACGGCAGGTGAGTGAGTGAAAAGGTTTAGCCCGGCGCGCTGAGATCCAGCTGCAGCGCGATGGGTTTCAGGCGGCGCAGGATGTCTTCGGCTTTTTCGACGTCGCCGGTTTGGCGGCCCAGATCTTCATCATCCATTGTGTATTTCAGGAGCAGGCCCTGATCCGTCTGCCGGGCCAGAAATTCGTAGTGCAATGCCGGGATGTAGATGGTGAATACATCCTGTCCGCCCTTTGACGCATCGGCAAATTCCGCGCGCAGTTCGCCGACATCGCTCCGGTATCCTGAAGCAGAGAGGGTTGTCCTGGCCCATGCGCCATCACGTTCCACGACGCGTTCCGTGCCAGAGAGTGTTCCATCAATCGCAACCGCGCAGGTCACGCCCTGATTGTGCAGCAAGGTTGCGGGAACCTGTCCGTTATAACCCCGGACACTATCCGCACCGATAAAATAAGTCTGCATACAGGTTTTAATTTCCAGGGTGGAGGAGGAAAAATCCGTAAGTTTGCGGAACGTATCAAGCCCATCCACCGCCGCCTGGCGGGCGGCGTCGGGGATTGCGGCAAGGTCGGTATTGTCCTGCGCCAGCGCGGGCGTTCCGGCGAGGCCCGCCAGAATGGGCAGGCAGGCGGCGCGGGCGAGTTTATGTTTCAAGCTGTGCGTTTTAACCATGATCAAATTCCCTGACATTTTTTTGTAAAAAAATGACGTTACAAAGGGTTTGAGGAATGTGTCAAGTTTGGGGGCGGCCTTAACGGATGCCCAAACATTGGGGGCTGGCCGGTTCGCGGACGCAGTCGTTCATGCCGGGCATGGCGTTGAAGGGGCGGGACTGGTCCGCCCGGGTGCGGAGGTCGTTTTCCTGAATCTCCTTCCATTTCGTTTCCAGCTGGCGGCGGGCTTCGTCATCGGTGATGCGGCCCAGCTGCACCTTCGCTTTCAGATTGTCGGCGGCATCCAGATAGGCATCGGTGGAGGCCTGGTTGGTGAAGCGCTGGTTTTTCGCCATTTCGGATTTGATGCAGTCGACCTGCGCCGGGAAGGGGTCGGCGTTTTTCAGACAGGCGCTCTGCGCCGTGGTGACAGTGGAGCAGGCTGCGAGGAGAAGAACGGGCAAGGATGGCGAAGCTGCGCATGGGATAACCTGTTTCAAGCATGACGGATATGCATCATGCATACAGGATTTTGCGCGGGCGGGGAAGCTATCCGCCTTATTTAAGGGCACTGAAGCGGCGAAGCTGGTGCTGGTCCTGCCGGGTTCCTGTCAATGCCGGAGGTTAAGTCAAGACCGCTTATATTGGCGGCAATGCCTTCTCTCTGTTTTTTATCCCATGCCGCCTTATCGGACAGGTCATGGGCTGTGACCTGGGCCAATATATTGTCCACGGTTTCCTGTTGCTCTGCGCTCAATCCCAGGGGCGGGTAGCCTTCCCTGCTCATGTCTTTTATAAGATTGTAATAGCCTGCCTGATTGACGGCGTTGCTGACGGAGGTGTTTTCGGCGAGGCGGGCGACCAGTTTTTGGGCGATGCTGCCGGGTTCGACCGGAACGATACCGGCATGCGCGACCTGTTCCAGGAGCACGTAGCTTTCCGCGGGATTGTTCAGTACGTTTTTGGGGACGATGGCGGGCGTGTTACCCACGAGGCTGTTAAAGTGCTGAACGAACCTGTTGGCACCGTAAGATGCAGCAGTGATTAGCAGGCTAGGACCATCGGGCCGGGGAGCAATAGCGTTTCTTGCGGCCTCTCCCTGGTCAGCGAGATCGATCAGGGATTTCAGCACATCGGTCGGGGTCAGATAAGCCATATGCCGTTTCCTGTAAATATAAATCTAAAAAGAATTATATACATAACGATTTAATGAGGGATTAAGGGCTGTCTTGGCAGAAAGCCCTTATATAACACGCTGATAAATCTATGGTTTTTCGCGCTTTTTTCTGGCCCAGCCTTCGATCAGGCGGGTGTTTTCGCGGGCGACGGCGAGGGCGTCTTCGGGGACGTCCTTTGTGATGGTGGAGCCGGCGGCGACATAGGCGCCGTCCCCCACTGTGACCGGGGCGACGAGGTTGACGTTACTGCCGACCATCGTGTCCGCGCCGATTTTGGTGCGGTGTTTGTTGACGCCGTCATAGTTCACGGTGATCGCGCCGCAGGAAAAATTCGTGCGCGCGCCGACATCCGCGTCGCCGATATAGGCGAGATGGCCGGCCTTGACGCCTTCACCGAGGATGGAATTTTTGACTTCGACAAAATTGCCGATTTTGGAATTGGGGCCAATATCCGCGCCGGGGCGGAGGCGCGCGAAGGGGCCGATATGCGCGCCCTTATGCACGATTGATTTCTCCAGATGGCTGAAGGCGTGGATGATGACATTGTCTTCGACCGTGACGCCGGGGCCGAAAAAGACGTTGGGTTCGATGGTGACGTCGCGGCCGATGATGGTGTCATGGCTGAAGAAAACAGAGGACGGGTCGATCAGGGTCGCGCCGTTATCCATCGCCTTTTGCCGCAAGCTTTGCTGCGCGATCGATTCCAATGCGGCAAGGTCCGCGCGGCTGTTGACGCCGCGGACTTCGTCGAGATCCGTCACGGTATGGACGAAGGTTTTGAGGCCGTCGGCTGCGGCAATGGCGGGCAGGTCAGTGATATAGAATTCGCCTTGCGCGTTCTGGTTGCCGATGCGGTTGATCCATTTCGCCAGATGCTCGCCGTTGACGCAGAACGCGCCGATATTGCAGAGGGTGATTTTCTTTTCCTCCGGCGTGCAGTCGCGGTCTTCCACAATACGGATCAGCGCGCCCGCGCCGTCCAGCATCAGACGGCCAAAGGCGGGAGGCGGATTGAAATCCGCGCCCAGTACAGTCAGCCCTGCGCTGCGTTCATGGCGAAGGGATTGCAGCGATTGCAATGTGGACGCCGCGATCAACGGCATGTCGCCGAGCAGGATCAGAACGTCGCCAGCGAAATCTTTCAAGAGAGCCAGTGCGGATTTCACGGCGTCGCCGGTGCCCTGCGCGACGGTCTGGATGGCGATGCTGTGCGGGGCGACGGCTTTCTTCACATCGTCCATGCCCGGCGCGATGACGACGATGATGCGGTCGGGATTCAGGCTCTGCACGCTGCCGATCAGCCATTGAATCATCGGGCGGCCGGCGAGCGGATGCATCACCTTTGGCAGGTCAGAGCGCATGCGTTTGCCCTGCCCGGCGGCGAGGATGATGCAAGCTAAAGGTTTAGCGGTCATTCTTTGCCTCTTTACCGTCTTTCGCCAATGCGCCCATGCGCATGCCTTTATCATTCGCGTAGCCGGTCATATGCATGAACAGCGTGCCGTAATCGGTTTTGATGCGCATGCGGACGGGCACCGCGGGCGCGCCTTTCTCAAGGCTGGCCATCCAGATGGTGGGGAGGCTGCCCGCTGCCCTGCCCTGTTCCTGGATCGACAGCCAGCCGCGCGGTTTCGCGGACCAGCGTCCGCCGAGCGGTTCCACCTCCGCCTCGCACATCACGGCCATGCCTTCATAGGGGGCATAGCGGCTGCGGTTCAGTTTTTCTTCCCCTTTGTGGTGGAAGGTCAGGCGGAAGCGGCGGTCGCCGTCGAAGATTTCATCGCTGCCTTCGCACTGGCCTTTTTCCGTCACGCGCTGCATCACGGTCAGGGCGGCGGTCAGGGCGTCGGTGGTGTGGTCGACGATTTTGGCATCGAGTTTTTCAGGCGTCACGTCCTTGCCGTCCTGGATCACCTTATAGGATTTGAAATGGCCATCTTTTCCGTAAAGATAAGTTTTGGCTTCGGTGCCGTCGCTGGAGGTGGCGCCGGAGTGGTGACGTTCGGGAACCATTTTACCGTCCTTCTCCAGCCAGCCTTCGGTATCGAACGTGCCCTGCCACGGGACGATACGGCCTAGAAGGCCCTGCGTCCGGGCGCCCATGTGCATGTCGTACCGGCCCTTGCCCCGGTTCATCTGCATGTCAGCGGTAACGGCGTTGATGCCGCCGGCATAGACTTCGAACCTTAAGTCCTGGCGGCTTCCAGCCGGGGCGGCCCGGGCCGTGCCTGTCAGGGCCTGCAGAACCATACTTAAGGCGAGAATCCGGAGGCAGGGTTGTTTAAACATCAACTTATCCTTTGCAAAATTTCATAACAGAATGCCAAATCATCATGCTATAAACCATACATATTATAGTGCCGCTCCGCATAGTGCTGTTTTCAGCGGGACAGACGATACATAAGGGTAAATTGAATGGCTTTGACAGAAACCATGACCGCCGCCGATCTGGAGCGGACCGTCAGCAACGCCTGGGACCAGCGCGATTCCATATCGCCCCGCACGGAAGGGCCATTCCGCATCGCGATCCTGGACGCGATGAAGATGCTGGACGCCGGGCGCATCCGTGTGGCGGAGCCGGTGGCCGACGGGTGGAAGGTCAATGAATGGCTAAAGAAGGCGATCCTTTTGTATTTCCGCATCATGCGGATGGATGAGGTCGCGAACGGCCCGGGCAAGACGCTGTGGTGGGACAAGGTGCCGTCCAAATTCGATAAATGGACCGGACATACATTCCATGCGGCGGGGTTCCGCGCCGTACCGAACTGCGTCGTGCGGTATTCGGCGTTTATCGGGCGGAATGTCGTGCTGATGCCGTCCTTCGTCAATGTCGGCGCCTATGTCGGCGAGAACACGATGATCGATACCTGGGCAACGGTGGGATCCTGCGCGCAGATTGGCCGCAACTGCCATATCTCCGGCGGCGCCGGGATCGGCGGCGTGCTGGAGCCGGTGCAGGCCGCGCCCGTGGTGATCGAGGATGACGTGTTTATCGGCGCGCGGTCGGAAGTGGCCGAGGGCGTGCGCGTAGGCAAGGGGTCGGTCTTATCGATGGGCGTTTATCTGGGCGCGTCGACCAAGATCGTGCATCGCGACAGCGGACAGGTTTATCAGGGATACGTCCCGCCTTACAGCGTGGTGGTGCCGGGCGCGTTGCCTGGTCGGCCCTTGCCGGACGGTACGCCGGGCCCTTCGCTGTATTGCGCTGTGATCGTGAAGACGGTGGACGAGCAGACGCGGAAGAAGACCGCGCTGAACGATTTGCTGCGGACTTAATAAAGTTTTTTGAACACAGAGGGCACGGAGATTAGAGGAGGACACAGAGAAAATGAACTCTGTGTCCTCTATTTTTTCTCTGTGTCCTCTGTGTTAAAATTTTTTTCTTAAAAAGCTCACAGGTAAAATTATGCCGCTCAATCCCACAGAAATAGCACAGGCCATGGTCCGGTTCTGCAGCATCACGCCGGAAGATGCGGGTGTGCAGGGATATCTGCGGTCGCTGCTGGAGCCGATGGGGCTGGTGTGTACGGATCTGCCGTTTGGCAATATCAGAAATTTGTTTGCGCGGATTGGTTCCAGCGGCCCGCATTTCTGTTTTGGCGGGCATACGGATGTGGTGCCGCCGGGGGATGAGACCGCGTGGAAATTTCCGCCGTTTTCGGGGACGATTGAAGACGGCATCCTGTATGGGCGCGGCACCGCCGATATGAAGGCGAATATCGCCTGTTTTATCGCGGCGCTGTCATCCTATATCGCGGCGCATGGCGCGCCGAAGGGGTCGGTCAGCCTTCTGATCACGGGCGACGAAGAGGCGGAGGCGGTGGACGGCACCGTGAAAGTGCTGCAATGGATGAAGGCGAATAACCAGCTGGCCGATGTATATCTGGTGGGGGAGCCGAGCAATCCGGAGAGCTTAGGCGATGAAATCAAGATCGGGCGGCGCGGGTCCCTGACCGGGACCGTCACGGTTTCAGGCGTGCAGGGGCATGTGGCGTATCCGGAGCGGGCGGAGAATCCCCTGCCCCGTCTGGTGACATTGCTGCACGCGCTGGAGCGCCATGTGTTCGATGAGGGGACAGAGCATTTTCAGGCGACCAATCTGGAACTGACCACGATCGACACGGGCAACAGGGCGGACAATGTGATCCCGGCGAAGGTGACCGCGAAATTCAATGTGCGGTTCAATGACAAATGGAATGCCGGAACGCTGGAGAAGGATATCCGCCGCGTGCTGGATGCGTGCGGGTTGCGATATGATTTATCCTGCACATCGAACGCGGAGAGTTTTGTGACGAAGCCGGGCGCGTTCACCGATATGGTGGCGGGCGCGGTGAAGGATGTGACGGGGCGCATGCCGCGCCTCGCGACCGGCGGCGGCACATCCGACGCGCGGTTTGCGGCGCTGTATGGCCCGGTGGTGGAATGCGGGTTGATTAATAAGACCATCCATAAGGTAGATGAGCATGTGCGGGTGGAAGATATGAAGAAGTTGACGGAGATTTATAAGAAAGTGCTGGAGCGGTTTTTTGGTTGAATCTTTAAATTAATGCGCATACACATCACATTTTCTAAAAATCGCTGCAAAAACTTTTTAACTACAGAGCTAAACAGAGCACGCAGAGATTTTTCATGTTGAATCCTCTGCATGCTCTGTTTAGCTCTGTAGTTAATTCCTTTTAAAATCAATTAATAATCCACTCGGATTAAATACAACCCGTCCGGCGGCGCTGTCGGGCCGCCTTTGGTGCGGTCTTTGGCTTCCAGAGCGGATTTTAAATCCTGTTTTGTCCATTTGCCTTCGCCGATTAGCGCGAGGGAACCGACCATGTTGCGGACTTGGTGGTGCAAAAAGGAGCGGCCTTCGGCATGGATGCGGAGTTCGGAGCCGTGGGGATATTTTATTTCTTCGACGTCAAGGCGGTCCAGGGTTTTCATGGGGGATTTCGCCTGGCAGGCGCTGTCGCGGAAAGTGGTGAAATCGTGATGGCCGAGCAGGATTTGCGCCGCGTCATGCATGGCTGGAGCATCCAGGGGTTTGCGGATTTGCCAGACATGGCCTGCGTCGATAGCGGCGGGGCCGGGACGATTCAGAATTCGATACGTGTAAAGTTTGTTGGTGGCGTTGAAACGGGCGTGGAAATCATTCGCCACCGGTTCCGCCGACAGAATCGCGACGGGTGCGGGGCGGGTGAGCGCGTTCAGGGCCTTTGCCAGTTCATAGCCGCTTAAGGGGCGGTCACCGTAATCAAGATCGGCATGTGCGACCTGGCCGCTTGCGTGGACGCCGGCATCGGTGCGGCCGGCGACGTGGATGGTGATGTTTTGCTGGCAAAAAGCGAAGAACGCGTCCTCAATAGTTTTTTGTACAGACGGGATGCCGTCTTCCTGCCTTTGCCAGCCGCAGAAGGGCGTGCCGTCATATTCAATGGTGAGTTTCCAGCGCTGCAGTGCCATTTTAGGATAATAGCGAGTCGGGAATGAGGGTGCGACCGTTCACAGCAGAGACAACATCCATCGGCTTCGCATTTTCCGGCTGGATGGTGATGAGGCGCAGGCCGGTATCGCCGCCGCAGGAGACATGGCCCAGGCGGTCGATGATGGTGCCGGGCGGTTCGGTGAAGGCGTCGGCGACGGGTTCGGCCGAGAGGATTTTGATGCGCTTGCCGTCCGCATCCTTCGTCCAGACGCCAGGCCAGGGGTTGAGGGCGCGTAACAGGCGGTCGATTTCAGATGCGGGTTTGGACCAGTCGATGCGGCCGTCATCCTTATGCAGCATGGGGGCGTAGGTGGCGGATGCATCGTTTTGCGGTTCGGCAGGCAAGGTTTCGCCGTTGGCGAGACGGTGCAGCAATGGGGCGATCATCGCGCCGCCGAGGGCAGCGAGTTCATCATGCAGGCTGCGGGATGTGGTTTGCGCATGCAATTTCACTTCGCGCTTTTCGATCATGGGGCCGGTGTCCAGCCCCTCCTCCATCTGCATGATGGTGATGCCGCTGATGGCATCGCCGGACCAGATGGCGTGCTGGATCGGCGAGGCGCCGCGCCAGCGCGGAAGGATGGAGGCGTGGATGTTAAGGCAGCCGTGTTTGGGGGCGTCGAGCACAGATTTGGGCAAGATCAGGCCATAGGCGGCGACGATGGCAACATCGGCATTGAGCGCAGCGAAATCCTGTTGCGCTTGCGGATCTTTTTTCAGGGATTTTGGGGTGCGGACTTCGATGCCATGCTGTTCGGCGATTAAGTGTACGGGCGATTTCTGCACCTGTTGCCCCCTGCCCTTCGGGCGCGGCGGCTGGGTATAGACGGCGAGGATATTATGCCCGGCCTTGATGATGGCTTCGAGTGCGGGCACGGAGAATTCGGGCGTGCCCATGAATACGACACGTAAACTCATTCGTCATCCCCGCGAAGGCGGGGATCTGGCGACGCATCACCGCAGTTTGGATCCTGGCCCGCCGGATCCCCGCCTTCGCGGGGATGACGGTTGATGATGGGGTTAGGCATCAGAATTCCTCACCAAGCTTTTTCGCCTTCTCGACTTTACGCAGCATCATGTTGCGTTTCAGGGCGGAGAGGTAATCGACGAACAGTACGCCGTTCAGATGGTCGATTTCATGCTGGACGCAGCGGGCGAGCATGTTTTCGGCGAGGACTTCGTTCGGTTTGCCGAGATAGTCGAGATATTTGACGCGCACGGCAACGGGGCGGGTGATTTCGGCAAACTGGCCGGGGATGGAGAGGCAGCCTTCTTCATACACGCTGTGGTCTTCGGATTCCCAGACGATCTCAGGGTTGACCATGAAGACGGGTTTTTTTTCTGTTGAGCCTTCGCGCTGCGCCACGTCCATGACCAGCACGCGATTCAGGAGGCCGACCTGGTTGGCGGCGAGGCCGATGCCCTGGTGGTCGTACATGGCGACCAGCATGTCATCCATTTGTTTACGCACGGCGTCATCGACCGTGGCGACTGGGTTCGCCTTGGTTTTCAGAACGGGATCGGGAACGATTACAATATCATAAGCCATCAGACCAACAGACTTAACCCCTTAAGCCGGTTTTTTCAAGAGCGGGCGGATTTCTTCTGGATTTTCAATGGCTTCCAAAATTTCTGGACGGGTCAGGAGGCGGGGCTGGTCTTCGATTTGAAGCAGTTCGGCAATGTCCTTGCCGCCGGTCTGGACATGCAGATCCTTGAATTTGCGGGTCTGAGGCAGGACAGAGGATTCCAGCGTGCCGACCGCTTCGTTATAGCCTTTCAGCGCGGAGGTCAGGCCGGAGCCGATTTTCTGGATCCCATCCGCGAATTTGCCGAGGCGTTTGTAAAGCTCCGCGCCCAGATCCGAAATATCCTGTGCGTTCTTGGCGAGCGCGACCTGGCGATAGCTTAAGGCGACGACGCGCAGAAGGGACATCATCAGCGTGGGGGAGGCAATGATGACATTGTTCTGGTGCGCGATATCGACCAGCGCAGGGTTGCCGCGCAGCGCCATGCTGAACAGATGTTCGGAAGGCAGGAACAGGACGGTGAAATCCGGGCTGTCGACATTTTCCCAGTAATTCTTGCGGCCCAGGGCACGAACATGGGTTTGCACCTGCGCCGCGACGTTTTCCATCAGGCGCTGCAAGTCTTCCTCACTCATATCCTGCACCAGGCGATCGGTGAATTCGTTGAGAGGGGCCTTGGCATCGACGACGATATGCAGGCCATCCTGCACATGGATGATGGCGTCCGGGCGCTGTTTGCCGCCTTCGGTCTGCATGGAGACTTGGGTTTCATAGTGAATGCCGCGGATCAGGCCTGATTTTTCCAGGAGGCCGTCCAGTATGTATTCGCCCCATCGGCCCTGCGCCGATGGATCGCGCAAGGCACCGACCAGCCTTGCGGTTTCACGGCTCAGGGATTTTAAATCTTCGCGAACAGCGGTATCCGTACCCTTGATCTGTTCCACCGCGCCGTTCAGGGTTTCGAGTTGTTTCTGGATCGGTTTGACCAGTTCGTCGATGGTGCGCTGGCGCTTGTCGAGATCATGCGCGCCGTCGGCCTGGGCCTGTTTCAGTTTTTCCTGCGCCAGCTGCAGGAAGCGTTCATTGGCTTTATCGAGCGCGTCCTGCGCCATGGTGGAAAACGCATTGCCCATACTGTCGCGGTGTTCGCGTTCGCGCTGCAGATCCGCGCGGGCGCTGTCGCGTTCCATGCGGAATTTCAGGCTCGCCATAAAGGCGATCAGCCCGCCTATGGCTAAGCCCGCAATAAAAACTGCAATCATGACGGCCATGGCTTTGAGCCCTCTTATAAAATTCCCGGTCAGGGATTATACTATCAAACGACATGAAAACAAAACAAGAACATATTTCTTCTTCCGGCAACGCGATGATTTACGTGCTGATCGTCATCGCGCTGTTCGCGGCTTTGGCGTTTATCCTGTCACGGCAGGGACAGAATGGGGAGCACAGCGCGATGGGCGCGCAGGAGATCGAGATTGAATCGACGCAGATGCTGCAGGCCGCGATGCAGATCAAACAGGCGATTGATTCCATGACCTATGGCGGCACCACGCTGGACGCGCTGGATTTCACCCCGCCTTCCGCCGCCGGGTTCGACAACCCGCCGCGCACGGTGAAGGTTTTTCATCCGGATGGCGGCGGCGTGATCATGCCGCATCTGCCCGATGCCGCTATCGGCGGCCATGCCGACCCGGCAGCCGGTTGGTATCTGGGGCGTTTCAACACTGTGGAATGGACGGAGAGTACAGCGACAGACGTGATTCTGACTGCCTATGACATCCCGAAAGCATTGTGCGCGAAGATCAATGAGAAGCTGACGGGAAGCGCAACCATTCCGGTTTCAAGCGCGGCGCTGCGCGACATATTGGTGAATGATGCGGACCACAGCGGCAACAACGTCGCCCTGACCGCCACCAACTGCCCCGGCTGCGAAGGCAAGGCATCGCTGTGCGTGGAAGGGCCGACCAATGATATCTGGGCGTTTTATGCGGTGCTGGAACAGCGTTAGGACGTCAACTGATAAACCAGCGCGCGCAATTCCGCGATGCCTTCGTTTTCATGGGCGGAGGTGAGGCTGGGCTCAGGGAATCCGGCCGTATGTTTTTTAAGTGCGGCCTTAACGGCCCCCGTGATGTCAGCGAGCTCGCCTTTTTTGCCTTTGTCCGCCTTCGTCAGAATGATGCGGTAGGGGACGGCGGTTTCATCCAGCATGTCCATGATGTCATGATCCGTATCCTTGAACCCGTGACGGGAATCCACCAGCACGAAAACACAGCGCAGGGTGGCGCGGCCCCGCAAATAATCGCGGATCAGGTCTTCCCATGAATCCCTTTTTGTCTTCGATACCTTGGCGTAGCCGTAACCCGGCATATCAACCAACAGCATGCGGCCGTTGAGGTCAAAGAAATTCAACTGTTGTGTCCGGCCCGGCGTGTGGGAAACGCGGGCCAATGTGTTGCGGCCCGTGAGGGCGTTGATCAGGGATGATTTGCCGACATTGGACCGGCCCGCGAAGGCGATTTCCGGCAGCGTTGCCCCCGGCAGGCGGTCAAGATGATCGACACCCGCCGTGAAGTCACAGGAACCTGCGAACAGGATACGGCCTGCCTCGATTTCCGCCGCGGAAAAAGTCATTTCTTCTTTTTCTTCGGTTTGGGTTCGGACGGTTCATCATCACCGGTGATTGCGTGCTCGATATCCTCCTCCAGCTTTTCAAGTTCCGGATGGATGGTCGGCTGTTCCATGACTTTTTTCTCCATATCCTCATCCGCCTTGGCGCGGCGGAACAGATGCACCTCAACGCCCATGGAGCGCATCAGGATATATTGCTGCAGCACGCCGAGCGCGCCGGAGAAGGTCCAGTACACGACGAGGCCGGAGGCAAAGCCCGCCATGATGTAGCAGAAGAAGAAGGGCATGATGTTGATCATGTAGGCCTGCATCTTATCCTGTGGCGGCGGGTTCATGTTGCGCTGGAGCAGCTGGGTGCCCAGCATCATCAGCGGCCATGCGCCGATCATCAGCGCATGGGGCGGATCCCAAGGGATCAGACCGAACAAGTTGAAGATTGTTGTGGGGTCGGGCGCGGACAGATCGTGGATCCAGCCGAAGAAGGGCGCATGGCGCAGTTCGATGGTGATGATCATCACCTTATACAGCGCGAAGAAGATCGGGATCTGCACCAGCATGGGTAGGCAGCCCGCCATGGGGTTGACGTTTTCCTTTTCATACAGCTTCACCAGTTCCTGCTGCATCTGGACTTTATCGTTGCCGTATTTTTCGCGCAGTTCCTTCATCTGCGGCGCAACCTTCCGCAATTGCGCGAAGGCACGGTAGGAGATGTTAGCAAGAGGGAAAACAAGGGTGCGCACCAACACGGTCAGCATGATAATGGCGACGCCGATATTGCCGACCAGGCCATAGAAATAATGCAGTATGCCGAAGAGGGGTTTCGTCATGAAATAGTAAATGCCGAAATCCACCACCAGGTCGAAATGCGGAATTTGCAAAGATTTTTCGTAGGCTTCGAGCTGTTTGACTTCTTTCGCCCCTGTGAAAACACGGGTCGATGCAGTAACCGTTTCACCGGGGGCAATGGCGCGGCCCTGGCCGACAGCATCCACCTGGAAGCGGTGGCGGCCTTCGCTGGTTGGCGGCGGCATATGCAGGAAACTGTACTTCACGGTCTCGCCCGCTGCAGGGATCAGGCCTGTAAACCAGTATTCCTCACTGATGCCGATCCAGCCGGAAGATGCGCTGATATCCTGGCGGTCGAAATTCTTCATCATTTTCTTGTAGGCGATTTCCGTCAGCTTGCCATCCAGATAGCCAATCGGGCCTTCATGCATGCGGGCGTTGTATTCTTCCGGCAGGCCCTGCTGGGAAATCAGCGCATAGGGATAAAGTGTGATGGGGGATTTCGCGTTGTTCACCACGCGCTGCGTCACCGTGATCATGTACCGGTCATCGACTTCATAGCTGCGTTCGAAGGTCAGGCCCTGCCCGTTATCCCAGGTGATGGTGACGGGGCTGCCGGGTTTTAAAACAGCGCCGGGCACTTTTTCCTGCCATTTCGATTTCGCGTCCGGCAGAGACGGTTTTTCCTGGCCGTCCGGCATCCAGCCGAAATCGACATAGAGCGGATAATCGGATTCCGACGGGGACAGGAGTTCGACCTTTGCCGGGTCATTCAATTTCTTGGCGTAGTTCACTAGGCGGATATCATCCAGCCTGCCGCCGGTCAGGGCGATCGATCCGGTCAAAGACGGGGTATCAATCTCCACACGTCCGTTACTGGCGGCCAGCACGTCCGCGCGCGGTTTTTTAATGGCGGTGGTATCGGTGAAGCCGGATTGTTTCAGCGCCTGTTCCTGTTGCTGCGCCATATGGATCTGCGCCAATTGCGGCTGGATAAAAAGCTTCTCGTAGCCGAACCAGACAAGCATCGCGGCGACGGCGAAGAAAATCATATTGCGCCGGTCTTCAGGGTGCATCTGGTCTTTGTTGTTCAGCATGACGGGGGATCGTCCCTTAATCGGTCGGTTGGAGATGCCTGCTTTATAGCCGATCCTTATACAGGAAAGCAAACGGGCGGGGCGGGGCCTCGGGTACCGGATCATAGCCATGGCGGCGGGTGAAAGGATGGCAGCGCAGGAGGCGGCCGATGGTCAGGACGGATCCGGCCAGCCTGCCGTGTTTTTCAATCGCCTCCAGCGCGTAGGCGGAACAGGTCGGCTGGTACCGGCAGCAGGGGCCGGTAAGCGGGGAAATGAGCCAGCGGTAGAGGTGAATGAGGGTGCGCATGGGTGTTATGGAACACTGGTTTTGAGGTGGTGGCAATGGTAAAAAGAAATTTTACCGCGGAGGCGCGGAGGTCGCGGAGAAGGACAAGCCGCGCGCAGCGCAAAAAGATTTGAACCACTGAGCGCACTGAGAACACTGAGACACCGAGATCTCAGTGTTCTCAGTGCGCTCAGTGGTTCAAGAGACTTAAGATTGCCTGCGGCGCCTTAGCTCCGCGACCTCCGCGGTAAAATTTTAAACCTCTTCTTTGGTCTTGAGGGCGCCGAGGCGTTTGATGCACCATTCGAGGTCTTTGGTGAGGTCTTCGTAGGGGCGGGTGGCGGTATCCTCCCGGCCGATCAGGACGTAGTCGTGGCCCGGTTCAGAATGCACAGGGATCACGTCATAGGCGGCGGCGCGCAGGCGGCGGCGGATGCGGTTGCGGACAACCGCGGATTTGCTGACTTTTTTGGTGACGGTCAGGCCGAAACGAATGGCGCCGGACGGATTATCCGCAATCTGTAAAACCAGGCTTTTGGAGACCCATTTCTTGCCGGACGCCTGGACCGATAAAAAATCCGCCCGCTTCAATAAGCGGGCAACAGATTTCATGGATTCTTTGGATGTATGCATGGCAAGCCCTTGAAGTAATAAGGGAAAGGGCGTGCCCTGCCGCTTAAGCGGACAGGACCTTGCGGCCTTTCGCGCGGCGGCGGGCCAGAACCAGGCGGCCGTTTTTCGTGGCCATACGGCTGCGGAAGCCGTGACGGCGGGCGCGGATCAGTTTGCTCGGTTGATATGTGCGTTTCATGGGCGCGCCCTCTTAAGCGTTCAGCGTTAACAATTCCAGAATGCAGGGTTTATAAAGGAGGCCGTGCGGGCTGTCAATGTTAATCGACAGGGGTTCATTGTCGATAAAAAGCCCGGCTGTTCGAATTCCTTTGACGAGGCCCCGATTAAATCCTAAAAATGCCGTAAGAAAAACAACAGGATCATTCCCCCTATGTATGACGACGACAATTGGAACGCGGTTACGGGCGAAGAACTTCAGGGTTTTCTGGAGCAGGTCAACCCGATCGACGGCAAATACCGCACATCCGCCGAAACCACGCAGGTTTCATGGCGGTCCCTGCCATTTTATGATGAAGTCGTGCTGGTGCGGGTGCGCGACGCATCCTGGAACCCAAAGAAACTGACGATTTATTACCTGACCGCGCAGGGCAACCTGTACCGCCTGATGGGCACGTCGCCGCCGATCCATGAGGTCAATTCCATCGCGCCGATCAAGGTGACGGAAGACAACGTTCTGGATTACCTGAAATTCTTCTGCTTCTTCGTGCGCGGGGAAGAAGGGCCGTTCCTGATCACCGAATCCATAGACAGCCCGGATGTGCCGAAAAACCTGGACGCGCAGACCCGCGCCGTCATGGAGGGCACGATCCGCCCCGCGACCTATGAAGGCCGCAACGAACAGGGTTATCTGCTGTGCGAGGGCGTGGTGTTTTATTCCAACGCCCTGTTTATCGCGCATTTTGCCGTGCAGCCGACCGGCATGATCGAAATGCTGGACGATGATCCCATCGCCGCCGATCTGCCGGTGAAAGTGGATTCGCCGATCGCTTAAAGATTTACGGTAAAGAATTAAAAACCGCCGGTTCCTGAATGGATCGGCGGTTTTTTGTTTGACCCACGAGTGGACACCAGTTTTCACGAATAAGAAAGAAAATTAACTACAGAGCACGCAGAGCGCACAGAGGAAAATTATTTACTATCTTCTCTGCGATCCCTGCGTGCTCTGTAGTTCGAAAAAATCTTTCTTTATTCGTGCTGATTTGTGTCCATAGTGGTCAAAAGGGCTTTATAAATATGCGCTTTATCTGAGGGATTATCCTTGGTACAATTGTAAATAGAATCGGGTTCTCCGGTTTGGTTTTCAAACTTTTTCGCGTCCTGTTCCATGTCCATGATGTTTCGCCGGTTAACGGTCGCCCTGATATGCGCGGGATTATGCCTGGCTGCAAACGCCTCCGCGCATGCGCAGCTCAGCCGGTTTTACCTGGCCAGTTATCTGGGCCTCAACACCTATAATTCCCAGGATCTTAAAGAGAGCACGACCGGCGTTGACGGATCCGTCAATTACAAGAACGCCACATCCTTCGCCGGGGCGCTGGGCCTGCGCCTGAACCGGGCCGTGCGGGTGGAGGGGGAGATTTCTTACCGCAATGCGCATATCGACAACGTCACCTATAACGGAATCACCGCTAATGGCGGCGGGCGCGACAAGACGACACTGTATATGGCCAATGTGTATTACGACCTGCCGGTGAACTGGAAAAAGATCACACCTTTCATTACGGCGGGTGTCGGCCTGGCCGATCATGACCGCACCTTTGCGCCCGGCAGCGGATTGCCGAGCAATCAGGGATCATCCATGGGATTTGCCTGGCAGGCCGGGGCCGGATTGCTGTACCGGATCAGCCCGAATTTCGCGTTTACGGGCGATTACAAATACCTGAAGACATCGGACGTCAAAACCGACAATTACACAATGGGCTATGGCAGCCACGAATTCCGCGTCGGCGTGCAATATGACCTGCCTGTCGGGTTGATGAAGTAAAGTTCAGAATTTTTTCTACCATGTCATCCTCCGGCTTGACCGGAGGATCTATACGATGGTGAGGCCTGTGCATGGATCTTCCGGTCAAGCCGGAGGATGACACATCATATAGGGTTCTATATGATGGAGCGCATGACACGCAGCAAAATAAACAACACAAAAAACCATGCCGATGTGATGATTATTGGCGGGGGACTTGCGGGCCTGACGCTGGCGGGGCTTTTGGGCCGGGATGGCATCGATGTGACCTGCCTGGACCGGGACGCCCCGGCGGCGCAGCTGTCCGCCGCGTTTGACGGGCGCACCACGGCGATATCATACGGGTCGCGGCAGATCCTGGAGAAATCCGGCGTGTGGGGCATGCTGGAGGACGCGGGGCATGGTGCCTGCGCCATCGAAACCATCGACATACTGGACGGGGCGTCGTCGCGCGTCGCCCTGCAGTTCGACAGCGCGGAGGCCGGGAATATGTTCGGCTGGATCGTCGAGAACCGGGATTTTCGCGCCTGCCTTTATCGGCATGTGCAGACTCTGCCTTCCGTCCGGCATATCGCCCCGGCGGCGGCGGCGGGATTTATTGCATACGATGACTATGCGGAGGTAACAACGACGGACGGGCAGGTTTATACCACGCAGCTGGTCGTCGGCGCGGACGGGCGGAATTCGGCTGTTCGCGACTGGGCCGGGATCGGGACGAGGGCGTGGGCATATAAACAACAAGCGATTGTCTGCACCGTGGCGCATGACCATCCGCACCGCCATGTCGCGGTGGAGCATTTCAGGCCGGAGGGGCCGTTCGCCATTCTGCCGATGACGGATGACGAACAAGGCCGGCACCGGTCATCCGTGGTGTGGACGGTGGAACAGACCGCAAAACATTCACCACTCGACTGGCCGGAGGATGTGTTCAATACGGCGCTGACCGCGCGGTTCCCGGACCGGTATGGCGAAGTGCGGTTGATCGGGAGGCGTTTCGCGTTTCCGTTAGGGTTAATTCATGCGCATGATTACGTGGGGGATCGTGTCGCTCTGGTGGCCGACGCGGCGCACGGTATTCACCCTATTGCGGGACAGGGGCTGAATCTGGGCCTGCGCGATGTCGCCGATCTGGCGGAGAAGATTTCAGGCGCGGCGGATGCGGGCAGTCCGGATATTTTAAGCGCCTATCAGCGCGACCGGCGGCTGGACAATGTGGCGATGGCGGGGGCGACCGATATCCTGAACCATCTGTTTTCCAACGACATGCAATCCGTGGCGTTGATGCGGCGTGCGGGGACCGCCGCAGTATCGCGCAGCAGGACCGCGAAACGGTTTTTTATGCGGCAGGCGATGGGCATGAAGGCGCGGGCGCGCGCTTCATCCTAGTTCGGCGGCGGTGCCGGACCGCCCGGTTGTTGCTGACCAGGCTGAGGCTGCCTTGCAGGGGCCGGGGCGAGATTTGTACCCTTGAGCGCCAGATTGACAAGCGCAGGATCTACACCGGATTTTTCAAGCAATGTGTTGGCCATGCCTTTCGTGTCGTTTCCGACTTTATCCACAATCGTATCCAGGCCTTTGAAGATGTTTCCAAAGGTTCCCCCAAAGGCGCCGCCCAGAGTATGGCCCAAGCCTTTCAGCATCATCTTGAAGCCTTCGAAGAAATTGCCTGAAGCAAGCATCTGACCACCGGCATACATTTCGCCCAGGCCGCCCGCCATTTGCGGTTTTTTGGCAATGTAGCCGATCCATTCCTTGCGTGATTCCAGCGCATCCAAAGCTTCTTTTTTGGCTTTAAGCTGTTCCATATTGGCGTTCATCAGTTCCTGTGTTGTCTTTTCCTCAGACGCATTGATATCAAACCCGTACTGCTCCTTTATGAGTGTGGCGATGTTGTTATCTTTTTTCGCCAGCTCCAATCCCGCCTTGATATCCGGATCATTTTGAAGGGCCAGGGCTTTTTCAGCGATTTGAACCCGCAATGCATCCGCTTCGGGGCTGGCATCGCCGGCTGGCGCGGCCTTAGGTGGAGGTGGAGGTGGAGGTGCAGCTGCAGGAGCGGCTGGCGGCGGCTGAGGCGCCACGACCTGAGCGGGTACTCCGGCTGCTTCTGCGGTTCCGACGTGAAACGGATTGAGGGCGTCCAAGACAGCTGCGCCAGCGCTCGCCGCCCTCTCAAGCGCAGCGGGTGCGGCTTCGGTACTTGCCTGCACCATCGGCGTACCAGGTTGTTCCATGCCCAGCAGAGCCGGCAATTGCTGCGGGTTGGCAGTAACCTGTTTGAGGATATCAGGATTTCTTTTTATGTTTTCGCGCATAGCGTCCAGCATTTGAGCGCGTGTATCGCCATCATTCAACGCTTTTACAATGCGGTTGGACAAAGCGGGATCTTTTTCAGGAAGGGCCATGATCGCATTCTGCAACGGCCCCAGGTCATAACCGTCTTTTTCCAGCCCGCTNNGGTAAAGACTCAGTTTCGCGCTCATGCCAAGCGTTTCAGGCTTTTCGGCGGGCGCGGCATGTGCTTCAGCGCTTCCTGTCATTCCCTGTGCGCGCGGATCTTTTTTATCGGTCATTTTGCCCTCTTAATGCCACGTATGCACCATCAACGGCACGATGCCGCAATCTTCGATTTCTTTATTCGTGATCTGAACCAGATAGAGTTCACGGCTGTTTCTGAGCAGTTCCTGCATTTTTTCAGGAATGACAAGGCCCAATTCCTGCAACTGTCCGGACAACATGATCAGAGCCAGTTTATTGGAACGCGGGTCATATTCCGCCCATTTCACCATATCCTGCAACGGCCGGCTGTAGAGCAGCCAGATTTTGGATTCTTCGTTGATCAGCAGATCGATTTCCATCCGTGTCGCCAGCGGCGGCAGCACGGCCGGCTGAAGTTCGGATAAAGGATGTCTCGACACCGCCGTGTCCGCGATCTTTTCTTCCATACGGATTTTTTCCTTACAATAATCTTACCAGATATCACCTAAAAAGATCAAACTTTTGATTAAGAAAAGTCGTTGAATTTTAAGGCTTTTTTAATTTCGCTGCAGGTCCATCAAGTCTTCTCCCTGACGCGGCGGTATATCCAGATTGGGCCTGGCAGCGACGACAAAAGGTATGGTTTTGTTATAAGCTTTAACTTTCTCGGCAGCGACCAGCATACGGTTACGGCGGGCTTCCTGTATTGCAAGCGTTTGTGCTTTTTTATTAAATCTGCATTCGAATATTTCGGACCGGTGTTCGCCATAAGCATCCGTATGCGTAAAATAAACGCGCAGGGAGTTTTCGATCCATTCGACAGCGGTCAAATCGATTGTTTTAGGATAACGCACCTGGGTTTCCAGGAATGTGCGGCATATGCCAAAATAAACACTGCCCTGTATCGGGCGCGTGGCGTTCCAGGCCACAAATGAAATCACCAGGACAATAGCCGGAACAATAATCTTCCAGTGGCGCATGAACAAAACGGGCAGGCTGCTTTCACCTGCCGAATCGTTTTTCATATCGATTCTTTTCTTGCTCATGATGGCGCGCGCTCACTCTCTCATGACAGGTTTCTGACCTTGCGCTTCTCGCTTTCCTCGCGCAGTTCTTCAGCACGGCGCACCAGTTCCTCCACAATTTCGTCGATGACAGTGCTGGTCAAAGCAGAGCGGGATTCACCTTGTTGTTCTGATTTCATCATGACGCGGCGTTTGATCTCACTACGCGCGCTGCCGCCCGGGAAGGCGGCTGCCAGCATCTGGCGGGCGCGGCTGGCCCCGAGACGGGAATAAAGGCGGTTACGGATCGCCACATCTTCCGCCGAGGTGGAGAGCGCCCAGAGTTCAATCGGGCCCAGCGTGTTGATCAGGAACTGTTCGTAGCGGCCTTCGGTGGTGCCCAGAACCAGAAGCGCGGGCGCGCCGCCCGATTTCGGACCGGTCAATTTGAAACGGATGATGTCGCGGGCGGTTTCGGTGAGGCCGAAGCGTTCGCGCACGTTTTCGACAGCCGCATCGGAGATGGCGGAACCCAGAACCCAGACACCGGTGGCAAGATCGATCATGTCGGCGTCGAAATCGTCCAGCAGCTGGGAGGACAGCAAAATCTGCACGCCGCGCTTCCGGCCTTCGCGGACGTCGCGGATCAGCTGGTTGCGCACCGAGCCAGAGCGCGAGGTCCTGTGGAATTCGTCGTAGCACAGGCGCTTGGGCGTTTCGGCAACGTCCTGCAGCCGGGCTTCGTGATATTCACGGTATTTTTCCGGTATGAACTGCAGCGAATCCAGGCCCATCCACCAGCTGCGCACCAGCGTATGCCGGGCCAGCATGTACATGATGGAGGTTTGGCGATCCGCCACTTCGTCCCCCTGGGGAGCGACGTCCATCAGATCGAGAGAACAGATACGGGCGTTGATGTCGAATTGCGTGATCGAAGAGAGAATCGGCAGTTCGCGGATGGCCGATGTGATCATCCGTTCGAAGGCGTTGATGACGCCTTCGCTCGAGAAGCCGATGGTCGTTTCCTCCAGCAGGTTGCGGATCTGCGGACGGCGGGCAGCGGTAATGGCGTCGGTCAGCGTCGGCACGGCATGACGCTGTGCAATGCCGGCGGTGTGGTATTCGCCAAGGTCGAACATTTTATCGACGACATCCCACCAGTAGGGGTCGGTCGGCAGATGAACGTTGAATTTTGCCAGGGCCTCATCGACTTCCGGATCAAGACGCGGCAGGAACGGACGCGGTTCAGCGTTTGCCATGTTGTCGTCCCGCCAGCGGAACATTTCATCAACCACAAGGCCCGAGAGCTGTTGAATGCCGTCATAGGGACGTTCATGACCCGGCGGCGTGCAGAGCAGGGTCAGCAATTCAACGAGATAGCTACGCTCGTCGATCAGCGGATAACGGCAGCCCAGCTGGGTATCGAAGGGGTTGACCGCGAATTTATGCGTCATTTGCAGACGGTAATAGGCGGCTTCATGCTGGCGCGCGACCGGCAAGGCTTCTTTCACCAGAGAAATCAGCCCCGATGAAGACGGCCCGATATCGATGACGGCGATATAAGGCAGTTTCGACAGGCCGGGCGACATCACCGTGCCGAGGTTCAGCGTGTTCAGCAGGACCGATTTACCGGCGCCCGGCTGCGCGAACACAAGGTCGAACCAGGTGGTGGTCAACGACGTGCCGGTCTGATACGGCCAGGCCTTGCCATCCGGCGTGCGCAGCAAAATCGCGCCGTACTGGAACGGGCTGGACGGGCGCTGCCACGGGATGAATTTCATGGTTTCGATCATCGGCGCCACCGCGGTCGGCGCGGTGCCGGCGCAGTGAATACCCATCGCGGACGACATCACACAATCCAGCGGATCCCCTGAAAATTCACTGACCTGGCAATAACCCCAGGCTTCAACCGACTGCACCAGGGTGGCCATACGGTCATCGATCAGGTTTTTGTCGTTACCAGGCGCCCAGGTCGCAAAGGATATGCGCAACTTCACAACCGGTTCGCGGCGCGCCAGAATCTGCAGGCCTTCGAGCGAGAACTTGATCTGTTTGTTCAGCGAATTGGTTACGCCCATGATTGTGGCCGCGAAAGCGCGCAGCGTCGTTGCCTGCGCCCCGCCGCCTTCGATCAGGAAAGAAATGCGGAACGGAATATCGGCTTCGACCAGACGATTCAGAAGGAAAGGAAAGGGCGCCGCATCCATGGGCCCGAGCGTCATGTCGGCGCCGCCCCAAAGCAGATCCCCAATCTTACATACTGATTTATCGATAATGCGCGCATCGCCGCTGGCCAGCTGTTGCCGGAGAGGCGGCCACATAATATCCGACATATCATGCGTGCTGGTCGGAGCACGGGGTGGAATAGGATCCCCCGGCAGGCATGCGCGCCAGTCATCATGCGCCTTGCCGGGGAACATTGTATTGCGCACAGCACGCAGGGCCTCATGAACATCCAGAACATTGCCGCGAATGCCCAGTTCATCCAGAGCCGACACAACGGATGTCACAAAGCTTTTATGCCGCATACGCAATGCATCCAGCGCACCCAGGGGATATTGCGCATAGCCTGCATTCAGCCATTGGACCGCCTTCATGTCCTTTGCCGCGCGCTGCAGTTCGTTTTTGGTCAGCGCGCTGGGGCGGGTCCAGAGAACGAAGTAACATTCCTCATAGGACAAGAATTTGGACAGGTGAGAAATCCGTTCTTCGAACAGATCATTCAAATCCATGCCCATATTGCTGGCAGAGATCCGGCTGGGCTTGATCATTCGTTCCAGGTGAGCGGTAATCCGTTCGGGATCACGCATAAAGGTCACCTGCATGGCATGGCCGGGACGGTCGAAGCGGGCCCCGATCTTGATCGTCGCGCCCTGGATAATGCGGTCAAATTCCGCTTCGCCGATGACCTGGCGGCTGCCGTCCACGCGGACATACGTAATCAGGGATCCATCCGATGCCACCACCGTCGTTTCATCATCAGCGGTCTCCAGACGAATAAACGTTTCCAGGGACTGCTTCAACGCAATCTGGACAGGCATTATAAGTTTGCTTAACCAACCAGGCATGGCTTTAAAACTGCTTTGTCAGAAAAAAGGGGGACGCAGACATCCCCCTAATGTGAAACGTAAAGAATAGTATATATATTTTATAGAGATCGTTAAACACATAAACGCGGCCCGATTTGTTTTAGGCCCTTTGTCTTTTTTGGGAAAAAAACCCGCTCAAGCGGCTTTTTGCGTCATGTCACGATAAAGATCGATCCACTGTTTGGGCAAGCGGCCGCCGAAAGGTCCGTCTTTCGAGCGCCAGAACGCCAAAATCTGGGGAAATTGATTAAATTCCAGGTCCGCTTCGCGAATGATGCGGCGATCCAGCGGAAAAAGCCGCAGGCCTTCCAGTTTGCGGCCACGCGCTTCGTAAGCATTGTCACTGATATAATCTTTAAGCACTGAAGACAGGATAAAGGGATCGTCCGTACCCAGACGGGTTTTTACGTCTTCCCGCCTTTTGGTCAGGGAATCGAGCGCGCGGCGGGCGGCTTCGGCCACCGGCCCCTGGCTGATCCTGGCGACATAAATGGCGCGGGCAATGTGATGCAAATCAGCCTGAGTGATTTCCGGCAGCCAGATCAAAATGCCAGAGCGCATGGACGGCACATCCTGGAGATTGAAGCACTGGTGACAGAAGATACAAGCCGTGGCCAGGTTTTCCGGCCTGAAATCCCCAGCCAGATCGTTCATAAAGTGAACGTCCTGATATTTTAACGACTGAAAGCCGCAATAACGGCAGGTGTGAGAATCCCGTTCCAGAATTTTCTGGCGGAGATCGGCCGGGAGTGCGGCTTGATTACTTTTGGAAATATGCTGGGCATTGCCTGATCGGGCAATGCCCAGCACGATTGGTAATGAAGCCATAACCACTCTTTAATAACGCTTAAGGGGCAACAACATCGGTTAAAGTTGCCTGAACAGGCGCGGTTCCATTACCTATAGAACCGGTCATTGCGTTATAGATAGCCGGAGCAGCCAGGAGGCCGCCACCAGCCAGAAGACGGATTGCGCCGTCTTTCAGGGGGGTGTTGTTTGGATTCTCAACGTGATCTTTCACTTTCAGGATGCCCAGAACACCAATGAGCAGGCCGAACAGATAGGACACGCCAGACACCAGGGAAGGCATGTTGGCAATTGATGTACCAGCGTTGGTCGTCACGGTCTGGAAGCCAGCACCAGCTTCTGCAGAACCGATCCCCATGGCGCCGGTCATCATGGCAGCGCCTGCAGTTATCATTAGTTTTTTCATAGTTCTCATATATTTAGTCCTCCTCGACTAAAGTTAGGTTACGTGAAGTTTACGTTCAGGAACGGACCGAGATTCACCGCCAGGGCGCCGCCGATCAAATGGGTCACGCCAGCCATCATGGATGCCTGCTGGTTCCCTTCTGCGACGCTTCTGATGATGAAAATTCCTCTCATAAAACTGATCAGGCCCAGTACCAGCACGAATTTCAAAATCGCACTGATCACAGCATGAATATGCGCAATTTCATCAGGCGCAAGGCCCACTGTATAAACCAGGGCCGCATTGGTCGTGGTCGGGCCATTGAACAGGGACATGGTAAAGGCGCTGATCATCGGGCTGAAAGACAGAAGAGCGCCACCAGTCAGAAAGGTCATGATCGTGCCGATACCGCCGGGGCCGCGCACGCCTTCCTGAGATGATTTCAACAGGCGGGAGATGCCGATCATTATAAGAACAGCGCCCGCCACATAACCGAAGAAGTTGATCAATATATCCAGCGGGCCAAAGATCGCCGTGACAAAATTGGCCATCATCCGGTCAAGGCCCAGCGCCGCTGCGACACCGGTAAAACCAGTATTGTTATGCGCAGGAATAATCGTAGACATCGTTCCGATTACAGCATCCAGAACCGTGGGAAGCGCGAACATGGCGCCGCCTGCGGCCAGCCTGGACACGCCCTCCCAAACCGTGGTTCTGCTGGGGTCAAGGACGTGTTCTTTAATCTTGATGATGCCCCATATAACAAAAACAATGCCGAACAGATAGGCGGCGCCGACCAGAAAGACGGGGAAACTTGCGGCGCCGTTGTAGAGATTACAAATAACAGCATTGACGCCTGCAGCAGCCGGACCGCAGCCCGCCCCAGGCGCTTCGCCGGACGTGCCAATATTTCCAACCAGAAAGTCCAGGTGGGTGAAAGTACTGCCTGCGCCTGTGAACGACGTAAAAACAGCCTGCAATATTGTTGGAAGCGCCAAGAGCGAGCCACAGGAAACCAGGCGGATAATGCCCGAGCGCAGTGGCGGGCCCTGTTCAGGCGACTGCACATGATCTTTCAACTGAAGAACGCCGGAAACGCCAAGCGTCAAGCCCAGCAAATACGCGACGCCCGTCAGAAGCCCCGGCGTATTGGTCAGGGACGTCATGATATTACGAAGAATCTGGTTGATGTTACCGTTCGTTACAGCCGCCCCCAGTAACATGCGGCCCCTGGCCGCCCCTTGGAAGTCGCTTAGCGGAACGATCCCTATAGTCGTTATGGCAGCATTATAGACAGCAGGCAGCGCAAGAAGCGCGCCCCCGGCAAGAAATCTGATGATCGGTTCTTTTAAAGGCGTGGAGCGCGCATCTTCCACATGCTGCTTCATTTTGACAATGCCCATGGCGCCGAGAATCAGACCCAGGAGATAGCACATGCCAGCTATGAGCGTTGGCATGTTGGAAACAGACGTAGCGATATTGGTGTTGATCGCGCTGATATCCGTTGCATGCGCATCTATTGCGCTGACAAGCACAACAGCAAAAAGAAGGATACCGCTAAAAAGCGAACGGTTCATACCAAGCCACCGCCTTAATTTATGCATCTTATTATTATAATGCACTTACACACCCAGATATTAATGAAAGCATATTTTGCGTTTAAATGCAAAACTTATGCTCAATATTAATAATGGAACGGAATTAGTTAAAATTCCACTTATAGGACGATGAATTCCATAAATATTTGATATTATTGAGAGATCGATCCTTCACTTCCAGAAACCACCCACCGTCCGTTAACGATGTTGATGGCACTGATACGGCCAAGGCCCGGCAAGGTTTCGCCAACCCTGATGGTCACCATGTCCTCGCGTCCTGCCTGGGATACGTAAGCAAGACCAGGCTGCGCGGATTTAAGGACCCAGCGAGCGGCAGATTTCTGGACTTTTGCCGGTTTCCCAATGACCGCAGCCGCACGGGCGGGGGCTTTGGCCGTCACAGCAGGGGCGGTTTTTTCACGCTCGCCCTGATGATCCCCTTCGGCGACCGTGACTGGCGCAGCGCTTGGAGAGGATTGTTCCAGTTTATTCAGGCGGCCATCAATCTCATCCACGGAATGGATCAGGGAACGGATATTGTTATCCGAAGGCATGCTGGCCAGTTTTGTTTCCAGGGCGCTGACGCGATCCAGCAATGTATCCAGCTTTGCCTCGAGAGCGGCATTGGCGGACGCGGCAGCAGGCTGTTGCGGCGCCGCTGCCGGCGCTGGCTGGCTATCGGCCTTCATAAAGGGTGTGGAAGCGCCGGCCGGGGCAGACGAGGTCTGGCTGGACGGGGCATGCATATCCGGCGGTGCCGGGGTATCGGCAACCGGCTGCATTTCCGTCATGTCGCCTTCAGGCGATGTTGCCGGGGGCATCGGTGTCAATGTATTGGAGTCTTCCGGCAGACTTGGTGCCGTTTGCGCCTGTCCGGACGCCATGGGGGAAGGCATCGGAGGCTGTTGACCGGTATCGGACGGCGCATCATGGCGCGCGCTTTCCACTCCGGACGATATATGCTCCGCCAATCCGTTTAACTGTTTATCGTCATTCAGGAGGCCGCCCTTGGGCGCCGTTTGCATGTTGGTGGAATCCTGCGCGGTTTCAGTAAGCGGCGGAATGGGCGGCGTGTTTGAGTCCGTATCCTTTTGGGATGCGATTTGTACGGCCGGCTGTTTAACCGATGCCGGTTTGTTCATGAATGTTGTCCAGAAAATAAATCCGCCAACAAGAACAGCGCCGCCGATCAGCATGAGTGTAAATGTTGAGTTTTTCTTTTTGTTTGATTCCCCGGCTTCAGCCCCTTCTTCGGAACCAAATTCGCTGTCATAGGCTTCCCAGTCTTCCGTGGGTTCTTCCATGCCTTCGCTTTCGTAGACTTCGTCAAAGAATTCGCCATTGTCAGCCTGCAGATCGAATTCCGCATCATCGGCGTGTTCCATACCGCGCTTTATATTGTTATCGCCAGTCATGAGCGTAATCCTTAAAGTTAATTACCGACCGTCTTTAGTGACGGGATCCACGAATAAAAGTCCAATTGCCGTACCGGCATCGACAGTGACAAGCGGCTTCAGATTTTGCCCCCTGTCGTCCAGCACATCGCCAAGCTTCGAAGCTGCTTTTTCAACACCCTTAAAGACTTCTTCTTTCGCATTCAGGTCTTTACTGGACTGAATGACCGTTCCGCCATCGACCGTGACATTGGTATTCCCCGAATCAGCGATTGCCGAACCAATGCCTTCTATGAAGGCCGCGGCCCCCGGCAGGATCACACGTTCCATATAGCGGTGGTCCACATCACTGGCAAGGCCTGGATTGGCGGTTTTGGGATCCAGCGCAACAGCGTTGGCAGGATAGCTGACGCCATCGACAATAACTGTATCGAATGACAGGATCATGTTTTCATCGGACGCCTTGAACGATCCAAGCGCACGGCTGCCCGCCAGGGGGCCGCTGGCGATTTCCGCGAGCACAGGCCCCGGCGCATCAGAATTCGCCTGGTTAATCAATTGGGCATAAACGATTTGGCCCGCGGGCTGGATAATATCGACTATCTTTTCTTCATCAGCCTTTTTCTTTTCTTCAACTTTGGCGCGCGCTTCTTCGGCGGCTTTTGCAGCGGAAGCCGCTTCCTCTTCCCTTTGTTTTTTAAAGGCCTCGGCGTCGGTTATGAGTTTATATTGGGGTCCCTTGGGTTCCTGGTTTTTAAGGATGGAGCCCATTTGCTTGGCCATCGCATCAGCCAATGATTTTACGACTTCGGCATTGGGATCTGTTTTGGGCGCTTCAGGTTTTTTAACAACATCGCGCGTTACGCGTTCTTCCTGGATACGCCGCCAGCGCGCAAGGGGATCCTCACTAACCGCAGGATCACCCGGTATCGACATCGCTTCCTTGGGCGAGCTGATCGGCACGGGAATAGAGCTTTCCCTTTTCTTCATAGCGTCTTCGGTCATTTCGGCATTTTTATCCGCCATGGCTTTAGCGTATTCCGGCGAAACTTCGTCCGTGCCGGGCACCTGTTTGACGTCCGGAGCCCCGCGTACATTTGAAACCGCAACCGGTTCTTTTTTGCCGCCGAACAAAACAACGCCGACTGAAATAAGTACGAGACCGCCGACCACAATGCCAATCTTGACTAAAGGATTTTTACGCCAGGCGTCCCCCAGCGTGCCGCCCGCGTTTTCGAAATCATCGAAATCAGCATCACCGTCAAAATCGCCGGATGAAAGATTATCGTCTGGCTTTATCTCATCAGTCATTGTGTTTCGCCTTTCTGGCCAAGGCGCGCACGGACGACCCTGCCTTCATCAGAAAGCAGAAGAACGGGAGAGCTGCGCATCTGATAAACATTCATCCCGTCGCCGGACGATACCGAACTGGACCAGCCAGGCGAAAGCATGGTCAGTGGCGTGCGCACATAGGTCA
>JBGAQU010000015.1:0-41000 GCA_044220535.1 Alphaproteobacteria bacterium | reverse complement strand
CCTACTGCGAACCGCCTTCTCTGAAAAGCTTTCAGGACGGGCGAAGCGGGTCGATCCGGTTTTCATGAATTTCACAGGTTCCAGCCTGGTGCGCGTCGCCAGAATGCCGGATGGAGCGTCGACGACATCGGCAGACGTATAAAGTGCCTGGGTAATCCGGAACTGCCGTTCATCAACTGGGACATCCGGATTGTCGTTAAAAGCCCGCGTGCGCATGGCTTCAATCACCCGGGCGAATTCCGCGCCGCGGTTCTGGTATTCCACCTGCTCCTCCAGTTCAGGCCAGAGTTTTTTCAGGCCGTCGCCATGCCTGAAATCGCCCCCCGCAGGCTGCCCTGTCACCATTTCATAGGTCAGTTTTTCAACAGTCAGGAAATAGTCTTCCAGGAATGCCAGCGTCACCTCGGGTGCGTTCGCATATGGTTCTGCCGTCTCCCGGAATTGCTTCGCCAGTTGCAACACCTCATCGCGTGAAGGACGAGGGCGACCGACCAGCAACGGCCAGGCGATGTCAAAATCCGCAATCGGCGCGGCGTTGATATTCACGCGTGCGCCGTCGCGATGGATCTTGTTCGAGCGATAAAGATGATACAGCGGCTCCCCATATTTTTCAGGGTTCAACGCCGCCTGGCTTTCCATCTGCACGCCCTGCATCCCTTCGGCGAGGCCGAGCAGGGTGAAGACGGGCAGGCAGGCATGGGCGGTCAGGCGTTCGCCGGAAATGGCGCGGCCCTGTAAAGCCTTTGGATTTTTGCCGACAGCTTCCTTCGGCGTGATGCTGGGTTCGGTCATCTTCTCCCCGCGCTTGGCGGGGCGGGAGCTGGCATTGCCTGCTTTCATGGATAGCCATGGCGCGGCAACCAGCAATTCATCGATGGCCGGATTGTTCTTCGCCAATTGCTGATAGGCCTGTTCCGCCGTCCGGGCATAGACCCATGCATCCAACCGGGCATACTGGCGGTTCATATGTTTGTGCTGGATGGGCGGAGGCATTTCGCCCTGAATGCCAGCCTTGGAATACAGGTTCTGCGCCGCCAAAGCCTCCAGCGTGCCAATCGCGGTTTTATAGGGTGCGAACATAATACGTTGCTGATGGCCCTGAATGGTCAGGGTGGATGGGCCGATATCGTTGGCACGGGCGTCCGCCGCCGCGCGGCCATGCAGGGCAGGCACTTCGGTCACCCGCCCGCCGCCGCGCTGCAGGGCCAGACCGCCACCGTTCATGACAGATGTCAGAACATATTCCAGTTCGGGATATTTGCCCTTTAGCCGGTCGATAATACCGAAGGTGGTAACGGCTGCTTCATACTGCGCGTATTCCGCCGCACCGCGCCCGTCGAGGCGGGTGGTATCACTTTTCGCGACCATCGCAATCATCCGCCCCCGCGCCACGATATGGGCGCGGTAAGTTTCATTCTCCAGCATCGACTCCAGCATCTTGCCGATGCCCATCAAATCAGCGACGGATTCCGACAGGGTCACAAGATCGATCCGGCTTTTATGCGTGGCAATGTCGTTGCCCGTGGCTTTCAGAAGGAACAGGCCGCACAGCGCATGCGCGGCGTTCACTGTCTCCGCAATGATCAGTTTTTCACATACATCCGGATGCCTGCCGACGATCTGCAACCGTTCGAAAATACGCGCGGCGGTCTCACTGTCCTCATCATCCGGTTTCAGGAGGGATTGCGCATCCACCGCCTGGCATTTTTTCATGATCCTGGCATCGGCCAGCCATTGGGCCAGGCGGCTTTCCTTTTCCAAAGGGTTCAGCGCATCAAAATCCTTTGCGCTCATTACGCCGCATTGTTCCAATACCCGGCCAGCCGTTTCCATCAGGTCGACAGCGTTGTGCCGGATATCGATCGTGCCAAAGCAGAAGCCGAAACAACGAATGAGGTAGCAGAGGTCGTTGAGGCTGTGCGCCACCTCATCATTCTCAACCGCCTGTGCCAGATCGCCGACCTGTTCAACCAACCCATCCTGGTCCGGCAAGCGTTCGGTTTTAGCGTCGATGCTGCGCAAGGCGGTTTCGATGGATTTGAATTTCCGGTCGATGGCGGGCGGCATATCCCCCAGCATACCGCGCACGGACTGAAGATGGGACAAGTAACGCGTGCGGATGGCATTGCGGCGGAGGGTGATGTGATCGTTCAAAGCTCTTGCCGTGATATTGACGTTGCCGTCCCCGTCGCTCCAGTCGCAGGCATGGATTAGGGGTCTGGATATATGGACACCTTCTTTTTCATACCCGGATTCGGCCAGTGCCTTGTCAAACAACGCCTTGTGACGCAGGGCGACGTCATAAATGACTTCCAGCGTACCTATGGTTTCGCGCACTTCATCGGCGGGTGTCTTGCGGTCGGCGACGATGGGCGTGTCGCGGATCAGGCGCAGGACGGATTTTAAATCCTCAGGGGTCGAAGACGGTTCGGTCAGAACACGTGCCAAGGCAATCTCTGCCAATGAATAGGCGACCGTAGCAGGGTTGGTCGGGTGGCTGGTCAGGCTGAACCAGGCGACGGCGTTTTCATCGATGAACTGCTGGACCTGCGACGGGGTAAGGTTTTCTTCCCGGAACCTGCGGATCACAAAATCTATGGAACCAGCGGTGGTGGATTTGATGGCGTTATGCGCCTGAACCACATCCGTCACCGCCATGGTGCGGATGGCGCGGGCAATCGTGTTAATACGTGCGTCGTGGCAGGCGAAATCCAGCTGCGCCTGTTCATCCAGCTCTTTCCAGAAATCCTGATAGGCCTGCATTCTTTTGGCCTTGTCCGCGATATCGTCCAGCTTCGTCTTGGCGCGAAGCAATTTGGCCATGCCCTTATCTTTTTCGGCGACGCAAGTGATATAGGCCGCAGTGACCCTGTCCTGGTAATCCTGGCTGTAACTGGCGCGGGCCATAATTTATATACCTTAATTATTGTCATCCCGAACGTAGTGAGGGATCTCACCTTCGGGCGTGGGACAGAAAGGAGAGATCCTTCGCCGCGCTCAGGATGACATATTAGAATGATAAGACGTCAAACCTGTTGGTTTTGTTCCAGAAAAACGGCTAGGATGCAAAACATTTTATGAGTACATGGTTTTGGTCATGTCTTTTATTATTCCTGTTATCCTTTGCGGTGGTGCCGGATCGAGGCTTTGGCCGGTGACACAGGGCAGGCCGAAACATTTCGTGAAGTTGATCGGCGATTTTACCCTGTTGCAGGAAACAGCGCGGCGCGTGGCAGCGATGACGGCGGCGCGGGACATCATCCTGGTCACGCTGGACTCGATGCGGGAGGAGGCGGAGGCGCAGCTTGATGCCCTCAATCTGCCCGTGCAGTTTCATTTCGTGACGGAGCCATCGGCGCGGAACACCGCGGCGGCTGTCGCCATGGCAACGGCCTATGTGGAGCGGCATATGGGCCGGGACGCAACAGTCTGGATTGCGCCAGCGGATCATTATATCGGGGATGAGAAAGCTTTAAACGCAGCGCTAACCGAAGCGAAGCGGCTCACGGACGATGGTTATCTGGCAATTCTCGGCATTACGCCTTTGCGACCTGAAACAGGGTATGGCTATATTCGCCTTGGGGCGGCGCTGGGTGGCGAGGCGCGAAAGGTCATGACATTCGTTGAAAAACCCGATTTTGAAATGGCGCGATCCTATATAACGCAAGGGTTTTTGTGGAACAGCGGCATGGTTGTGGCGAGGGTCGCAGCCATGCTTGATCAGTTCAGGTTATGCGCGCCCGAATTCCTGGGGATTTCCATGGATGATTATGACGCCGTTCCATCCAAACCTTTTGACCGGGCTGTATTGGAGAAGTCGGACAAGGTAGCTGTTATTCCGTGTGATCCAGACTGGTCCGATATAGGAACGATGGAAGGATTGGCGGAGATATTGGGGCGTGTTGGCCGGGATGATGTGAATAATATTTAATAATAGATAATCTTGATTTGTCATCCTCCGGCTTGACCGGAGGATCCATGCGCTCTTTAAGTAAAAACTGCCAACCACGTTTTATCAGAATGTCCTGGCAATGTTTGCTTAATTAGGAGCCATTGTATGGGTCCTCCGGTCAAGCCGGAGGATGACACTGTTATTGCGTCAGTATATGCACTCATTGAAATCAATAAAAACGGCGGGATCAATCGATCCCGCCGTTTGAGCACTGAAGACCAGACCTTATTAGTTGCTGGGCTTATGCTCTTTTTCGCCAGCATCTGCTGTCGCCCAGGATGAACCGGCCCAGATGGAGCCGTCAGCCTTCTTCAGGGCGACGATATCCAGCGGCGCTTTGCCTTCGGCCTTGATCATTTCGACATCAGCGACTTTTTTATCGCCATCGAACACGGCCAGTGTGGCGGGCAGGGCGTCGAATTCCTTCGCCTCATGCTTGCCTGCGCCTGCATCGGCGATTTCGGTCGCGCCGTCAGCGGTTTTCAGGGTCAGCTTCTTGTCTGCAACGTTGTAGAAGTTGATCTGTTCTTTGCCCGGCTCTTTCATCTTGGTGTCTTTTATGACGCTCAGCTTGTCGCCATCCAGAACAGCCGTGTAGAAATCGCCGCTGTCAAAGCTTTCTGAGGCTTTGGCGCCCGCAAATTCCAGGTCGGCCTTGCCTTTGGCGATCAGGTGGTATTCACCGACCTTGCCGAACGCGACTTCTTCATAAACTTTACCCAGTATGGATGGTTTGGACGGGTCGCCTTTCGCGCCGTCATTCAGGAAACGTACATAAGCCGAACCCTCAGGGGCGGCGGAAAAAGAGGCATGATGATCGTCAGCCTGTGCTCCGGCAGCGACAAGACCCGTCAACGCAAACGCAAGTGCGGCGAACCATTTTTTCATGGATAACTCCTGGGGATGTTTATGTGGATAACTTTGTGGACAAGGAAGAATTTCCTTGGCAAATTTTATAGATTTTGATTGTGGCATAAATGGGGCGAGCGATGGATTCAAAAATTGTTTATTTTTTGACGTAACTTATCAATCAATAATAATCGTCATCCTCCGGTCAAGCCGGAGGATGATAGTGTGTAGAATTGGACTTAGGTTGGAAACATACTAATGTAATAATGTTTCTGCGCCTCTATATAAAGAAAAGCCATATTATGAACATTTTCGAAATGGGTCTCGCCTTTGCCGAAGGGCCTTGCCTTGATCGCCTCACCCTGCATCCTGCCGGTCCTGCCTTTGGTCCTGTCGGCATCTGTGGACGGCGGACGCAGCAGGCCGTTCGGGATCATTGCCGGGTTCGTGCTGTCTTTCAGCCTGTTCGCGCTTGCGTCCCGCAGCCTGGTCGAGGCGTTCGGGGTAGATGTTGAGATTATCAAGAACGTGTCTTTGGTCCTGCTGTTCGGGTTCGGCCTTATTCTGCTTTCCTCCAAACTGTCGGAAAAATTCAGCACCATGACGCAAGGCCTCGCCAATTTTGGCAACCGCCTGGGGCAATCCGGCAATGGCGGATTTTTCAGCGGCGTTGTCATCGGCGCATTGATCGGCTTGGTGTGGACTCCGTGTGCGGGGCCGATTCTCGCCGCCGTCTTGGTTCAGGTGATCGGGCAGTCCAGCGGACTGGAAGGGTTGTTTGTCATCATGTCCTTCGCGACCGGCGCAGGCGTACCGATGCTCATCATTGCGCTGACCGGCCGCAAAGCCATCAGCAAAATCGGTTTCCTGACCAACCATGCGGAGCATGTGCGCAAAGGCTTTGGCGTTTTGATCCTTATGGCTGTCCTGTTCATCGCATCGGGCACAGACGTCCAGTCCCTGTTCCAGGGCAGCGCAGAGTCATCGAAAACAATTGAGGCCGTGAAGCTGGAAGACCCGTTGCCGCAACCTTATGCGGCACCCGCATTTGCAGGCTTGCAGGACTGGTTCAATTCGAAGCCGCTGACCATGGCGGATCTGAAGGGCAAGGTGGTGCTGGTCGATTTCTGGACCTATTCCTGCATCAACTGCGTGCGCACCCTGCCGTATCTGACGGCGTGGTACGGCAAATATAAAGATGACGGCTTTGTCATCGTCGGCATCCATGCGCCCGAATTTGAATTTGAGAAGAAATCCGAGAATGTCCGTGACGCGATCGCCAAGCGCGGCATCGAATATCCGGTCGCGCTCGATAACAATTTCGGCACATGGAAAAGCTTCGAAAACAAATTCTGGCCCGCCCACTACTTGATCGACCGGAAGGGCAGGGTGGTCTACACGCATTACGGCGAAGGCCATTACGACGTGACTGAAAACAACATCCGCTTCCTGCTGGGCCTGAAAGGTACAGTGCAAAGCACCGTCCCCACGGATGTCCCGGCCAGCAAGGGCCAGACGCCGGAAACCTATCTGGGCTATAAACGCGCCGCCAATTATGTGGGAGAGCAAGTCACCAAAAACGCAACCACCGCCTATCAATACGCACCATCCCTCAACGCGAACCAATGGTCACTCAATGGCAAATGGACCGTGAATGGAGACAAGATCATTGCCGCAGAGCAAGGCGCATCCCTGAAGCTGGACTTCACCGCCCGCAAAGTCTTCTCCTCGTTCTCGGCACTGCAACCGGCAAGCCGGTGAAGGCGCATATCACCTTGAATGGTAAGGAGGTAGGACCCAACGCCGGAAAAGACGTCCCAGCGGCGAAGCCACCATCACCACCAACACCATTTACGAACTGATTGATCAGAAGGAAGTGAAGGTTGAGAGGTAGAGATTAAAGCGGAAGGCGAAGGGTTGGAGGGATATGCGTTTACGTTTGGGGGATAATTAATAAACGTCCTCTAATTTGCTGACAATGGTAATAATTTGGCATACAACAAAATATGATTGTTTCTTTCAAGCATAAAGGTCTGAGCAGCTATATAAGAGTGGAAAAACCAGTAAGATTGATCAGAAAATGCAAAAGCGTATCCAGCGGCGGCTGGATGCCCTTGATGCGGCTACAAACCCGGAGGATATGAACGTTCCGGGTTTTGATTTTCACGGGCTGCTGGGCCATGCTCCCAAACGCTACAGCTGGAACCATATCAACGGGCCGTGGTGCGTGACGTTTGAATGGGATGATGGCGCAGAATGTGAACTATGAACAATATCACTGACAAGGAGTTACGGCCATGATGACAAGGCAGCTGACCCACCCGGGTGAGATTTTGAAGGAAGATGTCTTTCCGGCGCTGAAGCTGAAAGCCTCAAGGGCAGCGGAGATGCTGGATGTATCCCGCCAGTATATGAGCGATATCCTCAACGGGCAAAAAGCCGATGACCCCTTTGTTGTGCCTTAAAATCGGCAAGCTGGTCGGCAATGAACCGGAAATGTGGATGAACATGCAGGGCAAAATACAATCTGTGGGAAGTTGCAGGATAAGGCCAGTCAGAAGGCTGTGGCGCATGTGCCGAATTACAGGGAGTTAGGAAAGGTTTTGAGTATTTCAAAATGGTCTAGAATAACAGAGGTGGGATTGATTATATATCCTACATTGACATTTTCCACTTATCTGATATTCTAAAATAAGATGAGGAAGGGCGCCATGGTAGAAATTATTCAGCAACTCAGGCCGGATTCAAAAGGGCGCATCAATTTGGCGCTGCTGAAGGCGTCAGCAGTTACGCGCGCCAGCAGACGGCAGCATTATCCTTGAACCATTTGCAGAAATTCCCGCCCGTGAAAAATGGCTGTCTGACAATCCGGGCTGCACTCAGCGCCGTTAAGGCGGGGCTTAAACAGGCTGCCGCCGGAAAAACGCGCCCAGGGGCAGTTTTGCAAAACATGCGGACGATACTGCATCGACTGACCGATGACTTTTTCCCCTGAAATTCACGCCTCAGGCCGAGACCGATCTGGACACACTTGAAACTGATAAAAGCGTGATCAAGCGCCTGAAAGTTGTTAGAGGCCCCTTGGTTATCTCGAAACCAACCCAAGACATCCGGGGCTTAACACTCATAAATACAACGCCCTGACTGGGCCGAATGGTGAGGAAAGTGTGAAGCCTACGCCGAAAACAAAACGCCAGCGGCGTACCGGATTTTCTGGTTTTATGGGCCAGGAAAAAGGGAAATTACAATTATCGATTACACAGCATCCTTAGCGGCGAAGAAAACTGATAAGATAACCAAGCTGACGCTAGTTAAAAGAGTTCGAAAATATACCAGATTGCGATAGAGCAACTTAGCGCAACCAATGTTGTTACAAGCTGAGTTTTGTAGAAAAATGCATAACGATCTCGAGTAACGACAAGTGGTGCAAACAAGCCAATATCCAAAAGCAAGCGCAATCAAAGGCCACCACCAATCAAATAGAAGAAAGCTGATTATAAAAGCTGCTATGCCAGCAATAGTCCCAATCAAATCAAATATAACCATCCCAGAAGATTTTCTAGCTTGATCTTCTAAAAACCATCCTCCTCGGTGGCTTAAAAGTGTTACGCGTGCAGAAATGCCGCTTACTATCATACCAATGAACAGAAAAATCATTTATTTATCCAATATGTACTTGGCGTTTCTTTTTTACCAACAAGTATTCCTGCTATCTTCGAACTTCGGCCAGTTAGTCCGCCTACGCCAAAGCTACGGCGGACATAAACCTCGTACGCGCTTTGCGCAACTGCGGCTAATGGCGGAAGAGGTGGGATTCGAACCCACGGAGGGCGTTAACCCTCGCTAGTTTTCAAGACTAGTGCCTTAAACCACTCGGCCACTCTTCCATCCAGGTATTTCCTTAACCGAAGGCTGCAAAAAGGTAAAGGGTTTAGAGTGCTTTACCGATATTTTTTAACACGTCATCCCCGCGCAGGCGGGGATCCGGCTATGAAAATTGCAATTCTCAGATGTTAAGACCAGATCCCCGCCTGCGCGGGGATGACAGTTATTATATAGAGGCACATCTTGAGATACTTAAGCACTTGATCCCGGACAATTTAGGGTGTCAAATTATAACGATATAAAAAGCAATATAGGGTGTAGTTATGATTGATGCCGTGAAAAACCAGCCTCCGCCCCGTCAGATCGCCATTCCTGAGGCTATGCGCATGGTTGGCGGGGGGCAGGCCGTCTTTATCGATGTGCGGGAACAGGCGGAATATGATGATGCGCATATTGAAGGCGCTGTTCTGGTGCCTGTCTCCGTGTTTGATGTGGATAAGGTTGTGGATGTAGCGGGGGATAAAGATGTGATCTTCCTGTGCCGCAGTGGCCGCCGCGCCGACAATGTCTGCGTTTATTTCAAAACCGCGACCGGGCGTGATGCCGGGTGCCTTGAGGGCAGCATGCTGGGCTGGCTGGCGGCGGGCATGCCGGTTGAGGGCGTCTAAATCGTGGACTACGTCTTCATCCTTAAAAAACTGCTCTGGATGATTTTTCCACCTTTGAACCTGACCATGATCCTGCTGCTCGGCGGGATTTGGATGCAGCAGCGGCGTATCGGAGGCGGTCGCGTCACCGTCAATATCGCCATCCTTTTATTTGTTATCTGCGGTGTCGCGCCGACCGGCCAGTTCCTGATGGAGCGGCTGGAGCAGCGCTATGCCGAGCCCAGGCTGCCCCGAAATGTGACCGGCATTCTCGTCCTTGGCGGCGCGTTCGATGTCAATTTGTCCGGCGCGCGTGGCATGCCCACCGTCTATGGTTCGGGGGAGCGGGTGATGGAAGCGACCCGCCTGATGCGCCTTTATCCTGAAACGCAATTGATTTACAGCGGCGGTAACGGTTTGCTCGATATGTCCGCTCCGCCTGAAACGCTCATATTCAGCGATTATCTTCAGCGGCAGGGCATTGCGGACAGCCATGTGCGTTATGAATCAAAGTCTCGTGATACATATGAAAATATCCGATACAGCCGCCTGCTGGCAAAACCGGATAAGGACAGCGTCTGGATCCTTGTTACATCCGCGTCGCACATGCCGCGCGCCATGGCCCTGATAAACAAATACTGGGCCGGGAAAGTCATTCCCTATCCTGTGGATTACCAGACGGCGGGCGATGGTGATCTGAATTTCAACCTGGACATTCTTGGCAATTACGCCGCGATGCATAATGCCATGCGGGAATATCTGGCTTTACTGTTCTATCGTATCAGTGGAAAAATCGATTCCATGCTTTAAAACATGCCATTTCACCGTTATGGTGAAAACATCATGATGAAAAACCTTGCGCTTTCGGCACTGCTTCCCTTTCTGCTGGCCAGCACGCCGTGCCTCGCCGCGGGTCAGCCGTTTGAGCAATGGCTGAATGGTTTCCGGGCTGAGGCGCTGCAAGATGGCATCTCCCAACACACGGTCGAGACCGCTCTGAACGGCTTACAACCAGATAGCCGCGTTTTAAAACTGGACCGCAAACAGCCTGAAGGCACCAAAAGCTTTGCCAGCTATCGCGCCACCGTGGTCAACCAGAAACGCATCAATATGGGCCGCGAACTGATGGCCCGCTACGCGGACACGCTGGAACGCATCAGCGACCGGTCCGGCGTGGCCCCGCAATATATCATCGCGCTGTGGGGCATCGAAACCAGCTTTGGCAACAATACGGGCGGGTTTGATATCGTGCCGTCGCTTGCGACCCTGGCCTGGGAAGGGCGGCGCGAGGCGTTTTTCAAAAAGGAACTGCTGAACGCGCTGCGCATCCTGGATCAGGGTGATATCGACCTGCCGAATTTCCGCGGGTCCTGGGCGGGCGCGATGGGCCAGAACCAGTTTATGCCCTCCAGCTTTTTGAAATTTGCCGCAGATGGCGACAATGACGGCAAACGCGACATCTGGAAGAATACCTCTGACGTTTTTGCCTCCACCGCCAATTACCTGGCGCAAAGCGGATGGCGCAGCGGCGAACGTTGGGGGCGCGAAGTGCGTGTGCCGAAAGGTTTTGATGCGGGCCTGGTGAAATCCAAAACCGAAAAAACTCTGGCCGAATGGTCGCGCATGGGCGTGAAGCTGCCGGATGGCAGTGCCTTGCCGCCGGATGACGATATCAAGGCGTCTCTGGTCGCGCCGGACGGCATCCACGGCCCGACCTATCTGGCCTATGATAATTACCGCGTCATCATGAAATGGAACCGCTCAACCTATTTCGCGACCTCTGTCGGCCTGCTGGCCAATGCCATAGCTGCCGGGCCGCAATGATGAAAATGCTCCGCCTGTTGGCATTGCTGACCGGGTTGCTGGCACTGGCGGGTTGCGCGGAAATGAACTTTGCCTCCCACGTCGGTAAATCTGCTTTTCCTCCTTCCCAGAACGAAGGCACGTTCAAGGTCGGAAAGCCGTATCTGGTGGAAGGCACCTGGTATTATCCGAAGGAACAATACGAATATTCGGAAACCGGCATCGCCTCCTATTACGGCCCCGGCTTCCATGGCCGCCATACTGCGAACGGCGAAGTATTCGACGCCGGTGAAATGACCGCTGCCCACCGCACCTTGCAGATGCCTTCGCTTGTGCGTGTGACCAACCTTGATAACGGCCGTTCCGCCATCGTCCGCGTCAATGATCGTGGGCCGTTTAAACGCAGCCGCGTCATTGACGTTTCCACGAAAGCCGCGGAAGTGCTGGGGTTCAAGAATATAGGCACCGCAAAGGTCAGGCTCGACATCCTGTCTCAGGAAAGCCTGCAGATCGCCGCTGCGGCGCGCTCGGGCCTGAGCACCAAGGGTTATGAAGTCGCGGCCAGCCAGGGTACCTATGCCATCAAGCCGGGCGCGGTCTATAACGCACCGGCGGGCGCCTATCAGGTGGCATCGGCCCAGCCCGCGCCGATGCAGGATTATGCCGTCCAGTCTGATGTATTACCTCCGCCGCCTCTGGCACAGGACAGGCCTGTTGCCATTCAAACCCAGGCGCCTTCCGGCATGACATCGGTTGTGCCGGGCCACACGCGTTATGGTGAATTCTATCCTGACCCGGTCGTGACAGAAACGCGCGTCGCGCCCACCGGCATCTACATTCAGGCCGGGGCCTTCGCCAATGAACAGAACGCCCGCAGGCTTGAAAGCACATTGAGGGGGTTTGGGCCAACCAAAGTCGTCCAGGCGGTTGTGAACTATCAACAATTCTACCGCGTCCGTATCGGCCCCGTCTCTAACGTACCCGCTGCGGACAGCCTGCTGGCCCGCGTGGTCGCGGCGGGGAATAAAGAGGCGAGGATCGTTGTGGAGTGAGCTGTCCCAACTTGTTATCCGTCATCGGGACCCATACAATGGTGATGAATTCAAGGTCGGCGAGTATTCTCCGCCGTTTGTGACGTGTAGCCGTCGCATGGGTCCCGGCTTTCGCCGGGATGACGCTTGTAATGTGAGAGCGGCAATGCACAGATTTTTACAAACCCCTCTAGGCATATGAAACATAGGCCGCTAGACTGGCGGATATCCTTCACACGGTTTCTCAGGGTCAGATTCATGCGTATTTCATCTCTATTGTTGGTTTTGACGCTTTCCATGGCTGCCCTGCCGTTCAGGGAAGCATGGGCGCAGATCGACACCACGGCCAAGCAAGCGATTATCGTCGATTACGATACCGGCGCCGTCCTGTTTGAAAAGAACGCCAATGAACACATGCCGACATCGTCGATGAGCAAGACGCTGACCATGTATCTGGTGTTTGAGGCGCTGAAGACCGGCAAGCTGACCATGGAATCGGAATTGCCGGTCAGCGATTTCGCCTGGCGCAGCACCTATAAATCGGGCGGTTCGCTGATGTTCGTGCATGTTGGCGACAATGTGAAGGTGGAAGATCTGGTGAAGGGCGTGGTTATCCAATCTGGCAATGACGCCGCCATTGTGCTGGCCGAGGCCTTGGCAGGCACCGAAGCCGCTTTTGCCGATGCGCTGAACGCCAAGGCAAAACAGCTGGGCATGAATGACAGCCATTTCGTCGACGCCAGCGGCATGCCCGATCCGCAACATTATTCTACGGCGCATGACCTGGCCGTCATGACGATGCACCTGATCCATGATTTTCCTGAATATTACCCCATCTTCGCCGAGAAAGAATTTACCTATAACAATATCAAACAAGGCAACCGCAACCCGTTGCTCTATCGCAATATGGGCGCGGACGGCGTGAAGACCGGCCATACAGAAGAGGGCGGATACGGCATGATCGGTTCAGGTGTACGCGATGGCCGCCGCGTGATCATCGTGATCAATGGTGTCAAAAACATGCAGGCGCGCGCCGATGAAGGCGCAAAGCTTCTGGACTGGGGACTGCGTGGCTTTGAAAGCGTAAAACTCTTCAAGGCAGGTGATACGGTGGAGCAGGTCGCTGTGGCGATGGGCCAGTCACCCAGCGTGCCCCTGGTCGTCGATCATGACGTCAAGGCAACTGTCATGAAATCCATGCGAAACGATCTGAAGGTCGATATCGCCTATAAATCCCCCCTGGTTGCGCCTGTTAAAAAAGGCGACAAGGTCGGTGTGCTGAATGTGGAAGTCCCGCGTCTTGGCAAGCAGCAGATCCCGCTTCTGGCCGGTGCCGATGTGCCGAAGCTTGGTCTGTTCGCCTCCGTCATGGAAAAGCTGAAGATCAAACTGCTTGGGCCTGATGCATAACAAGGGCCTGTTCATCACGCTGGAAGGCGGCGAAGGCAGCGGGAAGACCACGCAGATCAAACGCATGCAGGCCGCGCTGGAAAAAGCGGGACGGCATGTTGTTGTCACCCGCGAACCCGGCGGCACGCCGGAGGCTGAAAAGATCCGCGCTTTACTGGTACAACGTGACGGCGGGCAATGGACGCCGATGGCAGAATGCCTGTTGTTATTTGCCGCACGCACTATGCATGTTGAAACGCTGATCAAACCTGCACTGGCCGAAGGCAAGATCGTGATTTCCGACCGCTTCACGGATTCCACTCGCGCCTATCAGGGCTATGGCCATGGCATGGATTTTAACAAGATTGAGTCCCTGAATAAAATCGCCATAGACGGTTTCAAGCCCGACCTGACCTTTATTCTTGATCTTCCCGTTCGCACAGGCCTGGCCCGCGCCGGAAAACGGATGAACAGGGACGGTTCGGCGGAAGACCGCTTCGAACGTCTTGAGATCGGCTTTCACGAACAGATGCGTCAGGGCTATCTGGATGTCGCAAAGCACGATCCGGATCGCTGTGTGGTTGTCGATGCGGAGCAGGGGATTGATGATGTCACCGCCGCTATCATGGCCAGGCTGAAAGAAAAGGTCGGCCATGCTGTTTGATGATGATCTGATAGACGCGGACGACGAGCCGCAGACAGTCATGGCTCCGCCAGCGGATGGTTTGCCCGCGCCGCGTGAAAACCCGGATTGCATGGGGCACGACGATGTTGAAGCGATGTTGCTTCAGCTTCTGGAGGAAGGCAAACTGCCACATGCCCTGATCTTCGCCGGGCAAAAGGGAACGGGCAAGGCGACCATGGCCTATCGCCTGGCGCGTTACATGCTGTCTGCTCCCGCCGAACAGGATGATACGCATGACATGTTCGGTGCGCCTGCGCCATCCGCAAAACCTGAAAATCTGGCCGTGGCGAATGATACGGCGATCTTTCGCCAGGTCGCATCCGGTGGTCATCCGGATCTATTGGTCGTCGAACGCCCCTATGATGAAAAGAAAGACAAGCATAAGGACAGCATCGATATCGAAACCGCACGACGCATCGCTCCGTTTATGCGTATGACGCCATCCAATGAAAACGGTTGGCGCGTGGTGATCGTGGATGATGCAGATACCATGAATCGCCAGGCCCAGAACGCGATCCTGAAAATTCTTGAAGAACCGCCGAAGCGGGCCATTCTTATTCTCATCACCCATCGTCCCGGTGCCTTGATTCCTACCATCCGCTCCCGCTGCCGCGTCGCGAATTTCCGGCCTTTGCCGCAAGCCGTGTTTTCATCGCTGATACGCAGGCTGGATTCTTTACTGAATCAGGAAAGCGCCATGACCCTGTTCGCAATGACCCGCGGCAGTATCGGCCAGGCAAGAGATATTATCGAACAGGACGGAATGGAAACACTGGATCGCGTAACGGCCTTGTTGGCCCAGTGGCCGCAAATCGACTGGCCATCCATCCATGCCTTGGCCGATACATCGGGCCGTGCCGGCCAGGAAGATCAATATCGCATGATTGAATTTATGATGATCTGGGTCGCTGAAATGCTGGTGCGTGTGAAGGCGGGGGCGGCGACACTGTCCGAATTATTGAACCGTACGGAATCTTTATTAAACCATCATGATCTGGAACGCTGGATCGACATCGCCGAGCGCATTAAGGACCATTTCGAACAGGTTACACGTTCCAATCTGGATAAGCGGCAGGGGATTATCGGGGCGTTTACGATTCTGCGTGGTCAATAGAATTGTCATCCCGCAGCGTAGCGGAGGGATCTGAGCCGGTGCGGCAAGGCCAAATAGTCAAGATCCCTCCGCTACGCTGCGGGATGACAGTCTAAAAAACTTATCCCAACAAATCCTTAACTGCCTGCCCCACATCCTTCTGCCGCATCAGGCTCTCTCCCACCAGAAATCCTTCATAACCTGCACCCTGAAGCATGCGTACATCTTGATTGGTGCGAATACCACTCTCCGCAATCCTGAAAACAGATTTGGGAATACGCGCGGCCAGATCCATGGCCGTCTCCAACCTGACCTCCAGCGTTTTAAGGTTACGGCTGTTCACGCCGATCATCATCGCAGGCAGACGCAGGGCGCGCTCAAGCTCTTCCGCATCATGCGCTTCGATCAGGACATCCATGCCATAGCCTGTTGCCGCATCGTGAAGTTCAGCCGCCAGTACATCATCCAGCGCCGCCATAATCAGCAGGATACAATCCGCGCCCATTGCGCGGGCTTCCGCCACTTGGTAAGGATCGATCATGAAGTCTTTGCGCAGAACAGGCAGGGTGCAGGCAGCCCGGGCAGCAAGAAGATCTTCATCCTTTCCCTGAAACCAGGGAATATCCGTCAGAACAGACAGGCAAGCTGCGCCTGAATCTTCATAGATACGGGCCAGGTTTGCCGGATCAAAATCCGGACGGATCACGCCGCCGCTGGGGCTGGCTTTTTTAATCTCGGAAATCAGGGCAGGGTGGTTTTGTGCGGCTTTGGCACGTAATGACTTTAAAAATCCACGTTGCGCTGGGCTGATTTTGGCTTCTGACTCCAGACAGGAAAAAGACACCGTTTGTTTCTTGACCCGTATATAATCTTTTTTATCGGCGCAAATGCGTTCCAGCGTGTTCATGATCGTGCCACCTGCTGTGTAAAATCTTTATATCGATTTAAAATCTGCAACGCGCTTCCATCATCAATTTTTTCTGCGACAAGGCGGGCAGTTTGCTTTAAATCATCCCCGCGGCCTGCAAGCTTGAGCACTCCAGCTGCATTAGCAATGACGATATCGCGATAAGGGGTTTTTATACCTTTTAGTAAATCATGTAGAGCGGCGGCATTTTCCTTTGCATTGCCGCCTTTCAGGGCTTCAAGAGGCAATGCCTTTAACCCAAAATCTTCAGGCGTGACTGACAGATCGGAACCATGGATATCGGCAATATCCGTACCGCCCGAAATACTGATTTCATCCAGCCCGTCGCGTCCATGCACCGTCCATCCGCTTTCCGTACCCAGATTGCGCAGCGCCTCCGCCATGGGCCGCAGCCATTTCCGGTCATAAACGCCAACCAGTTGTATTTTTGCATTGGCCGGATTGGCGAGAGGGCCCAGCAGGTTGAAGATTGTCCGAAAACCAAGCCTGCGCCGCACAGGCATAACATGGCGCATGGCTTCATGATGATTGGGCGCCATCAGAAATGCGAAGTTGAATGTATTCAGTGCATCTTCTAACCGCGGCAGCGAAACATTCAGATTCACATCCAAGGCTTCCAGCACATCGGCGGCTCCGGATTTTGAAGTGGCGGAGCGGTTCCCGTGTTTTGCGACTGGCACGCCGCAAGCGGCGGCAACTAAAGCCACAGCGGTAGATATATTATATGTGCCTATCCCGTCCCCGCCGGTGCCGCAACAGTCAACCGCGCCTTTTGGTGCCTGAATGGCCAGGCTTTTTTCGCGTAAAATCCGTGCGGCTCCGGTGATTTCCTGTGACGTCTCCCCGCGGTCCGCCATAATGGTCAGAAAAGCGGCAAGATCTTCTTCGGCGACAGCGCCTTCCATGATCATCCGCATGGCGTCGGCCATTTCCTGTTCCTGGAGCATCATGCCCATGCGGATGGCCTGCAGATATGGTTTGAACCCGCTCATCGTGCCGTCATGCCGATAAAGTTTTTCAGCAAAGCATGGCCGTGTTCGGTCTCAATGCTTTCCGGATGATACTGGATGCCGTGGATTGGCAAGGTCTTGTGCGATAGGCCCATGATCAACCCATCCGGCGTTTCAGCCGTCGCCTCAAGCGAGGCAGGCAGGCTAGACCGCTCAACGATCAGGGAATGGTACCTGGTGATCTGATAGGGCGAAGGAATATCCTTAAAAATCCCTTTTCCGTTATGGGTTACATGGTCGATCCGCCCATGCATCGGCTTGGGCGCGCGGATCACTTTACCGCCAAAGGCCTGACCGATCGCCTGATGCCCCAGGCACACGCCCAACAGGGGCAGTTCCGCCTTTCCCGCAGCTTCGATTAAGGGCAGGCATATGCCCGCGTGGTCCGGATCGCTTGGCCCGGGGGAAATCACGATGCGGGACGGGCGCAGGCCAAGGATATCCTCCACCGAAGCCTTGTCATTCCTGATAACTTTGGCCTCAACGCCCATATCCCCCAGATATTGCACCAGGTTCCACGTAAAACTGTCGTAATTGTCGATCAGGATTAGCATGGTATTGTTATAACTGAAATAAGGGGGATTTGGACAGAATTTCGTTTATATTCGTTCTGTCACTATATCGGTTTGCCATGCGCTCAATCTTTCGTATTTTTCTTATAACGCTAGCCGGACTTCTTATTGTCGTGGCGGGCGGGCTGGTCGCTTACCGGGTTGCCGTAAAGGTGACGCCTGTAAAGGAGAGTGCCCAAACTTCTCCTCAACCCTTATCTATTATTTATCGTTCTATAGAACTGCCCGCTTTGCCGCCTGTGCCTGAGGAGCAATCTGCTTCGGTAATAGAAGGGACGGTCCTGTCCGATATCCCGTTTGGGCCGCCTTTACCGCCACCAAAGCCTGTAAAAACCTCAGGCGGAAAAGGCCGCATCGTTATCATTATCGATGATATGGGCATGGATATTGTCCATTCCAAAGGCATGATCGCGCTGCCTGGCCCCTTAACCCTTTCCTTTTTACCCTATGCGCCAAAGGTACGGAGTCTGGCTGAACAGGCTAAGGCGCGTGGCCATGCCCTGATGATCCATATGCCGATGCAGCCGATCGATCCAAAGTTGGATATGGGATCGATTGCGTTGCGCGAAGGGATGAGCGACACGGATTTTGATGCGATGATGGACCAGGCGTTCAGTTCTTTTTCAGGTTATATCGGCCTGAACAACCATATGGGCAGCCTCTTAACACAAGATAACGCCGCGATGGCTCATCTGATGGCGACGCTGAAGCAGCATAATCTGTTGTTTGTAGATTCTAGAACAACGCCTAAATCTGTGGCGGCAAAAGCAGCTATGGCCGCCGGTGTGCCTTATACATCCCGCGACATCTTTCTTGACGACGATGAATCCGAGCATGCCGTGCTGGCGTCCTTAACAAAAGTGGAACAAGTAGCAAGAAAGTCGGGATTGGCAGTTGCCATCGGCCATCCCAAGCCTGGAACACTGGCAGCATTAAAGCAATGGCTGCCGATGTTGAAGGATAAAGGATTTCAGTTGATACCGGTTAATGAAGCTGTTCAGGCTAAGGCACAAGACTGATCTGAGGCTGGGCCGATTGAGAAATATCCTGATGCTTTGTTAGCAGTCATTTTATTTGTCATTTTGATCTCCTAATGTTAGGTGGTTATTGTAAATGTAATTTTATTCTTTACAAGCTTATAACAGTATTGCTTCCCTTATGGCCAGTTCCGCAGCCGCAATCATCGCCCGCGCCTTGTTCCGGCACTCCTGATATTCAAATTCCGGATCGCTGTCTGCCACCACACCGCCACCGGCCTGTATGACGATCTCGCCATTCTTGACCAAAGCCGTACGCAGGGCGATGCAGGTGTCGACATCGCCATTGCCGTCAAAATAACCGACGCAGCCGCCGTAAAAGCCGCGTTTTTCCGTCTCCAGTTCCTCGATAATTTCCATGGCGCGGATTTTGGGCGCGCCGCTGACCGTGCCCGCCGGGAACCCGGCGAACATGGCGTCGAGGGAATCCATATCGGGCCGCAGCTTTCCTTCGACATTGGAAACGATATGCATCACATGTGAATAATATTCGATGGTGAATCGGTCGGTGACTTTCACGCTGCCGATCTGTGCCGTCCGCCCCACATCGTTGCGGGCAAGGCACGCGCACCAGGATCTCCGGTGATGACCCGACAATCGCAAAATCGCCCAGTTTCAGATGAAACAGAAACGGCGAAGGATTGACTCGCCGCAGGGCGCGGTAAAGATCGAAGGCGGGCAGGTCGAAGGGCACACGGAAACGCTGCGACGGCACGACCTGAAAGATTTCACCGGCATGGATATAATCGGCCGCCTGGCGCACCATGTCATGGTAGGTTTCGCGCTCCACATTCGGTTTCACGGTCAAAGGCAGCGCCAGTTTCGATTGACCGCGCGTTGTGGAGGCATCAAACGGTGCAAGTAATTTCTTTTCAGTCTGATCAATCAGGCCAAGCGCATGCTGATATGCGGCTTTAGCATTCCCGCCATTGCCCTTATGCTCACGCACCGGAACGCTGATCAGCATCATGTGGCGCACATTGTCGAAAATCACCATGACCTGCGGGCGGATCAGCAGGGCATCCGGAATGCCAAGCGTATCTGGATTACCCGCCGGAACATCTTCCACCAGACGAATCATGTCATAGCCGAGAAACCCGAACAGACCGGACGCCGCCATAGGCGGCAGATCGTCCGCCACATGGTCGATGCGGCTTTCGCGAATTTGGGTTTTCAGGTGATCGAGCGGTTTGCCTTCAGCGTGAGTCCATGTTTTGGTGTCCGGGGATGTCGACGCTTCCCCATTCTCGAACTTCCAGAACAAATCAGGCTGGAAGGCAATGGCGGAATAGCGGCCGAGGACGGCGCCGCCCTCAACGGATTCCAGAAGAAGAGCATAAGGTTCGTCGCGGCAGAGTTTTAGCCAGGCGGAGACAGGGGTGTCGAGATCCGCCGACAGCCAGCGTGTGAGAAGCTGGGTTTTTTCGGCGTTGAAGGTGTTGGTGAATGCGACAGGGGTCATAAGAAATCACTGACGTTTTAAGTTAAAACTGTCATCCTCTGGCTTGACCGGAGGATCCATGCGCAAGATGGCAAGCAAACCAAATTGCCGTAGTGCATAATCTACATACCTTTATTAAGCCGAACTATCGTATAGATCCTCCGGTCAAGCCGGAGGATGACAATGTAGAAAGTTTATTGAACAGGATTTTTATTCTCCCCCTGCATCGTCCGCGCCATTATCCGATCCGGCATTCTCATACATTTCTGCCAGGCGGTCGCGGTTGATTTTTACAGTATGCTTCTGGCGCTGTTCGGCCAGGTAGACGTCCATAATTTCGTTCTGGGTGCCTTGCAGGGACGCATCGCTGATTTTTTTCAGCTGTTCTTTAGATACAGTCGCATCAGAAGGAATGATCACTGATCTCACGCGCCCGACCAGAATACCATCCTTCACCGGTTGCAGGACAAAGTTGTTTTTATCCGCCATGAAGAAGCCTATTTTTGCCTGTTCGTCCATCGGCGCTGCGGCCTTGCCGCTGCGTTCCACATCCATTTTTTCGATGGAAGCATTGTTCGATTTGGCGAAGGCGTCGAGGGACATGCCGCCTTCTTTCAGTTTTTTCAGCGCGTCTTCCGCCTTTTGCTTGTTCAGCACCGCCTGCTGGTCGGCAATCCAGAGTTTGGACAGGTCGGCTTTCACCTCATCAAACGGCTTATAGGTTTTGGCTTTGATGCTTTCCAGGCGGATCGCGGCATAACGTCCATCGGCCAGGCTGATTACCGAAGACGTTTCACCTTCGGACAGGTTAAAGGCGGCGGTCAGGATGGCGGCGCTGTCTTTTTTGAAATCCTTCATGCCGTCATGCTTGTCGGGCGTCGATCCGTCCTGATGCACAGGGCCAATTTTGACCGTCTCCAGATTATATGCCTTCGCCGCGTCTTCCAGCGTCGCGCCTCCGGCGAGGGCATCATCCAGCTGGGTGGACATGGTGTATAGCGCCTCATCCGCGCCGTCAGCCGTGGCTTCCTTGCGGAGTTGATCTTTCACATCATCGAAAGACTGAACAGTCGGCGGCTTGATATCCTTCACGACCATCACGTGCCAGCCGAGCGGGGTCTGAACCGGGCCTGCCACCGTACCTGCCTTCACATCGAACGCGGCGCCGGCGATGCCCTTATCCAGCCCGTCGCGTTGATACAGCTGCGCACCTGAATACGCGCTGTCATTGCCGGTCACCGCTTTCACGGCTTCTTTCAGGGATTTGCCCTTACTTGTTTGCTCCGCGACCGCTTTCGCCTTGTCTTCGGTATCCAGGATCGCCTGGTCCAGCATGCGGCGCTCAGGCAGGGAGAATGAATCCTTCTGCTCCTCATAGGTTTTCCTCAGCTGTTCATCCGTCACGGTCTTCGCTTCGGTCTTTGACTTGGCGGACAGCAGGGCCAACGTAAAGCTGCGCGTTTCCGGAACGGCATAGCGTTCCTGGCCGGATTCATAAAACGGCTTCAGCACGTCATCGGTTGGCGCTTTATAATCCTTCACGGCCGCATCGGGCAGGAAGACCAGATCTACGCTCCGCTTTTCCCCGGCATACAGCGCGATATCCTTCGCTTCATCATCGGATGCGACAGATGTACCGATCTGCAGAGCGTTGCGCAGCAGGGTCTTGCCCATTTCGCTGCGCACTTCTTCCATCAGCTGGGATTCACTTAGATTCTGGTTGCGCAGGATGGTGCGCAGGGCGTCCTTTGCGCTGACACCGTTCGCGGTCAGGGGTTCCAGAAGGCGTTTCACCTGCGCGGTTACCATTTCGTCACTGATGTTCAGGCCAAGGTCGCGCGTGGCGCGGGACAGGAGGATATTATCCGTCTGCGCGGCGAGGATCTGGTCGATATATCCCATTGCGTATGCGGTTTTCTTGTCCAGGCCCTGCTGCGCCAATGTCCGGCTGACAATCTGGTCGAATGTTCTGGCGTCCAGCTTGTCGTTGCCGATTGTGGCGACCGTGTTGCGTCCGCCGCCCGCGCCGCCGAAATTATACCCGCCGCTCAGCGCGAGGCCCAGCGCCCCGGCCATCAACAGGCCGACCACGAAATATTTGACGAGAGGGGACTGGGCGCTTTTGCGCATCACGTTCAGCATAAGGAGTCCTGATATTCATAAGTTTCGCCGGGCGACTATAAAGCCCATAAGCCCAGGCCGCAACGGGGATGTTGCATTTACCGGAAAGGGTGGTTAGGTTGCCCGTGAATATTAGAGGACAAACATGAAAAAGCTGATCGCCGGAAACTGGAAGATGAACGGCACGGTGGCGGAGGCGCAGGCCCTTACCAAAGCCGTTCTGGATGGCATCAAGGCCGACCCATCCTTGTCCGAATCCTGCGATTTTGTCGTCTGTCCCCCGTTCCTGCACTTACCGACCGGCAGCTGGATTCTGAATAATGACAAGGGCAGGGCGGCTCTGGGCGGGCAGGATTGCGCCCTGACCGAAAACGGCGCGTTCACCGGCGACACTTCTGCCGCCATGCTGGCTGATGCCGGTTGTAGTTATGTCATATTGGGTCATTCGGAGCGCCGCCAGCATCATAAGGAAACGGATGCAGAGGTCGCAACCAAAGCCAAACTGGCACATGCCAAGGGCTTGATCACCATTATCTGTGTCGGCGAAACCGAGCAGGAGCGGGAGCGCGGGCAGGAAAAGGACGTTGTGGGCCGCCAGCTTGCGGAGGCTTTGCCTGCTTCCGTAACTGCCCAGAACACCGTTATCGCTTATGAACCCGTCTGGGCCATCGGCACGGGCAAGAACGCGACGCCGGACGATATCGCGGCCATGCACAGCTTTATCAGGACCCGGTTTAAGGAAAAACTTGCAGATTCCGCCAATATGCGTATTTTGTACGGCGGATCCGTCAAACCGGAAAACGCACAGGCATTGTTCAAGGTGGACAATGTGGACGGCGCGTTGATCGGCGGGGCGAGTTTGAAGGCGGATCAGTTTTTAGAAATTGCTAAGAAAGTGAATTTTTAATTATGGGCAAAGAAAATTACGAAATTTTGATATCGAAACGAGATCAGCTTTGCGATATCGCAAACAGGCATTTTAAATGTTCTGTTTCGGTTGGTTTGGGAAAAAGTGGTTTTGTAGTGACCAGCAATCGTGAATTACCCGAAGATCAAAAAACTAGCTTCTTGAACGAAGTAAAATTACAAGAAGGGTTACTTGAAGGGCGTCAAATAGAATTTTTGCCTTTAGGTTTTCCTGAGGCGTTTTAGAAAGAGTAAAAAATGGCATCGGTTATCCTCGTCATTCATATGTTCCTTGCTCTGGCCATTATTGGCCTAGTGCTGATCCAGCGGTCGGAAGGCGGCGGGCTGGGCATCGGCGGATCGGGCGGCGGGCTTGGCGGCCTGGCGACGCCGCAGGGCACAGCGAACATCCTGACGCGCGCGACCGGGTTTTGCGCCGCCGGGTTTTTTATTACCAGCCTGACATTAGGCAGCATTGCCGCGCATCAGGGGTCGTCCACCTCCAAGCTGATGGATGCTCTGGACGCGCCTGCCGCGGCGGTGGCGAAGCCGGAAGGGGAAAAGACGTCAACCTCCCCTGAAACGCCTGCCGCCGTACCGGAAAAAAAGGCCGACAAGGTTGATGACAAGACGCCTCCAGTAACAACTCCTGCACCGGGCGAAGTCCCTTCGGCGCCCATATCGGAATAAAATGACACGGTTTATCTTTATTACAGGCGGGGTGGTTTCCTCTTTAGGAAAAGGCCTCGGCTCCGCCGCGCTTGGCGCGTTGCTTCAGGCGCGGGGTTACACGACCCGCCTGTGCAAAATGGACCCTTATCTGAACGTAGACCCCGGCACGATGAGTCCGTTCCAGCACGGTGAAGTCTATGTCACCGATGACGGAGCGGAGACGGATCTGGATCTCGGTCACTATGAACGCTTCACAGGCCGTCCGGCGACGAAGTCGGACAATATCACCACCGGCAAGATTTATATGAACGTCCTGCAGAAGGAACGCCGGGGCGATTACCTGGGCGCGACGGTGCAGGTTATTCCGCACATCACCGATGAAATCAAAGCTTTCATCCGCGAAAAAGACGGCACGGCGGATTTCGTGATGGTTGAAATCGGAGGGACGGTTGGGGACATTGAATCCCTGCCGTTTCTCGAAGCCATCCGCCAGTTCGGCAATGAAGTCGGTCGCCAGAAAGCACTATTCATCCATGTCACCCTGCTGCCCTACATCCCGGCGGCGGGTGAACTGAAAACCAAGCCAACCCAACATTCGGTGAAGGAACTGATGAGCGTCGGTATCCGCCCGCGTATCCTTCTCTGCCGCGCGGATCGGGAGATCGATAAAGATGAACTGCGCAAGATCGCCCTGTTCTGCAACATCGATGAGGAAAAAGTCATTCCTGCGCTTGACGTCAAAACCATTTACGAGGTGCCGCTCAGCTATCATGCCGCGGGACTGGACGATCAGGTTCTCGATCATTTTGGCATCAAGGACGCGAAAGAACCTGATCTCTCAGTCTGGGAAGAAATTGTCCGCCGCATTAAAAATCCGGAAGGGGAGACGCAGATCGCCCTGGTCGGTAAATACACCAACCTGGCCGATAGTTATAAATCCCTGAACGAAGCGCTGATCCATGGCGGCATCGCCAATGACGTGAAGGTCAAAATCAAATTCGTTGAATCAACCCTGTTCGACAATAACGACGATATCGTCCAGGCGCTTGACGGAGTGGATGGCATTCTGGTTGCAGGTGGCTTTGGCGAGCGTGGGTCTGAAGGCAAGATCAAGGCGGCGAAATTTGCCCGTGAACGCAAAATCCCCTATTTCGGCATATGCTTCGGCCTACAGATGGCGGTGATCGAAGCCGCGCGCAACACGGCAGGAATAAAAGGCGCGAACTCCACCGAATTCGGCAAGGCCGAAGTGCCGATCGTCGGCATGATGACCGAATGGGTAAAGGGCAACGCCAAGGAAGAACGCAGCGCTAGCGGCGACCTCGGCGGCACCATGCGCCTCGGCGCGTATCCGGCCAGTTTGAAAAAAGGGTCGAAGGTAGCCGAAATTTACGGCAGCACCAGCATCTCCGAACGCCACCGCCACCGCTACGAAGTAAACATGAACTATCGCCAGCAGCTGGAAGACAAAGGCCTGATTTTTTCGGGCGTATCGCCAGACGGCAAACTTCCCGAAATCTGCGAACGCAACGACCATCCCTGGTTTATCGGCGTGCAGTACCATCCGGAATTGAAATCAAAACCATTCGACCCGCATCCGCTGTTTGTGTCGTTTATCGACGCAGCGGTGAAGCAGGGGCGGCTGGTTTAAACAATGAGCGAAATGATATCCCAAATAGTGAAGAGTCGTTTTGGGGAAGGCAATTTTTTTGTCAATCATATGCTCGATGATAAAAATAAACTGAGAATAACGCCTGTCTTTAACAATCTTCTAAAACCTCCAGGCATCAGTGTTGACGGGCGCATTACTGCCCGAAAATTAAAAACCGGCGAGCCTGCGTTGTCTTTAGGCATTCATTCGCTGACCGAAGAACCTTTAAAGATTATGACGGCGTTTTTCTTATCGCTGTGCCGATCAAAAAATCCGGTACGCCTTTGCATACGCTTCCGAAAATCTTCGCGCTCTGATTCCTTTGGTTCAGGCCGCTGCAAATCATCAGTTTTCCGTGAGCAAAAAGGCAATCGATAAAATTGCGATCCTGACATTCAGACAATTGCCTGTTTCAACCGATTATCCTTTGATTGCCGATACGCATTGGCATGTGCACACACAGGACAATATGCCTGAGAAATTTAATCAGATGGGTTTATATGCCGAAGCCCTGCATGTTGAAAAAGTTGATCCAGGCGCGATTGTTAATGAATATGCCTGGTCAGGCTTTGTGCCTACCCTTGTACAATCGGAACGCGATATCTCGAGCATTAAGCCTACGATTATACCGCAGGGAATTGTAAGGGATTCAGCGCCGCCGCATCGTCAGCTTGCGGAAGTAGAATTGGCTATGATGAATTCTTTCTGTTTTCACAAAGCGCCGGATTCAAAAGATGATCCGCGCATAACTGAAAAGCCGGTTATGCGTCCATTCTTTCACCTGACATATATGGCATTAAAGCCCTGACCCGAGGGAACTTAGGTCAATGCAGGCTCACCAACTTGAAATATGGATGTTGCGGCCTCGACGGCATCCTCAATCATATCGATTACGGATTCAGCCGATTCAGCCAGCTTGTCTCTCCAGGATGTAATATCCTGCATCATGGCCTGAAAATAGGGGCTTTCATCAGGATTGCCGCCGCGCCCTTCTTTATAAACGGCGCGCAGAAATGCTTCGGTTTCATCAGGCCCTGCATAAATACCGTTAACCGGGTAACACATCAGGCGTAACTGGTCGCTATGGTCGATTTTCTGGCCCAAAGGCGGTGTAACATAATTGACGTTTATCAGTTTCGCGCCCCATTTATTGAAGACCTCAAGACGTTTGGACGGGGATATTTTGCCCGGTTCCGCCGCCACTTTCTCCGGATCGTCAATTTCAAGGAAGGGCGGGGTCCATTCAAAGCCATGGAACTGTGCGCGGCTCTGAAGGGATTCAATCCTTTTATCAACCATGATCCGGCCAAGGCCCTTGATGCCTTGTGCATGCGCGTTGGGGCTGACAGCGTTGAATTCCAGCAGGCCGACATTTTGTAAATTGTAGTAATAGGCAAGGCTGACGGCCAGAAGTTCGGCTTTTTTAGGGGAGTGAAGGTTTCTTCCGGCGACATTCGCAATAAGCTCTACGCCAGGCTTATTGCCGCTCAGCATATTGAAGTACCGGGGAAGGCTGCCGTCCGAATGCCAGTCTGCAAACTCAGGGTGTAAAATCTCATGATACGCGCGTTCAAACAGCCTGTGATGGTCTGGATTGCCGTAGGTGATGTCAACAAGCTGCAGTTCGTCCATATCAGTTACCCTTCGTTATTTTAGCGACAAGCGCCGGTCAGTGCTTTATGCAAGCCATCCTTTTGTTTGGTTCGTTTTTTGTGTGTATTCGAAAACGTCTTCAAGTTAAAGAAAAATTATCAGAGCAGTGCATTTTTTTGCCTGGACTCTGATTTGGGCCGTGTCAGGCGAGGCTTGGAGCGGGTGCCTGGCTTTGCTGGCGTTCCCATTGATCCACCTGTTTCATCATTTCGCCATAGGTCGCTTCGCTTTTGCTGAATTCAATGCCATGTGCAGCTGCGCTGGCGCGGCAGGCGATTCGAATAGCGCTTTTAATATCGGTGGCCGTGGCTTTAAGCCCATCGACATTGTATGCAAGAAGGGATTTTCCTGGCGCCTCCCCAAACGGTGGAAGCCGCAGGCAAACAGGCAGAAGTGTCGCGCCCTGAGCTTGCGCCTTGCCAATTTCAACGTTGCCGTCCGCTAGAATAAAGATAGCGCGAAGTGCGCCGGGGCCGGTCATATGACGAAATGTGCTGGCCGCATTCTGGAACAGCAAGGCTTCGTCTTCAGGTCCCGTATTCAAATAGTTGCTTTCTACAAAGCCGATATTGGTATCCGGAGAAAATGCAAATATACTTTCTAGGTCGTTATTATTATAGAAATAAAACTTCAGCCATTTATTTGCGCCTTGCTCAGTCATTTTAACCTCCAAAGAAAATTTAACAATTATGTATATTATTAATGATGATCACGTCAATAAAAAAATTGCATAGGTGTAGAGGCTTAGCTTATTTATTTTTTATGATTAAAAATCTCAATATAGCCAGCTGGGCAATCAATGTGGCCCATCCTGTAAAAAACATCAGGAACTGGATAAGCTTGGTTATGGAACAGCTTGAAAATGCTGCAAAATCCGGTGTCGATATGCTTCTGCTCCCGGAATATTCCAGCGAGCACTGGATGCATTTTGCACCGGCTGGCCTGCCTTTAACGTCTGAAATCGGCTGGATGGCTGGACAGGCGGCGATCGTCATCCCTGATTTGCAGGAGGCTGTCAGAAAAACGGGTGTGGCCCTGATCGCTGGATCCATGCCCTGGCCGGATGGCAAAGGCGGGTATTTTAACCGCGCCTGGGGCCTGTTTCCGGATAGGGAGGCGGTGTTTCAGGACAAGCTTGTCCTGACGCCTTTTGAGAAAGACCCGAATGATTGGACTTTGGAAAAAGGTTTAAAGGTCGGCATTTTTGAATGGCGCGGTTTCCGCATGGCCATCCTGATCTGCTTGGATATTGAAATGCCGGATCTGTCGCACCGGCTGGCAACCAGGGATATCGACCTTATTCTTGTGCCGTCCATGACTGAAAAGCCTTCCGGCTATCATCGCGTGTTTGGCTGTGCCAAGGCGCGGGCCATTGAATTGATGGCTGCCGTGGCCGTGGTCGGATTGATCGGCGGGTCATCGAAAGACGGCGAACCCCGCCCGGGATGCTCCAGCGGTGCTTCCGTATTTATTCCGTGCGAGGAAGTCTTCGGTTATAACGGTATCCACAGTGAAATCCCTCTTGCGAATAAGGCTGATGGTTTGGGCCCAATGCTGATGTCCAGGGACATACCCTTGGCGCAAATCCGCGCCATCCGCCACGGCAATCCCGAAGTCTGGCCCGGCCCATGGAGCGCGAAGGACATCGAAATCAGCGGCTAGCCTTGGCAAAACCCGCCCGGCAGGCTAGGTTACTGACCTGCAGGAGTGTTTCATGAAATCGGTCAAAGTCGGATCCTACCAAATCGCCAACAACGCCCCCTTTACCCTCATCGCTGGTCCCTGCCAGATGGAGTCACGGGATCATGCGTTTATGATGTGCGAAGGTATCAAAAAGGTTACGGACAGGCTGGGGATCAACCTGATTTATAAAAGCTCCTTCGACAAGGCCAACCGCACCTCGGTCAAAGGCGAACGTGGTATCGGTCTGGATGCGTCGCTTGCAATCTTTCAGGACTTGAAAAAACAGTTCGGCGTGCCGACCATCACGGATATCCATACGGAAGAACAATGCGTCCAGGTGGCCGGAGCGGTCGATGTGTTGCAGATCCCGGCCTTCCTATGCCGTCAGACGGATCTTCTGCTTGCCGCCGGAAAGACGGGCAAGGCCATCAATGTAAAAAAAGGCCAGTTCCTGGCGCCGTGGGATATGAAGAACGTGGCGGCTAAAATCGCCTCCACCGGCAATGACAACATCATGCTGTGCGAACGCGGCGTAACCTTCGGCTATAACACCTTGGTCAACGATATGCGCGCTTTGCCGCAAATGGCGGAGACCGGCTATCCCGTTGTGTTCGATGCCACCCATTCCGTGCAGCAGCCGGGCGGGAATGGCACGTCCACGAGCGGGGATCGCGCCATGGTGCCCTATGTCGCCCGTTCCGCCATTGCCACAGGTTGCGTCGCCGCCGTGTTCATGGAAGTGCATAACGATCCGGATAATGCGCCATCGGACGGACCGAATATGCTCCGCCTTGACCAACTTGAGGCCGTTCTGAAGCCGATGATCGCCATTGATAAAATTGCCAAATCAATCTAGCCGCCGATGAATCCTTTTATCCGCACAGTTATAACCCATCTTCTCTGGCCCGTCCTTCTCGGCCTGTGCGTATTCGCGACCGTCCATGCGTTCCGTTCCCCGCATCCCGTTCTGTCGTTCAACGCGATCTACCTTTGCCTGATTGTTACGCTGTTTTTCCTAGAGCGGGTCATGCCGCATGAATTGAAATGGCGTGAAAAGGATGGGCAGCTGCTCGCCGACCTTCTGCATACGCTGATGAGCAAAGGCGTTGTGCAGGCGCTGGTGGCTTTCGCGGGCGTCTTCGGCCTGACCAGACTGATCACGCCTTTGGCTGGACCAGGCTACGGCATATGGCCGCGCGATCTGGCTTTATGGATGCAGGTCGGTCTAGGGCTGATTACGGCGGAGTTCGGCCTCTACTGGGCGCACCGCCTGAGCCATGAATTCCATCCGCTCTGGCGTTTCCATGCCGTGCATCATTCGGTGACGAAATTGTGGGTCGTCAACACGGGCCGGTTTCACTTCGTCAATTCACTGATCAGTATCCTTTTGGGTTCTGGAACGCTTGTCGCGCTGGGCGCACCCCTGGAAGTCGTTTTATGGGTCACGGCCATCACGGCCTATATCGGCGTGCTGACCCATTGCAATGTCGAAATGAATTTCCTGTTCCCGATGTCCCATGTATTCAACACGCCGGAACTGCATCGCTGGCACCATTCCAAGGTCCTGCGCGAAGGCAACAAGAATTACGGTGAAAACCTGATGCTATGGGACCTGCTGTTCCGCACCCATTTCATCGACCCCAAACGCCGCCCGCCGGTCAAAATCGGCATTACCCAGAAAATGCCGCCGCGTTTCCGGGAGCAATTAATCTGGCCGTTTCTGGACTTGAGCCTGAAATTCAAGCCTTACGACAAAAAGCCAGCCGTCAAAACTGCCGAAAATATAAGCATACCTTGCGTTACAGAACAGCAAGTCCTATAACAGTTTTCAGATTAACCTAGCTCATCAGGAGTTCTTTATGTCCGCCATCATCGACATCACCGCACGCCAGATTCTGGACAGCCGGGGTAACCCGACGGTGGAGGTGGACGTCCTGCTGGAATCCGGCGCCAAAGGCCGCGCGGCGGTGCCGTCGGGCGCTTCGACTGGGGCGCATGAGGCGGTGGAGCTGCGCGACGGCGATAAATCCGTTTACGGCGGCAAAAGCGTCCTGAAGGCCGTCGACTTTGTGAACAACGAATTGTTCGAGGCGCTGTGCGGCATGGAAGCGGCTGAACAGATGCATATCGACACCACCATGTGCGAACTGGATGGGACGGAAAACAAAAGCCAGTTCGGCGCGAACGCGATCCTTGGTGTCTCCCTGGCCGTGGCGAAGGCGATGGCGGATGAACAGGGCACGCCCCTGTACCGCTATGTCGGCGGCAGCTTCGCGCATCTTCTGCCGACGCCGATGATGAATATCATCAATGGCGGCGCGCATGCCGACAACCCGATCGACTTTCAGGAATTCATGATCCTGCCCGTTGGCGCGCCAACATTTTCGGAAGCGCTGCGTCGGCAGCGGGCATGAACACCAATGTCGGCGATGAAGGCGGTTTCGCGCCAGCACTGAGCTCAACGACGAACGCGCTCGATTTCATCATGAAGGCGATTGAGAAGGCTGGTTACAAGCCTGGCACAGACGTCGTGCTAGGCCTCGACTGCGCCTCGACTGAATTCTACAAAAACGGCAAATACGTCATGGAAGGCGAAGGCAAAACCTTCACCTCCGACCAGATGGTCAAATTCTATCAGGATCTTTGTGCCGTTTACCCGATTGCTTCTATCGAAGACGGCATGGCAGAAGACGACTGGGATGGATGGGTTGCCTTGACCAAAGCCCTTGGCGATAAAGTGCAGCTGGTCGGTGACGACCTGTTCGTCACGAATTCCAAACGCCTGGAGCAGGGCATCGATATGGGCGCGGCCAACGCCATCCTGGTGAAGGTCAACCAGATCGGCTCCTTAAGCGAAACGCTGGATGCAATCCAGATGGCGCAAAAGGCTGGTTACGGCGTCGTGCTGTCCCATCGTTCCGGTGAAACCGAAGATTCAACGATTGCCGACCTGGCCGTTGCCACCAATGCGGGCCAGATCAAAACGGGATCGCTCTCCCGCTCCGACCGGATCGCGAAATACAATCAATTGCTGCGTATTGAAGAAATGCTTGGCCCCCAGGCGCAATACGCGGGTGCTTCAATTCTGAAAACCCAACCTGCCGTCGCGGGCGCCAAAAAGAAGAATGCTGCGTAACATAATATTACCAAATATCCCGTGATTAATACGAGATATTTATTATGTTAATAATACATTAAATTAGTTTTAAAAAATCGTAAAGATTGCGATAATGAACTTATGGGGGTGTGGTGTGCATTCCTTAGGCATATCAGGCATTTAGCATGCCTGATATGCCTATCCTTAAACTAAAACCTTAAAAATCCCGAGGAGGGCTCAATGACGACTTCAATAGAACAGTCACTGCTGAACGCTGCGCATAACGGTAACCTGGCCAAAGTTGAAACCATTGTGAAGGCGCTAACCAAAGCCCAGGTTAATTCTTTTGATCCATCAACATTTAATGCAGTTCTTCTGGATATAGCGTCTTACAGCTACACAAAGCCTTATAATTCAAGCGAAGCCGCCCGCACGTTTATGGAGAAATTGGGTGGACATGTTGACAGCGACACCATTGGGCAGGCCATGGATACATTTGCTCAAAATGGCAATTTTTCTGGTGTGGATTCCATTACTGATCATTTGACGGCAGACAGCAAATTCGGTCTAAGCCTAAACGGCCTTACCGGAACTACGCTGCAGGATATTTCTACATGGACATTTTCCCCGGACGGCAAAGATCATGATGCAGCTGCCGCCGCCGCCGCTCGCGATCTGATGTCGAAATTGAGTGCCCAGACAGACAGCGATTCCATTGGCATAGCCATGGATAACTTCGCGCAGGACGGTAATTTCGCGGGCGTCAAAAATACAACGGACTTTCTGACGGAGGACAATAAATTCGGCCTGAACCTTAATGGTCTTGCAGGAAGTACGCTTCAGGACATCTCCACCTGGACGTTTTCTCCGGACGGCAAAGACCATGACGCCGCAGCAGCTGCTGCAGCCCATGATCTAATGTCGAAGTTAAGCGCGCAGACAGATAGTGATTCCATTGGCATAGCCATGGATAACTTTGCTCAAGATGGCAACTTTGCCGGAGTTAAGGCGACTTCAGACTATCTTACAGCAGACAACAAATTCGGACTAATGAATGGTCTTGCAGGAAATACCTTCAGGTTTATCTCTTTCAGACGGCGCCTGGGATGGAGAGGATTTATGGTCCGGCGCAGCAGATGCGCACTCCCGCCTGCGATCGGCAGATGTCGGATAAACCTGACGATGGCGGTTTCCAGCAACAACGGTCACCAGATGCTTTACTCAAGCCAGCTGCCGGTCGGCAACTGGTTCTCTGCAGCTACCGGTAAGCGAAGGTAAGACCAGCTCAATACGATCTTATTCGGCAATACCGCTTTCGTTATCTCCATCCGGACGGCATATTCTGGACGGCAAAATCGCGTTAACCAATGCTGCTGAAATACCGCTCATGATCCCGTGCTGGAGATGACGCCAGGCCGATCGATGATTTCCATTGGCGCAGCCATGGATAACTTCGCGGGACGGTAATTTCGCGGGCGTCAAAAATACAACGGACTTTCCTGACGGAGGACAATAAATTCGGCCTGAACCTTAATGGTCTTGCAGGAAATGCGCTTCAGGACATCTCCACCCTGGACGTTTCTCTGACAGCAAAGATTTGACGATGCAGCAGCAGCTGCAGCCCATGATCTTAATGTCGAAGTTAAGCGCGCAGACGAATAGTGATCCCATTGTAATAGCCATGGATAACTTTGTCAAGATGGCATTTGCTGCGTTAAAGGTAATTACCTGATCATCTGACGGCCGATAGCCAGTCAGGGCTAAGCCTTAACGGCCTTGCAGGGAGCACCTTGCAGGACATCTCCACCTGGACATTCTCTCCGGATGGAAAATCATGATGTTGCAGCAGCTGCAGCGGCTCATGACTTGATGTTAAAGCTTGGGGCGCAAATCGACAGTTCTTCTCTTGCCGTGGTCGTCAATAATTTCGCCGAAGACGGAAACCTGAAAGGTGTCGCGGGCATGCTCGACACCATATCGAAATCGCAATATCAGGAGATCTCCAGCGATATCAAAGGTGACCTTGATGCCATAGGCGCCAAACTCTACACCTACGGCGATAATGACATTACCGGCACCTCAGGCAACGACAAGATCTTCGCCCTTGGCGGCAAGGATATCGTTCATGCCGGTGCGGGCAACGACTTTGTTGCAGGCGGTGCGGGTAACGACACGCTCTACGGCGATGCTGGCAACGACAAGCTTGTTGGCGGGGCAGGGGCTGATACGCTGTATGGCGGATCGGGCGCAGACACCTTTATCTTCGACTCGGTCGGTACCGGCGTCGATACGGTTAAGGATTTCAGCAAATCCCAAGGCGACAAGCTGGATTTGTCGGAACTTCTGACCGCTTTCGATCCGACAACCGATGCCATCAATGACTTCGTGAAGTTGACCCAGAACGGCAGCAACATGACCCTGTCGGTCGATATTGACGGCAAAGGAGGCTCCGCCGGGTTTACCAATGTCGCCGTCCTGTCGAATGTCAGCAATCTGGATGTAAACGACCTTCTGGCGCATGGCCAGATCATCGCGCACGTATAATCCAGAATTCTAAATCTATAATCGCCTTCCCTGTTTCATAAGGGAAGGCGATTATTTTAGAAATTCTTTGTTTCAAGTGAATTGATAATGGCGCACAGGCTATAAAGTGTGAGGAATAGATTATAACCCTAAGTTTCGAAGAAGTGTTCTGGCAGTGTTTTTGAATGGCTGGGGCGTAAGCGGGATTGTGCGTTCAGCGTGCTTGAATGCCGCTATAACTTCTTCTGGCGATTCCATGACTGGCTGAGTCCACGAAGATTGGATAATAATACTTCCCATATGAAGTTCTGTTGGTGCGCCGTCTTTCCGGCCTCGCGCAATACCTATGCTGTAAACACCAGACATAAAGTTAAAGTCTTGAACTGTCCCGTCAGGCTTGGTCAAAAAAACAGGTTGGGCGCACATAATTTATCCTCCAGCATTATATTAGTGTTTGATGTAATTTTCATACTATGTGTTTCGTAAAATTGCAACTTTTTATAATTTTTAGAAAATATAATCATTTGAATCTATTAGGCTGTAATGTTCACCAAATGTTCCTGTGTAACCTACTGACTCTATTGATATTTTAGGTTGACGAAATTTTATTAAAGTGATTCTCTGGACATATGAAGAAACTCATCGCACAACGCTATACAATCCGCCGGAATTTCGCCGCGCTGATCTGTGTGTGCCTCAGTCTCTACTTCCTTGGCAATACGTTGTTCGGGGAGCGCAGTTCCTTTCGTCTCATGCTCCTGAATAACGAAATATCGCAAACAACCGAGGATGTCGCCACGCTACATGCCCAACGCACCGCGCTTGAAAACAAAGTAACGCGCCTGCGCCCCGGATCGCTCGATCCCGATCTGCTGGAGGAGCGGGCGCGCGTCATGCTCGGATTCAATTATGGCACCGAACAGGTTCTTCTGAATCGCTAATGAAATCATTGTGTTGCGTCGCAGCAAAGTATCTGTTTGCGCTGGATTTCAGGTTGTGGATGGTGTAGTCGTATGACCATAACATCACGCCAGAACCGGAGGTATCCGTGGCAGCCCCGAAGAAAACTTCGAGCAGCAGCAAGAGGCCGCAATTGACCGCCATTTCCAACAGCGCCCCGGAACCTTCAGCCGAAGAAATGAAGCAGTTCTACCGGGAAATGCTCCTGATCCGCCGTTTTGAAGAAAAGGCCGGGCAGCTTTACGGCATGGGCCTGATCGGCGGGTTCTGCCACTTGTATATCGGCCAGGAAGCGGTCGTCACCGGAATCAATTCGGTTCAGTTGCCGCAGGATACTGTCGTCACTGCCTATCGCGACCACGCGCACATGCTGGCCTGCGGGATGGATGCAAAAGGCATCATGGCGGAACTGACAGGCCGCAAGGGTGGATACAGCCGCGGCAAGGGCGGATCCATGCATATGTTTAGCCGGGAGAAAGGGTTCTTCGGCGGTCATGGTATCGTTGGCGCTTCGACCTCCATCGGCACCGGTCTTGGATTTTCTCACAAATACAAAGGCGATGGCGGCATTGCGATTGCCTATTCCGGTGACGGCGCCACCAACCAGGGGCAGGTCTACGAATGCTTTAACATGGCGTCGCTGTGGAAGCTGCCAATCCTGTATGTCGTCGAGAACAACCAGTACGGCATGGGCACCAGCGTCGCGCGGCACGCGGCGGGTGACCTCTATCGCCGCGGCGAACCTTACGGCATCCCGGGCGAGCGCGTGAACGGCATGGATGTCTTCGCCGTGCGTGACGCGGCGCGTCAGGCGGTCGATTACGTGCGCGGCGGCAATGGGCCGTATCTCCTGGAAATGATGACCTACCGCTATCGTGGTCACTCCATGTCCGACCCCGCGAAATACCGGACGAAGGAAGAAGTCGCCAGCTACAAGGATGAAAAAGACCCCATCGACCGCATCCGCCGCATGATGCTGGAAGAAGCCGGAATCAAGGAAGACGATATCAAGGTGATCGACAAAGACATCAAGGACATCGTCACCGAAGCCGCCCAGTTCGCGCAGGACTCGCCGGAATTGCCGCCGGAAGAGTTGTGGACGGATGTTTTGATTCCTTTGGAAGAATAATTTAACGCGGAGACCCGGAGGTCCGGAGAAGTGAGTACTTTGAATAAATACAACGATCTTTCCGAGGAGCTTAATAGGCTTACCGGCGTTGTTGTTGATTCAATTTTTCAGGTTCATAAAAATTTGGGACCGGGCTATCTGGAAAAAATATATGAAGATTGCCTCTACATGGAGTTATCTGACAGAGGATTAACCGTTAACAGACAATACCCTATTAAATTTATATATAACGGCAGGCCAATCCCATCTGAATTCAGGCTGGACATGGTTGTTGAAAATACAGTTTTGATTGAGTTGAAAGCGACTCAAACGATGCATCCTGTTTTTGAAGCACAAATGTATTCATATTTACAATCTTCAGAATTGCCTGTCGGCTTTCTTGTAAATTTCAATACGCCGCTAATTAAAGACGGTATGAAACGTTTTATATCCAAAAAACTCCGGGCCTCCGGGCCTCCGCGTTTAAATTCTAACGAGGCCGCCTATGCCAACTGAAGTTTTAATGCCTGCGCTTTCCCCGACTATGACCGAAGGCAAACTTGCCAAATGGGTCAAGAAGGAAGGGGATGCCGTGAAGGCGGGCGACGTGATCGCTGAGATTGAGACCGACAAGGCGACGATGGAAGTCGAAGCGGTGGATGAAGGTACTCTGGGCAAAATCTTGATTGCCGAAAGCACGGAAGGTGTCGCGGTCAATACACCAATCGCGATACTGTTGGAAGAAGGCGAAAGCGCTTCGGATGCGCCTGCACCTAAAAAGAAAGACCAGGCGCCTGCAAACCAGGATAAAGCTAAAAGCGAATCTGTTCCCATGGCTGCCTCTGCTACTGCTACTGCTCAGCCCGAAGGTAAATCCATTGCCAACCGCGATATCCTGTATGCGCAAGGCCATATCATTGAACCGCCGAAATTCGATGAAGCGGTCTTTATGCAGACATCCAAAGACCAAACCGTCCGCGAAGCACTCCGCGATGCCATGGCGGAGGAAATGCGCCGCGATGAAAGCGTCTATCTGATGGGTGAGGAAGTCGCCGAATATAACGGCGCCTATAAAGTCTCCCAGGGCCTGCTGGATGAATTCGGTTCAAAACGTGTCATCGATACGCCGATCACCGAACATGGCTTCGCAGGCCTCGCTGTCGGGTCCGCCATGAACGGTCTCCGCCCTATCGTCGAATTCATGACCATGAACTTCGCGATGCAAGCCATCGACCACATCATCAACTCTGCCGCCAAGACATTGTACATGGCAGGCGGTCAGCTGGGTTGCCCCATCGTGTTCCGCGGCCCGAACGGCGCTGCCGCCCGCGTGGGCGCGCAGCACAGCCAGGATTACGCCAGCTGGTACGCGCATATCCCCGGCCTGAAAGTCGTCGCGCCGTGGAGCGCGGCGGACGCCAAGGGCCTGATGAAAGCCGCGATCCGCGATCCAAACCCGGTCGTGATCCTCGAAAACGAAATCATGTACGGCCAGACCTTCAGCGTTCCGACCGATGAAAACTACGTCATCCCCATCGGCCGCGCAAAAATCGAACGCGAAGGCACGGATGTCACGCTCGTCGCCTATTCCATCATGGTCGGCAAGGCGCTGCAGGCCGCCGAAAAACTGGCGGAGCAGGGGATAAGCGCTGAGGTGATCAACCTCCGTACTATCCGCCCGCTCGACCGCTACACCATTCTTGAGAGCGTGAAGAAAACCAACCGCGTCGTCTCTTGCGAGGAAAGCTGGCCCTTCGCCGGCATCGGCTCCGAAATCGCCGCGCTCTGCATGGAACACGCCTTTGATTATCTGGATGCGCCAGTGAAACGCGTCTGCGCCGCCGATGTCCCGTTGCCTTACGCAGCAGGACTGGAAGCATTGGCCTTGCCGCAGGTGGATGAGATTGTGCATGCGGCGAAAGAAGTTTGTTACAAGGAAAACTGATATGTTTAAAGTACTATCCAAGAAATTTTTATATATCTATGTGTGCTTAGCTTTGACTAGTTGTGCTCCTTTTGTGCCTGTAACTAACTTGAAGGAAGTTCCTTCAGAAAAGTTGGCACAGGCCAATAAAGTTAGAATCTATATGCTTGATAGCAATAAAGAGATTCCTGAAGGTGAAGAACTTGGCCAGATCGAAGCATACTCGTGTAAAAACATGGCTTTTGATCCGCCGCCTTCCAAAGGAAATGCGCTAATGCAACTAAGGTTGAAGGCTTTGGATCTTGGAGCGAATGCAATTACAGATGTGACTTTTGATCACCAAGGTACAGATGCTTGGGGAACGAATTGCTGGGAATCCATAGAGGTATCTGGGATGGCATTAAAAACTTCTCAGTCGCATTCTAAAAAGCTTAAATAGGATACAATATGCCCACCAACATCCTTATGCCCGCCCTGTCCCCGACCATGACCGAAGGCACGCTTGCCAAGTGGGTCAAGAAGGAAGGGGATATGGTGAAAGCCGGCGAGGTGATCGCCGAGATCGAGACCGACAAGGCGACCATGGAAGTGGAAGCGGTGGATGAAGGCAAGCTGGGCAAAATCCTGGTGCCTGCCGGAACGGCCGGCGTGGCAGTCAATGCGCCGATTGCCGTGCTGCTTGAAGATGGCGAAAGCGCCGATGCCGCAGCCCCTGCGCCCAAAGCCGCCGAAAAAAAAGCTGAACCTGCAAAGGAACAACCAAAAACTGCCGCGCCTTCCAATGGCAAAGCCACAATGCCCGTATCAGCACCAGCCAAATCCGGCAGCCGCGTTTTCGCGTCCCCACTCGCCAAACGCATGGCGGATCAGATGGGTATCGACCTGTCCTCCATCAAGGGATCCGGCCCGCATGGCCGTATTGTGAAAGACGATCTGTCTGGTGGTCAGGCATCTTCCGCCAAAGCCCAGCCGTCTGCCGCTAGCCGTCCGCAACAAGCCTCCGGCCCCGGCGCGAAGCAGCTGGCCGATGCCTATGGTATGAAATACAAGGAAATCCCCAACAACAGCATCCGCAAGGTCGTCGCGCGCCGCCTGGTCGAATCCAAACAGACTGTGCCGCATTTCTACCTGACCATCGAATGCCGCATCGACAATCTAATGAAGGCGCGGGCGGAGATTAATGCTCAGGCGGACGGCAAGTTCAAGCTGTCGGTCAACGATTTTGTCATCAAGGCCGCCGCCAATGCCCTGAAAGCCTACCCCGCGGCCAATACGGCCTGGACGGATGATGCCATCCTGCAATTCGAAGACTCCGATATCTCCGTCGCCGTCTCCACGCCAAACGGCCTGATGACGCCGATTGTAAAGGCCGCCCAGACCAAAGGCCTGAAACAAATCTCCGAAGAAGTCAAAGACCTCGCCAAACGCGCCCGCGACGGTAAGCTGAAGCCTGAGGAATTCCAAGGCGGCACGTTCTGCGTCTCCAACCTCGGCATGTACGGCATCCAGGAATTCGGCGCCATCATCAACCCGCCGCAAAGCTGCATCCTTGCGGTCGGCGCGGGTGAGGAAAAGCCGTTCGTCGAAAAAGGCGAGATCAAGATAGGCACATTCATGAAGTGCACTTTGTCTGTTGATCACCGCTCGGTAGACGGGTCAGTTGGTGCGGAATATCTGCAGATCCTGAAGCAGTATATCGAAAACCCGGTTGCGATGATTGTTTAAACGGAAACATAGAATGAAACGATTTATATCACAGGCATTAAAACTGCTTACACAAAAGGGCCGACATGAAATCTTTCTGGCCAGGGAAAAGGCAGAAATACTACAGAATACAGAATCGGCTATAAAAAATGACAGCCCGAAACAATTGTTCCATGTATACAATCAGGCAGTCGGCGATTCTATGTTCGACCCTGAAATCAGATTAAAGCTTATAAATGCAATCGATTTAATTGCAAAAAATCATGCGAAAGACGTGCTTATTGTAGGTTTAAATATTATGGCTTACACAAAATCAGATGAAGAGTTGAAAGATATTAGCAATAAATTGCTTTCGCATGTTGATCCTGGGGAAAGAGATGATGCAGGATTAATGTCTGTTTTTGCCATGGTTGCCGGTGGCGTAGCCAAGCATAGCGACGACAATGCACTAGACCTCTGGAAAACAGTCACTTCCAATCTTCTAGCCGTTGACGCGAACAAGGCGTTTGCCGCGACGTACAACATGGCTCTTGGAAGCAATCCTCCCCATCTTGCCGAGGCAGGCAGGAAACAATGGAGAGTTTTAGTTGAAAAACTGAATCTGAAAGATCCTTTTGCTGCTTTGAAAGAGGCTTTTGATGCAGAGCTTAACGCCTTAGTAAATGAAGAAGCGGGATATAAACTCAGTCTGGAAGCTCAAGATTTTCTTATGCATCTTCCAAATTAAATCAAAAAA
>JBGAQU010000116.1:2820-4550 GCA_044220535.1 Alphaproteobacteria bacterium | reverse complement strand
GTCCGTTCGAAAAGAAGCTTATGATCTTTGGATTCGCCCACGGCTTTGTCGTTAATCGGCTGCCAGAAGGATGGCCAGCCTGTGCCGGAGTCGAATTTCTGCTCACTGGAAAACAGCGGCCAGTCACAACCGGCGCATTGGAATGTGCCTTTGCGCTTTTCGTGCAACAGTTCCGACGTACCAGCGCGCTCTGTGGCTTCATGGCGCAAGACATTATAAGCATCCGGCGACAGCTTTTTCTTCCATTCATCGTCGCTCAAGGTAAACGGAAATACTTCAGCGGCCGCTGCAAAACGCGAAAGCGATACAAGAACCGTCGCGGCCATCAGGCTGGCGACAAAAGACCGTCTGGTGAGCATGAACTATTCCTTTGGGTTTATTTTCAAAGCTATAAACGTTATCTACTCCAATAAAATAGGGTGTTAGCCCATTTGTGTCCATCCCCGTCATACCAGAAGGGCAGGCCATTCTTTTCTTTGAGGCCTTGTTTCAAGCTTATCGTACCGATCATGTTCGATACGGTTGCGGGACAGGCACGTCAGAACATCCTGCATTTCCTGCAAGGCCGAAGCGCCCGTATAAGGGATATCCATCTTGCGCAGATCTTTAAAATATTTCAGATACTCCGTATCAAAACAGGCCGACAGGGTTTGCGCCACCATCACACAATTGTAATGAACCAGGGCATGAAGATTGCGTGCGGTGCCGTAAGGCAATTTGATTTCTCCGTCATTCCTGATTTCAAACCAATAAGGATCGAACTCTTTCAGAAAATTCCTGAAGCCTGTCAGTTCGTCCTGAAACAACTGAATATCCGGCAGCGCATAACCGGCCTGCGCCGCCTCCTCCATCACCAGCCTGTGTTCACCATCATCAATAACGGTCTGCAACGCATCCGCAAAACGGGATGACGCCTGATAAAGACGGAGGTAGAGTGTGTAAAGAGATTCAGAAATCGATATGCTGGTGATATACCCGCTGGGTTTCGACGCATTCGACGTGCGGTAAAACAGTTCGGTCAGTTTATAAGGGCTGTAAGGTTTCATGCCTTGCCTCACTGGATTGAATGCCGGGTTTTTGCTGACCAAAAAAATTGTCTCTTTGCATTTTATCGAGCCATTGCTTCACGGCGATCACTTCCTTGAACGCGTTCGGTCCGCAATACGGCAAATCCTGATATTTCATTTGCGTGAAATGACGCAGGTAATCGGAATTGAACAGTCCATTGAAAATCGCGCTTAACATCTGACAGTCTTTCAGCACCAGCTTGTTCAGTAGGTCTGCGGTTTCTGCCGGAACATTGACCCGCACACCCTGCTCGATATTGCGCTGATACGGATAAAAACGATCTGCAATATTGATGGATTGAAGATAAAGATTGAGGTCTTCAACATCCTTTTCAAACTGCGCCATATCGGGCATACGCCGATAAATCATCAGCGCCTCATCGGCAAACATACGATGATCTTCGTCGTTCAGGACACGGCTCAGCGCCTGCGCCATGCAGCAGGACCTGTTATACAATTCCACGTAAGCGTCAAAATCACTGGCCCAGACATCAATCCGGCCGGACACGGGCAACGCCGTTTCCTTGTAAAACCGTGCCGTTAAAAAATCCGCAGAATAGTCTTCCATGGCTGTCTCCCTGTTTATCTAACCTTCCGGGCTGTTAAATCAGCCCGTCGGCGATCATCCTTTCAGCGATCTGCACGGCATTCAGCGCCGCGCCT
>JBGAQU010000116.1:0-2784 GCA_044220535.1 Alphaproteobacteria bacterium | reverse complement strand
CCATTTTCGACTGTCGGGTCTTCGCGCAGGCGGCTGACATAGACGTCATCCTCCCCCTGGATATCAATCGGAGTCACATATTCCATCTCGCTTTCCAGGTCGATCAACGAGATCCCCGGGGCCTTGGCCCAGGCACGCTTGGCGTCCTTCGCGCTGATTTCCTTTTCGAACTCCACGTTGATCATCTCGGAATGACCGATAAACACCGGCACGCGGACGCATGAGGCACAAACCTTGATGGCAGGGTCGAGGATCTTTTTGGTTTCCGCCACCATTTTCCATTCCTCCTTGGTCATGTGATCATCCATGAACACGTCGATCTGGGGGATGACGTTGAAAGCAATCTGTTTCGGGAAGACCTGCGGCGCGTCCGTATTGTTCATATACACACTGCGCGTCTGGGCGAACAATTCATCCATCGCCGCTTTGCCGCCGCCGGAGACGGATTGATAGGTCGACACCACCACGCGCCTGATGGTCGCAAGGTCGTGCAGGGGTTTCAGCGCCACAACCATCTGGATAGTCGAGCAATTGGGGTTGGCAATGATGTTCTTCTTGCCGAAACCCTTCAAGGCATGCGCGTTGACTTCCGGCACGACCAGCGGCACGTCCGGATCCATGCGGAAATGGCTGGTGTTGTCGATAATCACCGCGCCCGCCTTCGCCGCCTTCGGCGCGAATTCCGCCGACACTTTCGCGCCGGGGGATGACAGGACAAAATCGATACCCTTGAAATCGAAGGACGACAGGCCGTGAACCTTCAGGTTTTTATCCCCGAACGATACCTCCGTGCCCGCCGAACGGTCGGATGCAATGGCGATGACGTCATCTACCGGGAACTTCCGCTCGTCCAGAATGGCCAGGATTTCATGTCCGACATTGCCGGTAGCGCCAACGACCGCGACTTTGTAACCCATCTGGCTTTTATCCTTCGCATTTAAGGGGTTGAGGGCCTGTACCGACACTGTGTAGGATGGCAGGCAACACATGGTTTATTGCACAGCATGAATTCCAGCGTCAAAGATTTTTACCATACCGTGCCACTGGGCGTCTGCGTGATCCGGCGCGTCCGCGGCCAGCCGATGGATATCCTGTATTCCAACCCGGTTTTTACCGCCCTGATCGGTAAAGCCTCAGAAGGTTCGATTGAAAAAGCCTGGCCATCTCCTGCCTTTGAGAAACTGGCCAAAAAGCTGAAAACCACAACGCCGCCCCGGTCCTGGACCCTGCCAGTGGCGGAGGATAACGGGCGTTGGGTCACCCTAACCATCGAAAACAGCACGTTTGAAGGCGAGTCCTGCTTTATACTGTGGGCTACAGACATATCTTATGCCAAAGAATCCGAGGCACAGCTGCGGCAAGCCGTGCAGGAAGCCGATGCGCTGGCGCAGATGAAATCCAACTTCCTGGCCACCATGAGCCACGAGATCCGCACCCCCATGCAGGCGATTTACGGCCTGCTGGAGCTGATCCGCGAGGAAAAGCCGGATGAGCGCGTGACGGATATGGTGGATATCGCCAAAAACGCCGCCAGCGGCCTGCTGGAAATCCTGGACGACGTGCTGGATTTTGCCAGTATCGACGCCGACAAAATGGATCTCGACATGTTCGAGGTGCCGGTGCGCACGCTGGCGGGCGGCATTATCGAAGCCATCGCCGTCAAGGCGCGCGGCAAGGACGTCAAAATGATCGGCGATATCGACCCCGCCGTGCCGCCGGTCGTAGTGGGCGACCCCAAGCGCCTGCGCCAGATCCTGATGAATTTGATGAGCAATGCGCTGAAATTCACGCTCAACGGGTCTGTCACGTTGCGCGTCACGCGCAATTGCAAACATATCCAGCCTGCGAACGGCATCGCCTTAAGGTTTGAAGTCATTGATACCGGCATCGGCATATCCCCGGATGTGGCAAAACGCCTGTTCAGCCCTTTCACACAGGCCGACAACTCCACCTCCCGCCGTTTTGGGGGCACCGGCCTGGGCTTGTCTATCTGCAAGAAGCTTGTCACCCATATGGGCGGGACGATAGGCATTGAGAGTATGGAAGGCCAGGGTTCGACCTTCTGGTTCGAAATCCCGACCGAGGAGGTGAGAGCGCAAGACAGCACCACCAACCTGCCGTCGCTGGAAGGCATCAGTATTTTGTCGGTGGAGGATCACCCGCAGGGATCGCGCGAGATCAAACGTTCGCTGGAATCGATGGGGGCCTCCGTTGAAAGCTGCCCGACCAGTGCCGAAGGTCTGGAGCTTGCCAAGCGCAGGCCGTTTGATGTGGCCCTGATCGACCAGGGCCTGCCGGACGGGCTGGGCATCGACCTGGTGCGCGAACTGATCGCGCTGCGTCCCTTCATGGGCCTGATCATGTATACGGTGCGGGACGATATCGGCCTGCAGCACAGTCTCAATGCACTTGGCATTCAATACCTCGCCAAACCGGCAAGTCGCCTGGGTTTAGGCGAAGCCGTCAAGGACGCGGCGCGCAAACATGAAGTCACCAATTCCGGCGGCCCGTCCCGCCTCCTGATCGCGGAAGACACCGAAAGCGTGCGCGACGTTTTGCGGCGTCAGTTGGACCGTCTGAATGTGGAGGCGGATTTTGTCGAAAACGGCGCGCAGGCGTGGGAGGCACTGCAAACCGGCAAATACGGCATTTTATTCACCGATCTGCATATGCCTGAAATGGACGGCTATGCGCTGGTCACGCGCATACGAAAAGATGAAAAACCCGGCCAGACTCATTTCCCGGTCGTCGTCCTGACCGCCGATGTGCAGATGGCGCAGCGCC
>JBGAQU010000115.1:0-4563 GCA_044220535.1 Alphaproteobacteria bacterium | reverse complement strand
GAACCAGCGCTTTATAAGGGGATTATATGCGTCGTATTCGACTGTTTCGTCAGGCGTATGGACAATCTGCATATAACACCCTGAATATATTCAAAAAATATTATATACCGGGATGGGCTTAAAAAGGGTTAATGCTTTAAGTTGCGTGAGGGCCAAACACATTCGACACCAGCGCCAGAACCAGAAACAGCAGGATCACCGCCGCCGCCAGCCAGACATCCTTGCGGCTGAAGAAATGATACATGTCAAAGGTCTTGCCTTCGTCTTCCTTGTTTTCTTCGCTCATGTCAGGCTGCCTTTCTTTTTTTTGATGGTTTCGCCGCGCCGGACCGGATCGCGCTTTGCGCCGCCGCCAGGCGTGCGATGGGCACACGGAACGGGGAGCAGGACACGTAATCCAGGCCCGCACTTTCGAAAAATTCGATAGACGCCGGGTCGCCGCCATGCTCGCCGCAGACACCGAGCTTGATGCCGGATCGGACGGCACGGCCCTTTTCGGCGGCTATCCGGATCAATTGTCCAACGCCACCCACATCCAATGTCTGGAACGGATCTTTTTCGAAGATACCGTTCCTGATGTAATCGGGCAGGAAGCTGCCTGCGTCGTCGCGGCTCAGGCCCAGCGTCGTCTGCGTCAGGTCGTTGGTGCCAAAGCTGAAGAACGCTGCATCTTCGGCCAATGCATCGGCGGCCAGAGCTGCGCGAGGCAACTCGATCATCGTTCCGACTGTATACTCAACGCTTTTGCCTTTTGCTTTGAAGACATCGGCCGCGATGCGGTCGATCAGGTCTTTCAGGATGGATAATTCTTTCTGCGTCGCCACCAGCGGGATCATGATTTCCGGCGTCACCGACACTTCAATCGCCGCCTCCAGAATCGCACGCGCCTGCATTTCGTAGATTTCCGGGTAGCTGATGCCGAGGCGGCAGCCGCGATGGCCAAGCATAGGGTTCGCCTCGTGCAGCTCGCCCAGCCGCCTCCGCACAGTCAGTTCCTTCAGGCCTGCACCCTGCGCGAAAATACGGATATCGTCGTCATCCTGCGGCAGGAATTCATGCAGCGGCGGATCCAGCAGGCGGATCGTGACGGGCAGGCCCTGCATGATCTTAAAAAGCTGCACGAAATCGCCGCGCTGCGCGGGCAACAGTTTGTCCAGCGCCTTGCGCCGCGCCGCCTCATCCGACGCGAAAATCATTTCACGCACATGCTGGATACGGTCAGGTTCGAAGAACATATGTTCGGTACGGCACAGGCCGATGCCTTCCGCGCCATAATGGCGTGCGGTCGCGGCATCGCCCGGCGTTTCGGCATTGGCGCGGACGCCCATGCGGCGATGATTGTCGGCCCACCCCATCAGCGTCATAAAATCGCCGGATAGATTCGGCTGCACGGTCGGCACGCGGCCCAGCATGATTTCACCGGTTGAACCATCAATGGTTATGATATCGCCTGCCTTGATATCCTGCGTGCCCACGCGCATCACGCCGTTCTCGTAATCGATCTGGATTGATCCCGCGCCGGCGACACAGGGCCGCCCCATGCCGCGCGCGACCACTGCTGCGTGGCTGGTCATACCACCGCGCGTGGTCATGATGCCTGCGGAAATATGCATGCCCTTAATGTCTTCCGGGCTGGTTTCGCGGCGGCAGAGAATAACCTTGTGCCCTTCGGTGGCCCTGTCTTCCGCCTCCTCCGCGCTGAAGGCGACGATGCCGGACGCCGCGCCAGGCGAGGCCGGAAGGCCGCGCGCGACGATATGTTTGTGCGCTTTCGGGTCGAGTGTCGGATGCAAAAGCTGGTCCAGAGCGCGCGCGTCGATACGCAGAAGCGCCTCCGTCTCCTCAATCAACCCTTCACCCACCATATCGACTGCGATTTTCAATGCAGCCGCTGTGGTGCGTTTTCCGGTGCGTGTCTGGAGCATGTAGAGCGTTTTGCGCTGAACGGTAAATTCAATATCTTGCACATCACGGTAATGGGTTTCCAGCTTCCGCCGCACGGCATCCAGTTGCGCAAACACGTCGGGCATGGTTTCTTCCATGGAGGGAAGGTCGCTGCCTTCCTTCTCCCGCCCTGCAATCGTCAGGGATTGCGGCGTGCGAATGCCCGCCACTACATCCTCACCCTGTGCGTTCACCAGATATTCGCCGTAGAAAATATTTTCGCCTGTCGAAGGATCGCGGGTGAAGGCGACACCGGTCGCGCAATCCTCGCCCATATTGCCGAATACCATGCATTGCACGTTGACGGCAGTGCCCCAGTCTTCGGGGATGTCGTGGATATCGCGATAGGTAATCGCGCGCGGCGCCATCCAGGATTTGAACACCGCGCCGATGGCGCCCCACAGCTGCTCCTGCGGATCGTCAGGAAACGGCTGTCCCAGCTTCTTTTTCACCATCGCTTTATATGCCGCGACCACGGCCTTCCAGCCTTCCGCCGTGATGGCCGTGTCCTGCGTCACGTCATCGTCGCGCTTCTGCTGTTCAAGGATATCTTCAAAATCATGATGCGGCACGTCCAGCACGACATTGCCGTACATCTGGACAAAGCGGCGGTAACTGTCCCAGGCAAAGCGTTCGTCGCCCGATTGCTTTGCCAGTCCCGCCACGGTTTTATCATTCAGGCCGAGATTAAGGACCGTATCCATCATCCCCGGCATCGACGCCCGCGCGCCGGAGCGGACGGACACCAGCAGTGGGTTGGCGGCATCGCCGAACCCCGCCTTCATCTGGTATTCCAACGCCGCGATAGCCTTCGCCACCTGGGCCTTCAGTTCATCGGGATAGGCCTGGCCGTTTTTGTAGAAATGGGTGCAGACTTCGGTGGTGATAGTGAAACCAGGCGGCACCGGCAGGCCCAGCGAGGCCATATCGGCCAGGTTCGCACCCTTCCCGCCCAGGAGGTTGCGCATCGAGGCGTCGCCTTCGGTTTGTTTTTCGCCAAAACTATAGACCCATTTCGTCATCGCCCCGGCCTTTCTGTTGAGCCGCCAGCGTACAGGATTCTTACGTCATTTTTAACCACATAAAATGACAAAAATATTATGAAATTTATTGAAGTTTTACTTTAAGGGGAAACTGACAGCGCCTGGCGAATTGCAGACACAACCGGCGAATTGTCCAAAGAGCGGCACTGGGATGCCTGTAAAACACCCTGGCTATTGCTGCCCCGGACATTCTCCTGCATTTTCATTATGGTATCTGCATTAACACCCATGACCTCAAGGAAATGCGCAGATGCTTGCCCTGACGTTTTCATCGACTGATCGCCCGCATACATAACGGCTTTGACAGGCCGGTTGTTTGCGTCGAATCCTATTACAAAAATCGTTTCCAGATTTTGCCCCTCGGCTGATTTGTTATAACCCACACGCAGAGCTGTCTTCACATCGGGATCATTGAGAAAATCAATATTCTTTGGGAAATTTTGATATGAAATGATCGATCCCTGACATACAGGCCCGGTCAGCGCCTGCGCCATAACGACTTTCAAGTTAGGAGGAATCTCCGCAAAAGATTTAAATTGTTCAGCTATTTGGGCAATCGCAAGCAAATCCATCGGTCAAATCTTTCAATAATTGAACGAAATTGAAGAATATCAAAAATATATATTATGTCAATTTGTATTCTTTATTTGCCTGTGGCGCATATTTTGTTATGGATAACAATTATGTTATATATCATGATGATAAGGATTAAAGAAAAATTTGATGACATTTCTTATTTGAGTCGAACAGTTGCAGAAGCAATGGCCCTGCCAACATTACAGATTGTGGCTTCGAATCCTGAACCGATACCATACAAAACACGTATTACGCCCATAGCGACCGTTAACCGCAGGCTTTGCCCAAGACGCTGACATTCAAGCCAACTTTTTTACCATCATCAAGCACAAATCATCGTCGACCGGGCGCATTTCGCCCGGCCTGACCGTCTGGCGGTCATAGGTGACGCCGTAGCCATCAGGCACGTAACCGAGGCGCACATATAAACGTTGCGCAGGGCCGTAATCGGCATACAGGCCGACGCTGATGCCGATATGTTCGCAACCCCGTTCCCGCGCGATGGTTTCACAACGATCAATGATGGCGGTGGCGAGGCCCTGTTTGCGCGCATCGGGCATAACATTCAGATCCTGGATTTCGGGGATGCCCAATCTTTTATACAGCGCATATTGCGCATGAAAATTCAGCATGCCGTAGCCAACGGGCGCGGAATCCCCCTGCCCTGCCACGAACACCAGCCGCCTGCCCGCCGCCTGTTCCTCCAGGCATCGGGTAAAATAATCCGGCGCCTTCCGGCTGTTCTGGGCCAGGGCAATGGCGTTGAGGACGGGAATATCATCTGCTGTGGCTTGCCTTACAAACATGGCATATCCTGATGCACGACTTTCCAGTCTTTTGCTTTGCTTTCGTCCGGTTTCATATTTATAAATGCCTTAAGGAAAACATCAGGATAACAGACATGCAAGCCGCCGAAAAGACAACCGCCCCCGCCTCTGGCACCGTTGACATGAAAGATATCGTCGCCCTGTGCAAGCGCCGCGGCTTTATCTTTCCGGCT
>JBGAQU010000014.1:0-38638 GCA_044220535.1 Alphaproteobacteria bacterium | reverse complement strand
GTATGTATATATCTGCCTTGGCCCAAGGCTCAGGACCATAGGAAACATCATGGATTACAGTTGCCGTGCCATACCGCGCGGGGAGATTGGCAATATCCATTCCAACCTTTGCGCAGGATGCGATCAAGGGCAGGGTGGCGCAAAGTATTAACAACCTGAAACCGTTCATAACGTTCCCTTAATCTGCGTTAACTGCTTGAAAAAAAACCACATTCGCTCTATTTTGTATAGAGCTTGGCAAAAACAAGATTGGTATTCCATGAGCGCGGTCGAAATCTTCCTGATTTTCCTGACTGCGATCACGATATCATCCGTGATATCGACGCGCCTTGGCGTGCCTGCGCCGGTGATGTTTATTATGACCGGCGTCTATCTCTCCATGTTCCCGGAACTCGCGCAGTTCAAAATCGATCCCGAGGCAATGCTGCTGATCTTTCTGCCGCTTCTTCTGATGGAAGCGTCATTCATGACGTCTCTGCGCGATTTTAAAGCCAATCTTCGCCCGATTTTGCAGTTAGCCATAGGTCTTGTTGTTGTGACAACGGTTGCAACCGCCTGGGTGTTCCAGAAAATTGTGCCGGGCGGGGATTGGGTAACCGGGCTTGTCCTGGGAGCCATTATTTCTCCGCCTGATGCCGTTGCCGCGACAGCCATCGCCAAACAGGTGAAACTCCCGAAACGCCTGGAAGTGATCCTGGAAGGCGAAAGCCTGGTTAACGATGCCATTGGCCTGGTCCTTTATCGTTTTGCTGTCGCGGCTGTGGTGATGGGGTCATTCAGCTTCACTGATTTCTCCGTTCATTTTGCATGGATCAGCGCCAGCGGCATGGTCATAGGTCCCGCTATGGCTTGGCTGTTTCTAAAACTGTTCAAATATATTAACGATACGCCTGTGCAGATTTTAAGCACTTTGCTCCTTCCATTCGCGATTTTTATCGTGGCGGAATTGCTGCACAGCTCTGCCATCCTTGCCATCGTCACGGGCGGCCTTATGGTTGGCTGGGCCGCGCCCGTTAAATTTAAATCAGCCTTCCGCCTGTCGGCTGAACCGGTATGGAAGATGGTTGTATTTGTTTTAAACGGGCTGGTTTTTTTGCTGATCGGCCTTTATGCGCCGCATTTGATGTCCGGCCTGGCCGCCTATAGCGCGGAACAGCTAGCCTTGTGGCTCGCGGAGATATCTGCCGCCGTTATCCTCACCCGGATCGTCTGGGTGTATGCATTAAGTTATGGCACAAGGTTTTTATTTCCCTCTATCCGCAAACGCGATCCGTATCCCAGCTGGCAAAACGTCTTTATCACGGCATGGACCGGCATGCGCGGCGTGATTTCCCTGGCCTTGGCGCTGGCCATTCCGTTCGTGATGGCGAACGGCCAGCCTTTCCCGCATCGTGACCTGATCATCTTCCTTGCGGTTGGTGTCATCATGGTGACGTTGATCCTGCAGGGCCTGACGCTGCCTTTCTTTATCAGGAAACTGACGGTCACTTATGACTGGAGCGTCCTGCACGAAGACTGGCACGCGCGCAGAACGTCAGTGGAGCGCGTTCTGGAACGTATAGACGACCTGAAAAACGATACATCGGTCCCGCCTGGGGCGCTGGAACGGATTGCCAGTCACTATAATGATCGCCTTGAATCCCTTGGTAACGGCCCCAATACGCCGCTTTCGTCCAAGGAACCGCCTTCCGCGTCCAACCATCCATTGCTGGAGGCTGAAAACAAACTGTGGCAGGAGTTGTTGGAAATCGAGCATCAGGCCGTGGTAGAATTAAGGAAGAAATTCGAAGTCGGGGACGATGTCATGCATAATATCGTCCGGGATATAGACTTGATGCGCAATCGCTTTACTTTTACTTAAAAGGAGCAATTCATGTTTAAAAATATCAAATCCCTGGCTTTAAGAACCGCCGTCATTCTGCCCGCTCTGGCCATTGTCGCCATAGGCCTGCATTCTCCCGCCGCCAGCGTCACGCTGCCTGATCCCAAGGCCGCAGTGCCCGCCGAACTGCAAAAAGGTCCGCAGACGATTGTTTTCGCGGGTGGCTGCTTCTGGGGCGTGCAGGCCGTGTTCCAGCATATAAAGGGCGTTGAAGATGCGGTCTCCGGTTACGCCGGCGGCATGGCCGATACCGCCATTTATGAGAAGGTCAGCATGGGGACCAGCGGCCATGCCGAATCCGTCAACGTGACTTACAATCCTGAAAAAGTTAGTCTGGCGCAGCTTATGAAAGTCTATTTTTCCGTCGCTCACGACCCAACCGAATTGAATCGCCAAGGTCCGGATACAGGCACGCAATACCGCTCCGAAGTTTTCTTCACGTCGCCCGAGCAAGGGAAAGCCGTGGAATCCTACATCGCCCAGTTAAATGAAACTAAATCCTTTCCCGGCCCCGTTGTGACTAAAACGGAACCCTTGCAGGCGTTCTATCCGGCGGAAGAGCATCATCAGAATTATGCCACTGACCATCCGGATGCGATCTATATCGTTGTAAATGATGCTCCGAAAGTTGCTCAGTTGAAAAAGGAGTTTCCTGATCTGTATTCGGAAACGCCTGTTTTGACGAAAGTGAAGATGTAAATTACCTTATCTCATGATATCCCGGCATTTTTTCTACAAAAAAGCCGGGCCCGGACAATGCCCGGACCCGGCTTTTTAATTGAGACATTAAGCGACTGCTGCTTTTTTCAGTTTCGACAGGGCGCGGACTTTTACGCGGACGGAAGCAGGCTTCGCAGCTGCTTTCATCATTTCGCCTGTTGCTGGGTTGCGGATCAGGGTGCCGGCCTTACGGGCAGGAACCTTGCGCAGGGTGACTTTCATCAGGCCCGGGAAGGTAAATTCGCCGGCGCCTTTCGGGTGCACGCTGCCCAGCATCGCGCTTTCCAGGCTGCTCAGGACGCCGTTGACTTGAGCGCGGGTCAGGCCGTTTTCCTCGGCGATGTAGTTGACCAGGGCGGATTTGGTCATGCTGTCCTTAACAGGACGGATAGCGGCCGGCTTGCTGGCTGCTTTTTTAGGGGCTGATTTTTTTGCTTTAGTGGCCACGGTATAAATCTCCAAATGTGGTTGAATCGTTGGACATGAGGGGGATTTTATATATTTTTGTGCATATTCCAAGGGAAATAAGCACTTTTCCACGGAGTTATAACCAATTATCATAAGATTCATGAGCAAAGCATTCACAAAGGAAACCGACGGCGAAGACGAAGATCCGGGCGAACCGGAGGCGCTCACTCCCAATGTCAAAAACCTGGTCACGCCCGCAGGGCTGTCCGCGTTGCAGGAAGAACTGCGTTTCCTGCTGAAAGACGAACGGCCAAGAATTGTAGAGATTGTATCATGGGCTGCCGGCAATGGTGACCGTTCGGAAAACGGCGACTACATATATAATAAGAAGCGCCTGCGTGAAATCGACCGCCGTCTTCGCTATCTCACCAAGCGCCTGGAGGATGCGGAAATGGTCGATCCTGCAAGGCAGCAGGGCCTGGATCAGGTGTTTTTCGGCGCAACCGTCACCTATGCCAGGGAGGATGATTCCGAACATACCGTAACCTTAGTCGGGATCGATGAAGCAGATCTGTCCAAAGGAAAGATCAACTGGCAATCTCCCGTTGCCCGCGCCCTGATGAAATGCAGGGCAGGGGATACGGTGGAAGTGCGGACGGAAACAGGTGCTGAAACGCTGGAAGTGATTTCGGTCAGTTACGCTGTAAGCTAAAAATTTTAACGATGCGGACAGCCGGGCCAGCAGCAAGGCCTGCGTTTTCCGTCCATAAGATCTGTACTGGTTCTTTCTATCCTGCGGTGTCTTGTATCCGCTTTTTTTGCGGATTCAATCCAGCATATCCATTCATTGCGGGCGAGCGGCGTAAGATCCTCCCACACCGCCAATACGTCGGAATCGGAACAAAGAGCCTTGCGCAAATCCGCAGGCACTTTATGGATGACGCCAGTGGCAATTTCTTTGGACATGTATATTTAATAAAGCATGGCGGGTTGCTACGGCTAAGCAAAAAAACAGTGTTTCATACCTTTCTCTAATTAATTGATTTTAAAGGACGGTAGGGTGATTTGTTGTAATTATCCTGTTTTTGCGGCATGATAACTGCCTGCCCGTACGGTTTTTTAATTCAGGAGACAAGCCATGTCGGAAAAGCGATCGGTTTCATTTTTTCTTTGTTCACTCACGCTGGCTTCGTTTTTGATGCTGGGGCATGCAGCGTCCGCAGGATCATATCCAGGTTCAAGCGGCGCTCCGGGTTCAAGCGGGTTCCCCGGGTCAAGTTTATCCGGATCAGGCCGGTTTCCAGGAACAACCCTGTCTTCCGGATCATACCCGGGTAAAACCGGGACTCCCGGAACGACGCAGTCTTCCGGTTCTTACCCCGGCAGAACCGGAACGCCTGGAACAACTCAATCTTCCGGCACGTATCCAGGCACTGTCCAGAATGTAGGGAAACCCCAAAATACCGGTTCTTATCCAGGATCAACCCAGGCGCCCGGCGGAAGCCAGTATCCAGGCACGACAAGCTCTTCCGGATGGTAAGAAGAAAGTAATGCGCGAAATTGAAAATAATTTATGAAAAACAAAATATTGGATAATACCTATTATATTTATATGTACATTTAAGGTCAGCAAACCTCAACTTATTAGAGCAGCAGTAAATGCGCGAAGCTTTTATTGCCAATAATAATTTTTCGTATTACAAAGAATTCGAATAAAATATAACCTTGAGACATTTCCAATGTCGCTTTCTGCAGTTGATCCAGCCGATCTGTTTAATCAGGCCATATCGAACATCACGGGTCGCTTTGTTTTTGAAACGCCGTCATTTGTTGTAGGAAGGGCGCATTCTGCCGACCTTTCCAATGATATTGAGGATGTGGACATTTATGACGGCCTGGTTGTTTCTTCGCACGGCTACGCGCGTGTTGCCAGACACATACCCACTGGAACGATCTGTCTTTTCACCTCTAAGGAATCTTATAATTTAAAGGGAAAAAAACATGCGGATGGCAGCATCGTCCCGTCGCAGGAAGGGTTAAACCGCAGCTATGTGGTCGCAGCATACCGCTCCAATGGTTTGCAAAGTGACATATATAGGGTTGCTCCGGGCATGCGGCGTGCTTTGAAAAGATTTTGGGAAAATCTTGGCGAGAGAAGTGAAAAGCATTTCACCAAATACGGTGCGCGTTTTGATGGAATGGACGGCCTGGATATTCCGGGCATCACCGAAGTGCATACAAATGGCAGGCTGGATTATCTGCTTTCGAAACGAGACGATCGGTACATAATTCGCTTTATTGCCCCCACCAGGAGAAAAGATGGCAGTTTTGTGCCGCCCGTGTTGGTGCAATTCAAACTGCGCGATATGTTCTCTGGTGTATCCAAATCTGTTTCAACTACCTTAACCTACGAACAGGCCAGGCACAGGCTTGCATATCACTGGCAAAAAGTATCGGGCAAGCTCTGGGATGAGAAAAATCTTTTCGAAGGTGAAGGTTTGGCGTTCAGAACTAAAAAAATTGCCGCCAGTGTTATAAACAGCATATCTGAGAAATTGGGGCAAATCTCTCTGGTGACCGGATTGACGGGCGCCACAATCGGCACTCTGGTGAACCCGGCTTACGGCCTTTTAGGTGGAATTGCGGCAGCGGTCGTTCATACCGGAATACATCTTGTTTTTGACGAAAGCTTCAGGTTTTCAAATGAAGTCTGGAAACGATCAAAGGAAGCAAGAAACAGGCTGGATCTGGATGCCTATCCCTTCACCGGTGATGTTTCTGACCACTTCAAAATCCAGACTCCTGAAAACATAAAAAAAATATGCAGTAAAATGGATGTGGCGCGGTTTCCTGCCGATCAGTTTGAGTTTCTGACGTCCGATCATTCAGGTCTGCTACTGGATCACGAGCACGCGAATGACGGGTTTTATCCTTCTTCTCTTCATTCCTATTTGTTAACCGCGCATCAACGCGGGTTTTCGTCGAGCTGCATGTTTCCCGACAAAACAACCATGATCAATATATTCCAGAGCGGCCTTGTCAGGCTGATGCACCAGAAACAGGATGGAAACATTGTTGTGTATGGCCGGTATAGGCCTGACGCCTGCATGGATCCGCGTGTTGCGATGCCACTTGAAAAGCAGGAGAAATTTGGCGGCCGTATTGTGCGTTTCGAATATGATCGCCGCAGGCGTGATTTTTATCATGCGTTCAGGATTTCTGCCACGCCCGTTACGATTGAAAGTATGATGGCTGACATGGAGAATAACCTGTTTACAGGCCAGCCTGACTTGCCTCAGAATCTGCGGGCGCAATCTCTTCGCTCCATACGCGAAACATTCCAGTCAGTTGCGGCAGACGATCCTAAAAAGATAAAATCCATGTATATGAGTGGTCGCCCACCGGTTCTGCCGTCATTAAAAGCTGTAATTTAAGCGCCAGAGTCTGGCTGATTTATACGGATTAAATGGCGGAGGAGGGGGGATTCGAACCCCCGATGGGCTTGCACCCATACTAGTTTTCGAGACTAGCGCATTCAACCACTCTGCCACTCCTCCTGACGAGGCAGACCATAGGGAAAATCAGTATAAAAGGCAAGAGGTTTACGTAGAACCTTGTGCTCTTTGTCTGTGGGCGAGTTTTTCATGGAATTTTGTCAAATAAATAATCTATCCTTTTGTATTGATTTTAACCGGCCCGCACCCTATCGTTGAAGGAGCGGGTTGAGGATAATCTCATGGCTTCAGAAAAAATTCTTGTAATCGATGACGAATACATGATGCGTTATCTGCTGACTCTCAGCCTGGAGCAAAGCGGCTTTGAAGTGGTCGGCGCGGCGGACGGTCAGGAAGGCATCGATCTGCTGGAAAGCGGTGAGGCTGTCAGCATCGTCATCACCGATATCGTCATGCCGCGCAAGGAAGGCATTGAGACCATCATCGAGATCCGCCGTAAATTTCCGGATGTAAAAATCATGGCGATCTCTGGTGCGGGCGAACGGAAGGACGAATTCCTGGCTCTTGCGAAAAAGCTCGGCGCCAATGCCGTCATGCCAAAACCTATCGACTTCGAACGGCTGAATGAGCTGGTCTGGGAATTACTGCGTCTGAAGGATGAGACAGTCCTGCTGCACGCCTACGCATCTTGATGCATACATTACCCTCGAATAAATCCCTCATTTTATGCTAATATTTATCCCGTTTTTACGGGGGGGCGATGTCTGAATTTAAAGCGCTTCTGAAACATATTGACATTAACCATATTTTTCTTTTTAGATGATCTCGGATCAGCCTCGGTTGGTCTGGGGCTTTCAAACCTCTCACAACGGTAAATGACACTGCCGTATGCGTGTCGCTGCTCGACCTTTGGGTCTGGGTGGCGATGTCATGTCCAGGGCGCAAGCTTAAAAGCATCGCGCCGCCCTTGTGAGCGGTTTGAAACATCCAGACCACCAGGTCAATCCTTGGTGGTTTTTTTTGTTCTGTCCGAACGCATGCGCCTTACTGATATAGATTCTGCCAAAGGGCTTATCATACCGCTGGTTGTTTTTACCCATATCGTCCTGCGCGGCGATCCGGAAGGAAATGACTGGTATGCTGCTCTACGGGCCGCAATCGTTGCTTTCGATATGCCGATTTTTATGTATCTGAGTGGCATAGTCATGTTTTATTCCCGAGCCGCCATGACGCCGCCGGAGAAGTATCTGGGGTATTTGAAAAAGAGGTCGGTCCGCTTTCTTTTACCCTATACGATTATGGGGCTTCTGGTTCTTTTGGGGAAGACGATTGCAAGCGGCTTTATCTTTGTTGATAACGCCCCGCCCGGGCTTGGGCAGGGGATCAGGGCGCTGTTCTGGAATACGGGCGACAGCCCGGCGCAATCCATGTGGTATATTTTCGTTATATATGTTTATTGCCTGTTTTTGCCGCCTTTGCTGTGGCTGACGAAGGGCAGGGTGTGGCCGCTTATGGTTTTGGGAATTGTTATGTATCCTCTGCCGTGGCCGGAACTGGTCTTCCTGAATAAAATAGGCCATTTTTTTATCTTCTTTATGCTTGGTGGCATGGCGTCCGTATATCTGTCATCCTGGCAGGTTTTTATCGACCGCTGGCGTTCGATATTCATCGTCCTGTTTGTCTGTTCTTTTTCGTTGTTCGCGGTCGATATGCATTGGTTGACACGCATGGCCGTGATAGGGGCAATTTCCTTGCCTGCGCTGCATGCGCTGGCACGTATGCAGCCACTGCTAAACTCGAAGCTTTTAATGACTTTGGGGGCGTATTGTTATGCGATTTACCTGTTCAACACGCTCTTTATCGGACTTGTAAAAGGAGTTCTGTTTCATTTCATGTCGTGGGACGGACCGAATTTCCTGGTCTTTGCGCCTGTTCTGTTTTTATCGGGAATAGCAGGCCCGATGCTTCTGAAATATTTCGTGTTCAGAAAATTCAGAGCCTTGGATGTCATGACAAGTTGACAAGAGCTATTATCACGAACGCAGTAAGGGGATTATACCTTACCCGGCGCCCTGGATCACCGATAAAAACATATCGCCGTATTTATCCAGCTTCGACTGCCCCACGCCCGGCACCTGCGCCAGCGCGTCCAGGGTCAATGGTCGCCGCGCGGCCATGGACAGCAGCGTCTTGTCATGAAAAATAACATAGGGCGGCAGGTTATGGTCACGCGCCAGCATCATCCGCAGGGATTTCAGCATGTCGAACAGGCGCCTGTCTTCCGCATTGCCCAGCGTCGCCGCGACGCTCGCCGCCCTGACCGTACGCTCCGCGCGTGCGGGCCTCGCCCGCGGCATGCTTAAGGCAATGGCGCGTTTTTCTTTCAGGAATTCCGCGCCTTCCGGCGTAATATAAAGTCCGCCATGGCCTTCGGAATCAACCCCCAGTAAATTGGCCGCCACCAGCTGGCGGATGAAACTCTCCCACACCTTGCCGTCATGTTCCGAACCTACACCCCAGACGCTTAGGCCTTTATGCCGGTGTTTTTCCGTCTGCGGCGTTTCCTTGCCCAGTAGAACGTCAACAATATGCTTGCCGCCGAATAGCTGCCCGGTGCGGTAAATGGTGGAAATGATTTTCTGTGCCGCAACCGTGCCGTCAATCGTATCTGGCGGGGACTGGCATGTATCGCAATTGCCGCACGGCGCGCCCTGGTCCCCGAAATAATTCAACAGGATCTGGCGGCGGCAGGCCCCGGCCTCGCAATACCCGACCAGCGCGTTCAGCTTCTGGTTTTCAATCCGCTTCTGTTCCGAAGGCGCGTCCGATCCGTTCACCATCTGGCGGCGCATCGCCACATCCTGCAACCCATAAAACATGATGGCGGACGCAGGCAGGCCGTCGCGCCCTGCGCGCCCCGTTTCCTGATAATACGCTTCAATGTTGGATGGCAGGTCAAGGTGAGCAACGAACCGCACATCCGGTTTGTTGATGCCCATGCCAAAGGCAATGGTGGCAACGACGATTACGCCTTCTTCTTTAATAAACCGGTCTTGGTGCCTGGCGCGTATGCGGCTGTCGAGGCCCGCGTGATAGGGCAGGGCGGTAAACCCGTTTTCGGCAAGGAAAGCGGCGGTTTCTTCCGTCTTCTTCCGCGACAGGCAATAAACAATCCCGGCTTCCCCGGCAGGACGTGCCTGCAGAAATTCCAAAAGTTGCTTTTTGGAATTGGCCTTGATCTGAACGTCATAGCGAATATTAGGCCGGTCGAACCCCGCGACGAAAATCCGCTCCAGCTGCAGCTGCGCCATGATGTCTTTGCGCGTCGGCGCATCGGCCGTGGCGGTGACCGCGATGCGCGGGATATGCGGGTAACGTGTATAGAGGGCGCGGATGGCGCGATATTCCGGCCGGAAATCATGTCCCCATTGCGATACGCAATGCGCCTCGTCAATCGCGAACAGCGCGATCTCGATATCGTCCAGCATATCGAGCACGCCTTCGGTCATCAGCCGTTCCGGCGCCATATACAGCATGTCGAGGCTGCCTGAGCGCAAAGCCCGTATCACCTCCTGCGATTGATTATAATCCAGCGCCGAGTTCAGCATCGCGGCGCAAATGCCCAGTTCTTTCAGCGCGCTCACCTGGTCCTGCATCAGCGCGATCAGCGGCGAAATCACAATCCCCACCCCGGGGCGGCACAGCGATGGAATCTGGTAGCACAAAGACTTGCCCGCGCCCGTCGGCATCAGGGCGCAGACATGCTCTCCGCGCATCACGGCGTCGATCACATCCTTCTGCTGCCCCCGAAAGGAGTCATAGCCGAAAACTGTCTTCAGGACGGTTTCAGGATTGGGCATTGCCTGTGATGGCGCCGGGCGTGAATCAAGAACGAGCATGGGCGCAGTCTGGACTGTCTCTGGCGGAATCTCAAGGAAAAGTGATTTTCACCGGCTTCCCGCGCGTGTGGATGAATTATAATTCTTTGTGGCGCGGAGGCGCTTTAAATGCTACTAAATCACTAATATGCAAATATCCTCAGCGGCAATCAAAGCAATGCAAGACAATGTACAGGCCATGTCACCGGCGGATGCCTTAAAACGCCTGATGGACGGCAACAAACGCTTTGTCGCCAGCCAGACCATCGCGCCCCGGCGCGATATCGATTACATCAAGGCCATCGCGTCGAACCAGAAACCCTTTGCCGCTTTCCTCGGCTGTGCGGATTCCCGCGTGCCGGTGGAGATCGTGTTCGACCAGGGCTTTGGCGATCTGTTCGTCACCCGCGTGGCAGGGAATGTCGTGAACGCCGAAATCGTCGGCTCTCTTGAATTTGCGGCGGAAGTACTGGGCGTTAAAATCATCTACGTCCTCGGCCACACCTCCTGCGGCGCGGTGACCGCGACGATCCGGGGCGAAGAAGTGCCCGGCCTCATCAGCTCCATTTTCCACCGCATCAAGCCTGCCGCGAAACTGATGCAGAACGACATCGAAAAAACCGTCATCGAAAACGCCCGCGCCCAGGCCGAGATCATCGCGGAGACGTCCCCCGTGATAGGCCGCAAACTTCGCGAAGGGTCTTTGATGGTGGTGGCGGGGGTTTATAATATCTCCACGGGTATCGTGGATGTGATCAAGGTTTAACCAGACTGATCTTTTCCGCCTTCGATAATCCCTTGATGACCCATTCCCGCTTGCTTGCGTCACTGCGGCTGATGTGGGTTTCAGTATGAATGACCTCGAATGGTCCCCGGCCGTTCGTGTATTTCGCGCCCTTGCCGCTTTCATGCATGGCAATACGCCTGTCCAGATTATTGGTGATGCCAGTATACAACGTACCATCCCCGCACTGCAGGATGTAAACAGTCCAGGTCATTTGAAAGCTTTTAAAGCATACAGCGCCTCAAGTGCTTCGCGCGGCGTCAGCGCATCGGGGTCGATTGTCTTCAATCTTTCCTCAAGCTCCGACACATAAGGCTTCTGCACCGGCTCGCGCATGATGCTGAATAAGGGCAGATCATCCGCCAGTTTCGTGACCGTGCCGCTATGTTCGCCTTTTTCCAGCGTGCGCAGAACGATTTCCGCGCGGCTGATCACGCTTTCCGGCAACCCTGCCAGCCTTGCGACATGAATGCCGTAGGACCTGTCGGCGCTGCCCGGCTTTACCGCGTGCAGGAATACGATGTCGCCTTTCCATTCCTTCACCTGCATCGAATGGCAGGACAAGTGGGCGAGGCGGCCCTGCAGGCTGGTCAGTTCATGGTAATGCGTCGCGAACAGGGCGCGGCACTGGTTCATCTCGTGCAGATGTTCGACACAGGCCCAGGCAATCGACAACCCGTCAAACGTTGCCGTCCCGCGCCCGATTTCGTCGAGGATGACAAGCGAACGCGGCGTCGCCTGGTTCAAAATGCTCGCCGTCTCCACCATCTCCACCATGAAGGTGGATCGGCCTGACGCCAGGTCGTCGCTCGCCCCAACCCGGCTGAACAACCGGTCGACAATGCCGATATGCGCGGACGCCGCGGGCACGAAACTGCCCGCCTGCGCCAGAATGGCGATCAGCGCGTTTTGCCTCAGGTAAGTCGATTTACCCGCCATGTTCGGCCCGGTCAGCAGCCACAGGCGGTTGGCGTCGTTCAAATCGCTGTCATTCGGCACGAACTGCCCGGCGGATTTGCGCAAAGCCTGCTCGACCACCGGATGACGCCCGGCCTGTATGGTAAACGCCGTGCCGTCATCCAGCACGGGTCGCGCATAATCGCATTCCACCGCCAGCTGGGCGAGGGAAGAGGCGACATCCAGCGCGGCCAATGCACGGGCATGGCGACCGATTTCTTCCGCAAGCCGTGCCGTTTCCGCGACCAGTTGCGCGAAAATTTCCAGCTCAATGGCAATCGCGCGATCCCCCGCCTGCGACAAATCGCGCTCCAGCTCCGCAAGCTCCGGCGTGGTGAACCGCACCGCGCCCGCCATGGTCTGGCGGTGGATAAACGGATTATCGGCGTCGCCTTTTTTAACCAGCAGCGGATCAGCTTTTTTCGCGGACACTTCAATAAAATAGCCGAGGACGTTGTTAAACGAGATCTTTAGCGTATCGATCCCGGTTTGTTGCTGATATTTTTGTTGAAGATTGGCAATCAAGCGTTTGGATTCATTGCGCATCAACCGGTAATCATCCAGTTTCTGGCTATACCCTTCCCGGATAAACTGCCCGTCGCGCTCAAGCATGGGCAGGGAGTCGTCCAACGCGGTTTTCAGGCGATCCGCCAGCTCCTGTGTCGCCGGTTGCTGGCGCAAATCCTTAAGAATAGGCTCTAGAGCTTCAAGCATTTTGGCTTGGCTGAGCGAAAGGCTGGCTGAAACAATCTCTGCCTGCTTCAATCCATCCCGGATCATGCCCAGATCCCGTGGCCCGCCGCGCCCGACCGTCAGGCGGGCAAGGGCGCGTTCCAGATCCGGCGTCTGTGTCAGCGCCTCGTGGATAGTGTCGCGGAACGGCGCATCATTGGTGAACACCTCAATCTCATCCAGCCGCTGCCGGATTGTGGATAAATCTGTGGATGGCGCAGAAAGCCGGGATTGGAGCACCCGTGCCCCCGCACAGGTTGCCGTCCGGTCGATGCAGGACAGCAGGCTGCCTTTGCGTTCCCCCTCAATCGTCCGTGTCAGTTCCAGGCTGCGGCGCGTGGCGGCGTCGATCTCCATGACCGCGCCGTCATGCATTTGGCGCGGGCGGGCGAGGGCGGGCAGGCGGCCCTTCTGCGTGCGGTCGGCATAATCGATCAGGCTGCCCGCCGCCGCGATCTCCGCGCGCGAAAATGCGCCGAAGGATTCCAGCGTGCCAACCCCGAACAGCCGTTCCAGCCGCTTCTGCGCGTTCTGGCTGTCGAAGAGGCTGGCAGGCTGCACGGTCAGGCGTTTCTGGACAGTGGCCAGTTGGTCATACAGATCCGGCCTCCCGGTAAACCGGTCGGGGATCAGGATTTCGGATGCGCCAATACGTTCCAGCGCGGCGGACAGGCTTTGCGCCTTCACCGGTTGCACCATGAACTCGCCCGTGGAAAGTTCCAACCACGCCAGGCCGTATTGCCCGGCCACATCGGCGACGGCGGCCAGGTAATTATTCTCCCGCCCCTGCAGCAGATGGTCTTCGGTCAGTGTTCCTTGCGTCACCACGCGGATCACGTCCCGGGTCACGAGGGCCTTGCCCTTGGTTTCCTTGGCGCGCTGTTTCGCCTGTTCCGGCGTTTCCACCTGTTCGCAGATGGCAACCTTGTGCCCCGCACGGATCAGCTTGGCGAGATACGATTCATGCGAATGCCAGGGCACCCCGCACATCGGAATCTCTTCGCCTTGCGTCTTGCCGCGCTTGGTAAGGGTCAGGTCCAGGATCGCGGAGGCCGTGACCGCATCCTCAAAAAACATCTCATAGAAATCACCCATCCGGTAAAACAGGATGCAATCCGGATACTGGTTTTTAAGACTATGATACTGCGCCATCATCGGCGTATGGCCGTCAGCCATCAGGTCTTCGGCGGTTTTCGGAGCGGGTTGGGACATAGTCTATTGTCTTACGGCAATAGGGTGTGATAGACAAGATCGATATAAAAAATTCACCAAAAAATGAACAGGTAATCCATGAGCAAAACATCAAGTTTTTTACGCAACGCGTTTTTGGTTGTTGCGGGCGTCTCTATCGGTGGAGCGGCTGCATCAACATATGCATGGCGGGACGACATTTTTAACGCAGTCGCGGGAACGGACCTTGGCGGCGTTCAGGCTTTAATTCTGCAAGCCATGGACAAGACAATTGTTTCCCCCAATGAGGAAAATTCTTACTCATTATCAGCCGCGGCAGCTATAGGCTACATACCTTCGGCCGTGTTTCTGGCTGAACGAGGCTATGGCGACATGCAAAGAGCGTTATATGCGGCAGCAAACGCAGGAAAAAAAGATACTGCTATTTATGCGCTCGATCATGGGGCAAGTTTAAAGCAGGGTAATTATTACGCAGTTTCTGGCGCCGCCTCCAGCGGAAATATAGATTTGATAAAAACATTCATGGCTCGCGATGAAGGTGTAGCATCAAATATGGGCATTGCTTTAAGCAGTGCAATCCCTTCACACCAACAGGCTATGATTGATTTTATCCTTGGGACAGGCGCTGTGGATTTACAAAAAGAATGCGGCCAGATTCTCATAGATTCTATAGCTTACGGCCCTAAGGAAACGGTCACTAAATTTCTGGGCGTATGTCCTGACCTGGTGTCAGCTACGGGTATGAGTCCCGATTGGCTCGTCAACTATGCTAAAAGTTTTGAACAAGATGATGAAGACAAGAGCAATACGGGAATTACGCAACTGATCCAGGATGTGCTGGCAAAAAGAGATACGGCTTTGACAATACCGGCACCTTTATAGAAGCATAAATGTTGGCGGTTTTTTTTAGGGCAAGTTGAGCATAGTCCAGTTTTAAGCCAAGGCGTCATGCGAAACAAGCAAGCACTTGGCTTTCGTTTCAACCGCTTTACATCGAAAATTTAGGGGGATTTATTGAAGATCTGCGAGGCTGTAAGGAAATTACATTCTCAAAGACCCCCGATATTTTGAATGTAGATGCAATATACGGATCCATGCATGATTTAATATCGGAGACGGTCAATAGCCCGTTAATATTTTCTGCCTTGCCTGCAACTGTCTGGCCCGCAGAGAGTTTGGCTTTAGCAGCAACAGAACGGGGTATAAACGCGATAATGCTTGGGCAATTCAGCGGACTGCCTACTTCTTCAGATATGATGACTGCCAGGTCAGACATTGTTTCATACGCGGATAATAAAGTATCGCGATCTAAATCAATACTCACATTTTGCCGATTCCAATTGAAAATCTGTCCCAGAAACGGTCTCATGTTCTTCCCCTGTTTTATTATTTTTTATAGCTATGAAAACAATTGCGGCTATTAAAAGAGATGTCCAGAAAAATAATTCTAGGGTCAATTTTGAAACAAAATTACTTTGTTCCCGTCGACCCAAACCCGCCAATACCCCTGGCCGTCTCATCCAGCGTATCAACCACGGACCATGACACGGTTTCGTGCCGTGCGACAACCATCTGGGCGATGCGCATGCCGCGTTCAATGGTAAAGGGTTCTGTGCCCAGATTGGCGAGAATCACTTTAATTTCTCCCCTGTAATCCGCATCGATCGTGCCGGGCGTATTCAGGACAGTAACCCCGTTCTTGGCGGCCAGGCCCGAGCGTGGACGAATCTGCGCCTCAAAACCCGGCGGCAAGGCGATCGCCATCCCGGTCGGTACCAGGGCACGCTTGCCGGGGTGAAGTATCATCGGCGTATCAACCGCGGCGCATAAATCCATCCCCGCCGCATGATCGGTGGCATAGGCGGGCAGGGGAAGGTCGCCCGCATGCTCCAGGCGTGTCAGGCGAACGGGCAAGGTGTTGGTGTTGGCGGGCATAAGCGATCCTTTAAATGCGGGTCAATTTTTTGGACGATGCAGGCTTTTCATTTTCAATCTTAAAATAATTCCCGATCCGCTCAACCAGTTTCTGCGCGATATCCTGTTTGCTCATCGCGCCCCAATCTTCCTGGTTGCTGTTATCAATCAGCCAGACATGGTTCGCATCCGCGCCAAATACGCCTTCCGAAACATCATTGGCCAAAATCCAGTCGCAGTTTTTGGCCTTGCGCTTGCGCGTCGCTTCCTCGACCAGCTTGCCCGTCTCCGCGGCAAACCCCACCACCAGTTTGGGGCGGCCCGTATACGGGCGACTCAGCGTCGCCAGAATATCCGGGTTTTCCTTCAGCTTCAGGATAGGCGGCGGCTGGCGCCCCTGTTTCTTGATCTTGCTTTTCGCTACGCTCGCCGATGCCCAGTCACCGACAGCGGCGGCGCAGATGGCGATATCGGCGGGCAGGGCAGCCTTGCAGGCCTCCATCATCTCCGCTGCCGTTTCAACATGCACGGTTTGCACGCCCTGTGGATCAGGCAAACTCACCGGCCCCGTAACCAATGTCACCTGCGCACCAGATTGCGCCAGTGCGGTAGCGATAGCGTGTCCCTGCTTCCCGGATGACCTGTTGCCGATAAAACGCACAGGATCGATGGGCTCATAGGTCGGGCCGGATGTAACAAGGGCTTTCAGCCCTTTGAGTTGCGAGTTACGAGTTGCGGGTTGCGAGAAAGATAAATCTTTTTTACTCGCAACTCGCAACTCGCAACTGATCGCCTCGGCGATCACCTCCGGTTCCGCCATCCGCCCTTCGCCCACTTCACCGCAGGCCATATCTCCTGCGGCAGGACCAATGCGCTTAACCCCGTAATTTTCCAGCACGTCGATATTGTACCGCACCGCCGGATTGTTCCACATTTCCACGTTCATCGCAGGCGCAATCAGCACGGGTTTGTCGCTGGCCAGCAATGTGGTGGAAGCCAGATCATCCGCCATGCCATGCGCCATTTTCGCGATCAGATTGGCGCTGGCCGGCGCGACCACGATCATGTCCGCCTCGCGGGACAGGCGGATATGTCCCATCTCCGTCTCATCTTTCAGCGACCATAGATCGGTGTAACAGGGTTCGCCCGAAAGGGATGCGACGCTCAATGGCGTAATGAATTTCTGTCCGCCTTCTGTCAGGATGCATTTTACCGACGCGCCGTCTTTTTTCAGCAGCCGGATCAGCTCCAGCGCCTTATAAGCGGCAATGCCGCCGGAAATAATCAGAAGAATGCGTTTATCAGTCAAAGCCATAGTATTTATATAGTGATTTCAAAGATATTTGTCATCTTCTTGATTTTGTCATCCCGCAGCGTAGCGAAGGGATCTGAGCCATTGCGGCCAGGCCTAGCAGTCGAGATCCATTCGCTACGCTGCGGGATGACAGAGTAATAAAAAAGCCCCGGAAAAAGGTTTAAACCTCTCCAGGGCTTTCAAATTTAAAGTACCAAAGCTTAGTGAGCGGTTTCTTTGTGCTCTTCGGTCTTGGTCTCGGTGTGTGTTTCCGTGGTCGCTCCAGCAGCAGGAGGAGCCATCGCGCCGCCTTCAACAGGCGCAGCTTCTTCGGTTGTGGACGTGTAGGTCACTTCGCCGTCGGATTTAACGGTCGCGCTGTCGGTTTCGGTTGAAACGGTTGCGGCAGCCGGAACGTCGGCGGTGCCTTGAACGGCATCAACGGCGCCTGCGTCAACAGGGGCGGCAACGGCGGCATCGGTTGTGGCGGCAGAAGTGGCTTCTACGCCCGCGGCAGGCTCGATCGTGCTGACGGCAGCAGCTTGCTCGCGGTTGAAATAGTTATCGTATACCAGGTAGGCGCCGGCCAGACCGGCAACCATGATGGCGACGGCAGGAAGGACGTTTTTGACAAGGTTGTTGCTCATGATGGTTTTCCGTTCTTAAAGTTAAATCAAAGTATTAGGGTTAATAGGCGAGATTCTGCGGCATTGCAAGGGCTTTTCTCGCCTTATCCCTTAGATCTTCCAGCCCTCATGAATGGCTGCAATGCCAAAACTCAAATTCTCAAAACGCGGCTTCGTAAACCCGGCTTTGCCCATACGTGCTGCCAGTGTTTTTTGAGATGGAAATTTTCTAATACTTTCAACAAGATATTGATAGCTATCCCGGTCTTTTGCCACGGCCTGCCCAATACGCGGAATGACATTGAAAGAATAGGAATCGTACATCCGGCGCAAAAGCGGTTCATCGACCCGCGAAAATTCCAGACAGAAAAACCGCCCCCCGGGCTTCAAAACCCGGTATGCCTCCGCCAGCGCCGTGTCGATTCGCGTGACATTGCGCAGCCCGAAAGCGATCGTATACAGGTCGAAACTCTCATCCGGAAAGGGCAGGGAATCCGCATTGCCGTTGACCCAGGTAAAATCCCCGGCATAACCCCGATCCACCGCGCGGTTGCGGCCCACGGTCAGCATTGCCTCATCCAGATCCAGGATCGTGATATCGGCGGTTTCGCCTGCGGCTTTCCTCAAGCGGAAAGCGATATCCCCCGTGCCGCCCGCCACATCCAGGCAGCGCCAGCCGGGTCGCGGGCGGATCATGCGGATCAACCGGTCCTTCCACAGGCGATGCACGCCCATGGACATCAAATCGTTCATGACATCGTAATTTTCCGCCACCGAATCGAACACCCCGCGCACCAGCGCGGTTTTTTCATCAGGCTTTACGGCGCGCGTTCCGAACCAGGTGCTTTCGGGGTTTTGAGTCATACAGTTGTTTTAAACCGGCCGGTGCCGTAAGTCTACGGCGTTAAGCTGTTACCAGTCGCTTTGCCTTGCAGGGCAGGCCATGCAGGAAATTGATCGCGCTCCATGTTTCGCCCGCCTGCCTCAGCACTTCAATAAAGCCCGGCAGGTTCGGCGCGCGCAGCTCGGGCAGCGAATCGTAATGCACCAGTCCTTGCAGGAACGTTTCATCCAGCTGCAGGACCGACGGGCCTTCCGGATCGAAGAATTTCAGGCTCAAAGCATCGACCGCATATTCACACGGCTTGTCAAAGCAGGGGCGGTCGTAAATCACGCCCTTGATCACGAATTCAATCACGGCGGTGCCGGACGGGCTGTCATATCCGAAATGATTTGCGGCGGGCCAGTTGTCGCGGATATGCGTCAGATAAGTGGCCGCTTCGCCCGGCGTGTTCACAATGCGCGTATTTTTGCCATCAATGTCCATCATCGTATTGACGCGGCTATAGGCCGTATTCAGAAGGCGTGCCGGGTTGTTTCTTTGAAACAGGGCATTGAGGCAGTAGGCTGTACGCAGTTCCATCTGAACGAAAGTCCTTGGGGCAGTGGCTGGTTTACTCTAGTTTTGAGTGCGTGATTTAGCGCCTGCCGCGCGAAATGTGCAAGAGAGTTTTGTGCAATGCAGGTATAGACTGAAGGTTAGGATTGATTTTATGAGCCTTATCAAGGCGATGGCAACAGTTGGCGGGTTGACGGGCCTGTCCCGGATCGCCGGTTTCGTGCGGGACATCATGACCGCGTCCTTTCTCGGCGCGGGGCCGGTGGCCGATGCGTTCTTCGTGGCGCTGAAACTCCCCAACTTCTTCCGCAACGTGGCGGCGGAGGGCGCGTTCAGCGTGGCCTTCGTGCCGATCTACGCCGAAACCCTCAGCCAGAAAGGCGAGGCGGAGGCATCGCGATTCGCTGGCGAAGCCTTCTCCTTCATGCTGATGGTCTTAAGCATTTTCAGCTTCGCCGTCGTCCTTGCCATGCCGTTCATGATGTTCGTGATCGCACCTGGTTTTGAAGAAGGGACACAGCGTTACGATCTGGCGGTCGAACTCTGCCGCATCATGTTCCCCTATCTGCTGCTGATGTCTTTAAGTGCGCTGGCTGGCGGCATGCTGAACGCCCATGAACATTTTGGACCCTTCGCCTCCACCTCCATCTTTTTCAACCTGACCCAGATCGCGGCGATGCTGTTCGGGCAGAAACTGTTCGGCGATGTCGGACGCACTCTCGCGTGGAGCGTCACCATCTCCGGTGTGATCCAACTGGCGCGGCTGCTCTGGTACTTAAAGAAACACAATATTCCGTTGCCGATGCTTCGCCCCAGGCTGACGCCAAAGGTCGGGCGCCTGTTCCGCCAGATGGCGCCGGGCGTCATGGGGGCAGGGATCATCCAGGTCAATTTATTCGCCGATATCATTATTGCGTCCTGGCTTCCGGTCGGTGCGATTTCGGCCATGTACTACGCCGAACGGCTGTTTCAGCTGCCGCTCGGCCCGGTAGGCATCGCCGTCGGCCCCGCGCTCCTGCCGCTGCTCACCAAGGCGCTGGCAAGGAAAGACGTGGCAGAGGCAAACGATTTGTTCAACCGTGCTCTTGAATACTGTCTATTCTTCACCGTACCCGCCGCCGTCGCGCTGATCGTCGCCAATCAGGAAATCATCACCGTCCTCTTCCAGCGCGGGCATTATACGCCACAGGACGCCGTGCGTACGTCTCCGGTTCTGGCGTGTCTATCCTTTGGTCTTCCAGCTTATGTCGCCGTAAAAATATTTTCCTCCGCCTACTGGTCCAGGCATGACACCAAAACCCCGGTGCGGATTGCCTCGATGATGGCGCTCGTCAATATCGGCGTCGCGCTGATCATGACACGCTTTATCGACGTCGCCGGTATTGCCTTCGCCACCGGCCTCGCCGGATGGGTGCAATGCTTCTTCCTGTGGCGCGGATTGCGGGATGAAGAAGCCGCCAGGTTCGATGCCCGCCTGAAAAACCGCGTCCCCCGCATTTTCCTGTGCGCAGGACTGATGGGTGTGGCGCTATACGGCATAACATACTGGCTGAATGACTGGTTCTATGGCGCGGAACTATACCGGCTGCTGGGGCTGTTGATCCTGACTGGCGCAGGCGGTATCGTCTATTTCACCGCGGCCCATTTCACTCATGTATTCAGCATGAACGAAGTCAAAAAATACATATTGAGGCGAAGGAAAAAAGTTGAATTGATTGAAGAGGTTGATGAGATTAATTAACAACGACGCTATAAGTTTATATAATTGCCATAATTAAAAAATCATGCTATTTTACTATATGTTAAAAATTGCGTTTGGAAAAAACAAGGTGAATCAACGTCTTGTTTTGTACACTAATTTGGCAATTCCCCATGCTTAAGACTGTAGAAACGATCACTGAAAGTGAAAATGAAATCCACGAGATTGCAAGGCGCATGGCCACTGCATTACCAGTCAGCCGTATGCGCGATCCGCATCACCCGTTGACCTTCGTTCTGACTGGCGGCTTTAATGTCGGTAAATCCATTTTCCCCGATATCATTCGTTTGATGTTAATGGACGAAGGCGCATCCATGACAGGGATGGATCAATATCAACAGCTTTGGACGGGTAAACGGAAGGGCCGGGATTTTCAAGTCGCCTTTATGGATGCCGTTTATAATACCTCAGGCGTTAGTGATTTCCTTTCTCACCGCACTGTGGGCGGTATTAACTTCATACAGAATCTTGATCCTGACTTGGTGCGGCGTTTGCGTCACAACGTACATATGGGCATTTATGTAGATCGTATAAATATTGCATCGAAAAAGCCGCTTTTATCATTGATCGGGAAATTCAATAGCGACGCGCCACCCCTCGATTTATCCGGCCGGCTGGTTAGATTTACTGTTTTTGATGAAAGCTTGCTACACGCATCTGCTTTTAGAAAGTTCTGGAATACCTTTAAGTCCGAGCTATCACTGCCAAAAACTGGACTTTGAAAAACAGCTGGCCCTATCACAACTTTCTGCCATTAATATAAGTATTATTTTTACAGTATATATTGCTTAAGATGTATCTTCCCCAACTTACTTCCTGTGGAGTACTCTCAAATAATGGCAGATGATTCTGATGATTGGTTCAAGAAAGAAAAGCTTCATTTTGCGTCACAGAATGGTGACATTGATAACGTTCGACAGCTAATCGCAGAAGGCTATCCTATAGATGTTTTTAATGATATGGGCTGGACACCTTTGCATTGTGCGGTAAAGGGGGCGCACATGGATATATGTGCATATTTAATAGAACAAGGGGCAGATGTTAATGCACATTGCGAAAAGACAATCGGCGAAACGCCTTTGGGCCTTGTGGCCGCAAATTGCTCTTATGAGATGGCAAAACTACTGATTGATGCAGGCGCTAATCCTACAATAGAAGGATGGATGCGGTTGACAGCCTTGGATCGTGCAAAAGAAAGAAAAAGACCGGAAGGTGTTAGGGTCTATGAACTTCTCAAGAAAGCGGCCAAAAGGCCATAATATAAATGAGGATGATTTAGATAGTGGTACTTAATTGTCCGAAATGTAATGCAGAGTTATTCCTCAAATCATTTTTGAGAAAATTGCCCCCTGCACGAATGGTATGGCATTACGGCATTGATTATGACATAAATACCGATCATCGATACGGCAATCATTGATTAGGCAGGACTTCCATGGAACGACGCATCCTCTCCGGCATGCAGCCCACAAACCGCCTTCATCTCGGAAATTATCTTGGGGCGCTGAAGAACTGGGTGGCTTTGCAACGCCAGGATTACGAATGCCTGTTCTGTGTTGTTGACCTGCACGCTATCACTCTGTCTTATGAGCGGGATCGTCTGGCCGACGCCACGCGTGAAATCGCCGCTGCTTATATCGCGGCGGGGATCGATCCGGATAAATGCATCCTGTTTCCCCAATCGGCTGTTCCCGAACATTCGCAACTGATGTGGCTGCTGGCCACGATGGCGCAGATGGGCAAGCTGCAGCGCATGACCCAGTTCAAAGACAAGGCGGGCAAAAATGCTGAACGGGCAGGGCTTGGCCTGTTCGCATACCCCGTGTTGATGGCTGCCGATATCCTCGTCTATAAGGCAACGCATGTCCCGGTGGGTGAAGACCAGAAACAACATCTGGAACTTGCTCGCGACCTGGCTTCGACCTTTAATACGCGTTACGACGTCGACTTCTTTCCGCAGCCGGAACCGCAGATCCTGGGCGAAGCAACGCGCGTCATGTCCCTGCGCAACGGCATGGAGAAAATGAGCAAGTCAGCGGAATCCGACATGACCCGTATCAACCTGACCGACGACGCCGACACCATTGCCAATAAAATCCGCAAAGCCAAAACGGATATGGAACCATTACCTGAAACCGTGGACGGTTTCGGAGGCCGCCCGGAAGCCGCCAATCTGGTTACGATCTATTCGGCATTGTCCGATACATCACGCGCCAACGTCCTGAAACAATTCGGAGGCCAGCAATTCTCCGCCTTCAAACCGGCTTTGGCGGATCTGGCTGTGGAAAAACTGGCGCCCATCGCCAGACGCATGAACGAACTTCTCTCCGACAAGGCCGAAATCGATCGCATCCTGGCCAGAGGCGGCGAAAAGGCTCGCGCCATTGCGGCCCCTGTGCTTGGGGACACGATGAAGATCATGGGTTTCTGGAACAAATAACATCCGCTGCGCTTTGGTAACCCCTGAGCATAGGATGTTTCATGATCACCCATAATGAAAAACCTTCGCACCGGAAAACCTGTATGGTTTGCCTATAGGGCGCCGTCTATACCTTTTAAATCTTTGAATAGGGATACAAAAGCGGACGTCGCCGTCATCGCGAGCCGAAGGCGAAGCAATCTAGCTAGAATCTAGGAACACCAAATCTGGATTGCTTCGTCGGCTTTGCCGCCTTGCAACGACGGCTTGGTGCTTTCAAATTGTATCACGACAAAATTTCGCCGATTTCTCTGCCAAAAATTGATGCGGTCATTCAACAGAAAGTGCTTTGATTATTTATGGAAGCCTGGGCTGTATTTGGATTTGATCCAGCGTGCCATTTTCACAAGCATCTTTTAATTTAACTATTATATTATCGCAATTTTTCCCTAAAGAAATCGGGTGCAGATAATTTTCCACACCTTCAATAGCGGCTAGGAATGCTAAGCACACACTTCCAGCTATTGCGCTTGCAAGTAAAACCTTTTTTAAAGACGGTTCTTGTGATGTTTCATTATTTTCCATGATTATTAATCCTTCTGAGAACATTTTATGTCTATGAAATAAAACCAACTGCATGATTATTGTCAAGAGATAATGCTTGTTTATTTCTGTCTATCTCTAGTGTTCAAACGCTTTCTTTCATAAAATCGGCCCATGAAAGTCCTCTTCGTTTGCACAGGAAACATCTGCCGTTCCCCCATGGCTGAGGGCGTGTTTGCGGCGCGGGCAAAGGCAGCCGGGCTGGATGTAACCGCCGATTCCGCCGGCACCCACGGCTACCATATCGGCGAACCGCCCGATCGCCGCGCCATCCGTATTGCCGGGGAACGCTCTGTGGATATAAGGTCGCAAAAGGCCCGCAAACTCTCCCTCCAGGATTTTAGGGATTATGATATAATCGTTGCGCTGGATGCGGGTCATCTGGCGTTCATTGATCGCCTCAATCCGGGAGACGGCGCGGAAACTGGGCTTCTCATGGCCTTCGCCGGACAGTCTGACGATGTGCCAGATCCGTATTATGATGGTGATGAGGCCTTTATCCGCGCCTTTGAGATGATCGAACGGGGTGTCGATGGTTTAATAAAATACATGAAGACCGGAAATCACGGATGAGCACACAGAATTCCAGCATATCCAGCGTTTTGACCGGCGACATCACCCGCTTGTCCGGGCGTTCGATCCGCCAGATCCGCGTTTTCGCGACAGGCCATGGCACCGATATTTTCCTGGCGGATCTGGATGACGGGCGTCGCGTGATCGTCAAGCGTGCGAAACTGAACAGTGTGCCGCTCGATATGGAAGGGTGGATGCTGAAGACGCTGGCGGAAAAATCAACACTGCCTGTGCCTTTTGTTTACTGTGCCGAAAAATCCTTGCTGATCCTGGATTACATTCCCGATTGCGGGCGATCAGGCCATAGTATCGACGAAGACGCTGCCATGCATATCGCGGCGCTGCATGCTGTCAAAGGCGGCCGGTTCGGGCTGGATCGTGATACATCGATCGGCCCGCTGCGCCAGCCCAATGATCAGGTCGGCGATTGGCTGAGCTTTTACCGCGACTTCCGCCTGATGTACATGGCCCGCCAGGGGCTGGAAGACGGCAGCCTTCCATCGATTCTGGTCGCCGGGATAGAAAAACTGGCCGCGCGCCTTGATCAATGGATAGGGCAGGACAGCACGCCGCGTTTGATCCACGGTGATTTATGGAGCGGCAATGTCCTCACCGCGCCCGATCGCGTCAACGCCTTTATCGATCCCGCTTTGTACTACGCCGATCCGGAAGTGGAATTGGCTTTCATCGACCTGTTTGGCACGTTCGGCGAACGGTTTTTCCGGCGGTATTCCGAGATCGCGGGTATACGTGATGGCTTCGCCGAACGTAAGGAGATTTACGCGCTTTATCCTTTGCTGGTGCACGCGCGCATTTATGGCGGGGCCTATATCGAAAAGGCCGACCGGATTGTGCGCAGGCTGGTTGGATAGGGCATACGACTCCTGATATAATAGGAAGTGGAGGAGTTTTATCATGGCCAGGCAACCAAAAGACAGCGCAGGGACTTCAATGACCCTGCTTGTATGGATCGCGACATTGCTGGGCCTTGTCTTCGTGCTCGGTGCCGTGGGATATGTGGTCACGCGCGCCCCTCAGGAGCCTTCGGCTCCAATCGTGGAAAAAGACCTTCCCTTGGCTGCGGTCAATAAGAAAGAAGAACCTGTCTCCGCCATACCGACGTCACCGGCGGCTCAATCCCTTCAAAAACCCGGCCCCGTGCCGGAAATGCCGATCGCCAAATCTCCAGCGCCAAGGCAGCCGGAACCGGTTCCTGCCCTGGTTGAAAGCCTGATTCCCGCAAAGCCGGTCAAGCCGGAATTGCTGTTGAACAATCTGGCCGGAACCTTGCGGGTGCGCATCGATGATGTCGTAACGGTGGGGGATCGTTTGCCGCTGGAGCATACGTGTTACCGCCTCAACCGTTCGCCGGGCATTAAATGGAGCGGCATGCCCGCCGGCACGCAAAGCCTGGTTGCCATTCTGGAACGCAGGCAGACCGGTAAGCCGCCTGTCTGGCTATGGGTGCTGTTTGATATCAATCCGGCGACAGGGACCTTGGCGCCGAACGTACCAAAACAGGCCGCTTTGCCAGGCGGTGAAAAACATGCGCGCAACCTGTATAATAAAGCGGAATACACTGGTCCTTGCGAACCGAAGGGCAGGATACCTTACGCGCTCAGACTCTTCGCGCTGAACAGCAAGCCTGAACTCGACGGCGGCGTCAAAAGCGATGACCTGATCCGTGCCATGAACGGCCACATTATTGATGCGACCGAATTCGAAGTTGTGCATTACCTGAAATTCTAAATAGTTCTGAGTTTTTTAATTTTGTCATCCCTCCGCTTCGCTGCGGGATGACGGTATGATTATTTCGAAAGCGCTGTCTTCAGTTCCGGCAGCACCTGGAACAAATCCCCGACCAGCCCGTAATTCGCGATGCTGAAAATCGGCGCGTCGGCATCCTTGTTGATCGCAACGATCACTTTGGAATCCTTCATGCCTGCCATATGCTGGATCGCGCCGGAAATACCGATGGCGATATAGAGTTCGGGCGCTACCACCTTGCCGGTTTGTCCCACCTGATAGTCATTCGGCACATATCCGGCATCGACCGCAGCGCGTGAAGCGCCGAGCGCGGCGTTCAGTGTATCGGCGAGGGGTTCCAGCAGGGCTTTGAAATTCTCCCCGCTGCCCAGGCCGCGCCCGCCGGAAATCACAATGCGCGCACCTGCAAGATCCGGTCGCTCGCTTTTGGTCAGCTCTTCGCCTGCGAAATGCGACAGGCCTGTATCACCCACGCTTGCCACGGCTTCCATGGCGGCAGATCCGCCGGTCGCTGGAACGGCGTCAAACGCGATCGGGCGAATGGTCAGCGCCTTAATGGCATCCAGGCTTTTGACCGTTGCAAAAGCATTGCCCGCATAAACAGGACGAACAAATGTGTCCGGCCCCTGAATGGCGGTGACGTCGGAAATGGGTTGTATATCCAGTAAGGCAGCCGCGCGCGGTAAAATGTTTTTGCCAAAGAAGGTTGCGGGCGCAAGGATATGGCTGTATGAGCCGCCACGCACTATGCTCTCTGCCAGCAAGGCAAGATTTTCTGCCAGCGGCCGTGCATAGGCTTTATCGTCACAATGCAGAACTTTGGCAATACCGGGAATTTGCGCTGCTGCCGAAGCCGCCGTGCCGCAATCCGCTCCGGCGATCAGTATGTGAATATCGCCGCCGATCGCCTTCGCCGCCGCTACAGTTTGCAGCATGCCGGTCTTCAGCGCACGGTTATCGTGTTCGGCCAGGATCAGGATAGCCATGTCGTCATTCCATGTCAGATGGTTATATGCAACGCCCGCCGACCAGCGAGCATCCCGGGTTGGGGCAGACGCCGTCCGGCGTGCCTGCCGCGCCGCCGCGGCGTATGATCACGCCTGTGGGGATCGGGTCGCCGGCACGGCCGCATGCGCCGGGCAGGATCAGGTCGAAATAGGACTGAACATCGTCGATGGTATAGGGAACGGCATCCGGCGGATTATCAAGCCCGGTCGGTAAGACAAAGGTGGCTTGCCGTGTATTGAACGCTTCCGCCAGCATGGTGTTATAAAGATCAACAAGGTTTGGATCGGGCCTGTTGGTCCTTGGATCGCCGCAGGCTTGCAAATCTTGCGGCAGATTTCTGGGATCGGTATCCCGGTACCAGAAGAAATCATGAAAACCGTCCAGATCGGGCCGTTTGGCGGCAAAATTCTCGCATCGCGCCTTTTCCCAGATTTGGGCCATAAGTCCGCAATTATACTCTGCGCCTGTCACAGGATTGTTCGGGGGGCGGACCGGAAGGGGATCATCGATGCGTCCACCCAGATAGTGCTGGGGATCGGGGAAGTTACCCTCCAGATAGTTGATCAATGCGGATCCCACAACTTCGTTTAGGGCCTGGTCCGTGGATGTTTCGCTGAATCCTGCAGTGGTCCATTCATCCGTTTCCGAGAACTGGCGGTTCAGACCGCCAATTTCAAAGTTGGCGGCGGCGCGGTTCAGGAAACCGAGAAAGCAGGAATATTCCAGCACGCTGTCCGGTTTGGAAATCAGATTCTGGTTCTGGGTGATTTCACGTTGTGCCTCAAGCCAGGCACGGGCGGACATGGCCTGCATGAACTGGGGGTCGCACGGCGTGTCTGCGGCATGACCCTGGAAAGCCGTAAAAGCAAGCGTTGCCGCCATGACCAGGGCCATGAACGATCCGCGAATGCTTCGCGGCCATAACGCGCTTTTTAAATCCATTGTCTTTCGATCCCCGCTGATCTCCGAGTCTTTATTTTAACGCATAATCAGCCGCCTGTCATGTTTCATGACAGGGTAAGGGCCGAATTGTCGTGTATAGCAAAGTATATGGTTAATGCTTTGATATTAAATAAAATTCAGGTCGGAAGGTCGATGTCCAGTATGGCCATGTTGAAATCATATGACGTTTCGCCGTCTTCCGTATCTTTGTAGACCGTGCCGATAAATTCCCCGGCCAGCAGGACTTCGACCGAGTCCGCAGCCCGTTCACGGGCGCGCAGGGTGATATCTTTATTACCGAACTTTGTCTGCAGATAGCTTTGCAGGCGGCTGGCTTCCTGGGTCGAAAAATTCATGGTCTGTCTCCTTGATGCGGGCGAGTGTAACCGGATCGGCGGCGCTGCGCCAGCCTTCTCTTGAAGAGTCTTCTCTTGAAAAAGCGTTGTTCAGGCCCTGGCGAACGGCGGTTTCGCACAGCTGCGCCAGAACTTTCCTGTCTGATACCGTGGACGGTTCGATGACCGGGTGAAAGATCAGTTTCAGCCTGGCGCCTTTCGACAGGGCAAAGCGCCATAAATGCGGCAGCAGGGTCTGATCGCCATACCAGGCATATAAATCACGGACCGATTTCTCTGTTGCCGCAAGTTCGTCAACCTCCATCAGCGCAATCGTCACCGGCTGCACCGGAAAACTGAAAGCGGCTCCCAGTAGGGACGAACGAAATGGCAAAATCGTCCCGCCGTCCGACGAGGTGCCTTCAGGAAAAATAATCAGGTTTTTGCCTGCCGTCAGCATGGATGACAGCGTATCGCGGTCCTTCATCGCGTCAAAACGCGACCGGCTGGTGAACGCTGTCTGTTGCAGCCGCGCCAGCGTTCCGAACAGGGGCCATGACGCAACCTGCGCCTTCGCCACGAAAGACCACGGCGTCACGCAGGAGAACGCTTCGATATCCAGATAGGAAATATGGTTGCTTGCCAGCACCACCTGACGGTTCCGGACAGGTTCGCCTTCAATCTCAACCTTGATATTGAACAGCTTGCAGACAACCCTGTGCCAGTATAGCGGCACAACCAGGCTGCCGGGCCCGCGCGTGAACAGCAGCACGACTGCCTGGACCGGAATGCCAAGCAAACACCACAGCACATAAAGAGTGAGCTTTAAAACGGCAAGCGCGACCTTCATATGCCTTACTCTCCCGCCGTAAGGATGGTGTCATCCTCATAGCTCGGGATCTCGCGGTTCACCTTGCGGGAATAATGCTTGCGATACCGTTCCGCAACCTTGCTCATGGGCAGGATAATGCAGACATCGGTCGTATCGAATTGTTCGTCTACCACCGCGCCGTTGCCGATAAACGCGCCCAGGCGCAGATATCCCTTGATCAATGGGGGCAGCATCATAAACGCAGTCTTTTGGTCGATATCGTCTTTCGCCATGCGGTTCATCTCGACATACCGGCCTTCCAGCGCGCGGGGCCGCAGCTCCGGCGGCGCCAGATGAAAATGGTAGAGATAGGACAGGGGCAGGGACAAACCATTCACGTCCGTGCCGTACAGGCTGGCGCATCCGAACATCAGGCCGATGCTGTGGTCCAGCATGTAATCCGTAATGCCCTGCCACAACAATTGCATGACCGGCCGCGTCCTGTATTGCGGCAGGACGCAGGATCGCCCCAGTTCCAGAAGCGATGAAGGGCTGTTGGTGAGGGGGGAGATATCGAATTCCCCGGCCGTATAAAAACTCCCGATCCGCGCCGCGTTTTCCTTCCGCAGCAGGCGATAGGTGCCGATGATCTGGCGGGATGGGTCATCGATGGATTCATCGAACACAATCAGGTGATCGGCGACCTCGTCATACTTGTCAAAGTCGCGCTTCGTCGCCAGCATTTCAGGCGAGGGGACGGCATGAAACTCTTCGTAAAAAACTTTGTACCGCAGATGCTGCGCCGCCTCGATTTCCGCGGGCGAGCGGGCCAGCCTGACCATGATATTCTCGGTATGTCCGGTGGAAAGCTCCATAGCCAAAGCCCTGTCTGTTCAGATAGCCTGCATCCTAAGGATTTGGGGTAAAGGGTCAAGCTTATTCGGCGCTGCGGAATGCCTTGACTGGCGCGCCAAGGATGATTATATGTCAATAAAATGGATTTTTGGAGATTTATCATGATCAGGGCAGAATTTAACGATAACGATAAAAAAACGACATCGGAAAAAATAAGAGATATTGTCCTTAAAAAAATGAATGAATACGCCGGGGCTTTGAATAAGCCTGTTTCACAGGTTCTTGATAGGGATATGGCGTGCATTGTCGATACCGGAGATGAAAATAAATGCCGTCTCCATGACTATTTATCTGGTGCTGCCTTCGCTTTGCTCTCTTCTGAAGCAGAGAAGGATGCTTTGTTTTATGATATCGACAAAAGCGCTGAAAGTCTGCTCGGGGTCGTATGGACGCAGGCCTATGACATAGCGTTGATTGAAGAAAGAGCCACGCTAAAACAACCCGGCCCCGAACTCGGCTAACAGCTTCAGGTTCAGCCCCACAATTATCAATGCCACGGCCCACGCCAGAATTTTGACAGCCAACCCCGTTCGGAATGGCCCCATCAGCTTGGCATTGCCCGTAAACATCACCAGCGGGATCACCGCAAAGGGCAGCTGCATGCTCAAAACCACCTGCGACAGCACCAGCAGTTTCGCCGTCCCGCTTTCCCCGTAAAGCCAGCACACGATAACGGCGGGGATCAAGGCCAGCAGGCGCGTGATCAGCCGCCTGGCCCATGGCGGCAGGCGGATCTGCAGAAATCCCTCCATCACGATCTGCCCGGCCAGTGTCGCCGTCACCGTCGAATTCTGCCCCGAAGCCAGGAGCGCCAGCGCAAACAACGTACTGGCCAGCCCGGTGCCGAGCATGGGCGCAAGTAACTTATGCGCCTCCTGTATCTCCGCAACCTCTGTCATCCCGGCTTTGTGAAATACGGCCGCGCCCATGATCAGAATGGCAGAATTAATGAACAGGGCGATGGACAGCGCGACCGTGGAATCGATGGTCGCGAATTTGATGGCTTCACGTTTGTCCTGCGGCTTGTCCCCGAAATTCCGGCTCTGCACAATGGCCGAATGCAGATACAGATTATGCGGCATGACGGTCGCGCCCAGTATGCCGATGGCGATATACAGCATCATCGGGTTCTGGATGATCTCGGCGCTGGGGAGATAACCCTTCAGCACTTCACCCAGCGCAGGCTGCGCCATCGCCATCTCTATCGCGAAGCATCCCGCGATAATGACCATCAGGGCGATAATAAATGCCTCCAGGTACCGGAACCCCCGCGATTGCAGATACAGGATCAAAAACGTATCCAGCACCGTCAGGCAAATCCCGATCATCAGCGGCAGGCCGAACAGCAAATTTAGGGCAATGGCCGTCCCTATAATCTCCGCCAGGTCGCAGGCGCAGATGGCGATTTCACACAAAACCCACAAACCAAAGGCGATAGGCTTTGGATACTGCCTCCGGCATGCCTGCGCCAGGTCCATTCCCGTGGCGATGCCAAGCCGCGCGCTCAATGCCTGCAAAAGGATCGCCATCAGGTTGGAGATCAGAATGACGGACAGCAGCGTATATCCAAACGCCGAGCCGCCCGCGATATCCGTCGCCCAGTTGCCGGGATCCATATATCCGACAGCCACCAGATACCCTGGACCCGCAAACGCCAGCATCTTTCGCCAGAAACCGGTGCCTTCCGGGACGCGTATCGTCCGGTGGATTTCAGGCAGGCTGACGGAGGAGGGATTTGAAGTCATAATGTGGAGTATATCCATCTTAAAAAGATTCGTAAATAAACAAGTCATATCAACGCATCGTCATCCCCGCCTTCGCGGGGATGACAGATCATATATGACACAATTCCTTTGGCATTTTCCCTAGAAAATGTCACTATACCGTTTAGAATCTGGAGTGAAATATGCGGCTTTTTCAAACCATTATGTTTTGTACGGTCATCATGCTGGGCTGCATCCACGCCGCCAAAGCGGATTATTTCGTCTGGCGTGACACCAAAACCGGCCTGTCCATGACCTATCCCGACACCTGGAAAATCATTAACAGTCAGCAGCCGGACGATGTCGTCACCGTCATGGCGCCGTCGGGCAGGGGGCACGCGGCCTGCCGCGTCCGGGTGCGCGACGATCTGCGCTACAGCATCTTTCCCCAGCAATATGAAGACGAAATCCAGAAAATCGATTTCAGCACGAACTTCTGGAACAAATATCTCGGCGAATACGACAACCCCGAAATTTTCCGGACGGCCGACTCTGCCGGCCTGGGTAAGGGCTATGCGGGCAGCGCCGAAGTTGCTTACTGGGATGCGGTACCCGGCCCGATGATGCAAAAAAGCGCGCTGATGTTCGCGTCTTTATACAATAATCATGTTTATATCCTCGAATGCTCGGCCCAGGCGAATTTTTATCCGGAATGGAAAAAGGATTTCCTGAACGTCGCCAGCTCTGTCGATTTTCTGCAAGGCGAACACCAATTGATCAACGGCTATTACCGCGACTTTATGGGCGATCCAAGAAAACGCTTCCAGAATCCAGACGGCAAGACGCAGACGATTTACTGAGTTTTAAGGAGCTGATTGGCTGATGCTAATCAGCTAATCACCCAGATGCTTATCTACCTTCCCATTGCCGAAATCACAGTGCCGGCTGAGTCCATTCTCATGCTGGGGGCTGTTGTTGGTTTTTTATCGGGGATGTTCGGCGTCGGTGGCGGCTTTCTCACGACACCGTTCCTGATTTTCATGGGCATGCCGCCCGCCATAGCCGTGGGCACCCAGGCGAACCAGCTTGTCGCGGTCAGCACCAATGGCGTGCTGGGCCACTGGCGGCGCGGCAATGTCGACGTGCGCCTGGCGTTGGTCATGTTCGCGGGCAGTATGATGGGAACGATGATCGGCGTCTTCCTGTTCCGGCTGATGCAGCATATCGGCCAGATCGATCTCATCATTCCCATCCTCTACATCCTTCTCCTGGGCACCATGGGCAGCCTGATGCTGGTTGAAAGCGTCAGTGTGCTGCTGAAGAAAGCAGTGAGCGAGGAACGCTCGCGCCTGGCGCATCATCCGTTCCTGCGGGCGTTGCCCTATAAAATGAAATTCCCGCATTCACGTCTCTATGTCAGCGTATTCTTACCCGCGGGCATCGGTTTGGTTGGCGGCATATTGGTGTCCGTGCTTGGCGTGGGCGGCGGATTTATTCTGGTGCCTGCCATGATTTATATTCTGGGCATGCCGCCGCTGATGGTCGCCGGCACGTCAATGCTTCAGATTTTAATGACATCCATCTTCGCCACCTTCATGCACGCCGTGACCAGCCATACGGTCGATCTCGTTCTCGCCGCGCTCCTGGTTTCCGGCGGCGTCATCGGCGCACAATTGGGTTTGAAGGCCGCAAGGCGGGTCAAAGGGGTTCATGCGCGTATCCTTCTGGCCCTTATGCTTCTGGTGGTCAGCTTCCAGCTTGCCGGGACATTACTGATTAAACCCGCCGACATCTATTCATCCGTCATGGTGCCGCGATGATCAATAGGTGTCAAAAACCTCAATCGTCATCCCCGCGAAGGCGGGGATCCGGCGATGAAGATCGCAAATCCCAGATCTATCGTCGGATCCCCGCCTTCGCGGGGATGACGATACTTTTATTTTTGCTGCTTCTGCCAACCCCATCCCACGCAACCATCCCCGCCCTCAACATCAATCTCGCTGACGATCATGTCGATATCACCACTGGCTTCAACGGCGCGACCATGTCTCTCTTTGGCGTGCGCCGCGAAACAGGTGATGTTGTCATCGTCGTCCGTGGCCCCGAAACGGCTCTGACCGTTCGGCGTAAGGACCAGTTGGCGGGAATCTGGATGAACCGTCAGTCCCTCACCTTCGACGATGTGCCAGTCTATTACGACCTTGCCTCCAGCCGCCCCATGGAAAACATCGCACCACAGTCCGCACTGGCCTCGCACCAGATAGGCCTCGGCGGCATGGAATTCCGCTATTCGGGCGATGAGGATGATGCGACCGTTGATAAATTCCGCGAAGCTTTAATCCTGGGCCGCCAGATGCACGGGCTGTTCCCGCTGGAGCCGCGTCGTATCCATTTCATGGATAATAACTTTTTCCGTGCGGACTTCTATCTGCCGCCCGATGTCCCCACGGGAATTTACACCATCGACAGCTACCTGTTCCGCGACGGCGCCATGGTCAGCCAGCGCCAAATTCCCCTAAGGGTGGCACAGGTCGGGTTTAACGCCGGCGTGTATGATTTTGCACATAATCGCTCCATATTGTATGGTCTGGCGGCGATTATACTGGCGCTGGCCACAGGCTGGGCCTCCCACATGGCCGCGCGGCGCGAATAAAGGAATAGAACTGTGACACAGGATGTCATCGATGCCGAAATCATAGACGAACCGCGCCGCAATAACCGGCGCGGCGATGGCGGTATCTATCTGGTCGTGGCGGAAGATACCGATGAATTCCGCGTCGCCCTTCGCTATGCCGCGCGCAGGGCGCAGACCCACCGCGCCCATGTCGGCATTCTGCACGTCATGACCATCGATGAATTCCAGCACTGGGGCAATGTGGAGGCGATGATGCGCCACGAACTGCGTCAGCAGGCGGAAAAATACATCTGGTCGCTGGCAAAAGATGTGTATGAGTTGAACGGCATGACGCCCGTCCTATATATAAAGGAAGGCAACCGCCAGGACGCGCTGATCGAAACGGTCAACGAAGACACGATGATCCGCGTGGTCATGCTGGGTGCGGGCACGGCGTCTTCTGGCCCTGGCCCGCTGGTTAGCTATTTTACGGGCAAGGGGCTGAGCCGCATGCGGGTTCCTGTGCTGGTGGTGCCCGGACATCTCGATCCGCAAAAAGTGGATACGATCGCGCTATAGGAATACAAAATGTTCATACAAACCGAAGAAACGCCAAATCCCGCCACGGTTAAATTCCTCCCCGGTCACACTGTTATGCCCAGGGGAACGGCGGAATTCAAAAACACCGATCAGGCGGCATCGTCGCCTCTGGCCCGACGGCTTCTATCCATCAATGGTGTGGAGGGCGTATTTTTCGGCCATGATTTCGTCTCCGTCACCAAAAACGAAACGCGCGACTGGATCATGCTCCGTCCCCACGTTCTCGGCGCGATCATGGAACATTTCACCATTGGCGGCCCGGTCATTGAAGGCGCAAATGCTGAAGAGGCGGATGAAGAGAGCGATCCGTTGGTCAAGCAGATCAAGGAACTGATCGAACTGCGCGTTCGCCCGGCGGTCGCCCGCGATGGCGGCGATATCAATTTCGTCCGCTTTGAAGACGGGATCGTCTATCTGCGCATGCAGGGCGCATGCTCCGGCTGCCCCAGCTCTGCCGTCACTCTGAAAGCAGGCATCGAAAGCATGCTCAAACATTACGTACCCGAAGTGATAGCAGTCGAGCAATCGCTCTAAGGTCCGGTCACCAGCATACCCCACCAGCGCCATCTTGGCGGGTCGTCCGGCGTTTCCTGTGAGACGGGCAATGTGCAGTTCACCCGCGCCTTATCCGTCCCTAAAGGCTGAGCCAGCCTTATTTCCACCCGATCCTCGCCGACCTTGTGAATCTTCGGTGCAGGCTGATCCGAAACGAAACAGGACAGCGACGCCAGCCGCGACTTCAAATCCGGGTCAACCGTAAAGCCGATCGACGGTGTCGCCGTGTTCAGATGCGGGTCTTTCGGTTCAACGCCCGAGACAGGCAGTGGTAAAGCCTCTGCAATCATGCGGAAACGGTCGATATCACCATATCCTTCCGTCACACTGAAGCGCGGCAGGGTCATCGCATCGCCATCCGCCGACGCCACGCCCGACTGCTGGCCAAATGCCGCGATAAATCCGCTTTGCTCCACAAAATCCCGGTAATGCAGGCTGTATTCCCCGAACGGATACGCAAACAGCGTTGCATCTGTGCCTAGTTTCTCCCTGAACCGTGCCTTGGCCGTATTGATCTGGCGTTTGATTTCCGCATCCGGCTTGCCAATCAGTCTTGTATAATCGGAGGGATGCAGCCCGAACGTCACCAACTTGTTCTTGCTCAAGCGTTTCACATCGTCCCAGCCGATATAATCGGGCAAATTCTGATCCAGCTGCGCCGGGGCGATAAAGATGGTAAACGGCAGGTTTTTTTCGAGCAGCAGCGGCACCGCGTCTTTCAAAATCGATTTATGCCCACCATCAAAAGTAATGGCGATCGCATGCGGCGGCTGCGCGGTATGACTGCGGAAATCGGCAACGATCTGGGGCAGGGGACGGATGGTATAGTCGCCGTCTTTCAGTTCGCGGATATGCGCTTCAAACTGCTCCGTCCGCACGCTGTCCGTGGGATCGTCATCATCGCCGATATGATGATAAACCATGATCACCGCAGCCTGGCTGTCATCCTCCAATATCTGGGCACAACTTTCCATAGCCACAAAAGACGTCAGCATGGCGGCTGCAATGATGGTTAGTAAAATCCGTGTGATCATGACGCGGACTATAGGATGAAAGACAGGCAAAATGCCAGTATACTTGAGGGTATGAATAAATCTTCTTTTTTCTTGTCATCCCGCAGCGTAGCGAAGGGATGACAACAATATTACAAAACGGATTATATTGACGCGGCCCGTACCCGATTGTAGTCATGAGGCAGAGGTATCTTATGAGCAATATTCTAAACGACCAGTCGCTTGACGCCATTTTCCGCACCGCCCGCACATATAACGGCTGGCAGGATCGTGATGTGTCCGATGTCCTGATCCAGGCAGTCTATGACCTGATGAAATGGGGCCCGACCAGCGCGAACTCCTGTCCGGCTCGTTTCCTGTTTGTCCGCACGAAGGAAGCCAAGGAACGCCTGAAGCCGTTCATGGACGAAGGCAACCGTGACAAAACCATGAAGGCGCCTTTCACGGCCATCATCGCCAATGATCTGAAATTCTACGAAAATTTTGGCGTTCTGTTTCCTCAGGCAAATGCCCGCAGCTGGTTCGAAGGCAAGCCGGAAAAAATCCGTGACGCCGCCATGCGCAACGGTACGCTGCAGGGCGCGTATATGATGATCGCGGCGCGGGCTTTGGGTCTTGATTGCGGGCCGATGTCCGGCTTCAATGCTGACGGCGTGAAAAAGGAATTCTTCCCCGATATGGATGTGCAGGTGAATTTCCTCTGCAATATCGGTTACGGCGATGAAAAAAGCCTCTATCCGCGCAATCCGCGTCTGGGCTTCGACCAGGCCTGCAAGATCATCTGATGAATCCGGACCGGCGCTATATCCTCGCCCTCGACACGGCCATGCAGGGCTGTTCGGTCGCGGTCATGGATACGCGGTCCGAAACCTTCACTGCCCGGACCGAACCCATGCAGCGCGGCCAGTCCGAACGCCTGGTGCCGATGATTGAAGACATCATCGCAAGGGCTGGCATCACCTATGCCGATATTGGACTTGTTGCCGTGACGGTGGGGCCGGGCGCCTTCACCGGCCTGCGGATAGGCCTGTCCACCGCCCGGGCGTTCGGCACGGCGCTCGATTGCCCGGTTGCCGGCGTGACCACATTGGAGACATTGGCCCGGCAATACGCCATCGAAAATAAGGGGGATGTGGCCGTCATCCTCGAAACCAAGCGGGAAGATTTTTACGTCCAGTTTTTCAACGGGATAAGGCCAGCCGGCGATGCAATCTGTATGGATTCAGGAATCCTGGCCACACATCCTTCAATGCATGGCGCATCCATTGGTGATGGGGTTGAACGTCTGGTGGAAGTTACTGGTAAGGCGTTCAGGGGGCAGCATATTCCTGGCTTTATCCTGCCGGATCCCTGCATGGTCGCCACGATTGCGTGGGAACGCCATAATGCAGGTCGTTCCTTGTCCGCCGAACCGCTCTACCTCCGCGGTGCGGATGTCAGCATGCCCAAAAAACCTGGTCGGGTTGTCGGTACGTAAGATCAAGTAAAAAGCCTCCCTGAATAATCTAATATAATAAAACAAATAAAAAATACTTGTATTTCTTGGCTGAAATCATCATAAAGGGGCCAATTTAGATCATCATTGTAAAAAGAGGAAAAAATCCATGGCGGATTCTGCTAACCATGAACAATTGCTTATGCTGACATCCGATATTGTTTCCGCCCACTTCGCGAATAATCAGGTCGCGGCGGAAGATATTGAAGGCATCATTAAAAAGGTTTATCAAACTCTCGCTAATATTGGCAGCGCCTCCACCTTTACCAGTGAACGTCCGCAACCC
>JBGAQU010000013.1:0-40445 GCA_044220535.1 Alphaproteobacteria bacterium | reverse complement strand
TCCCGTCCGGGTCGGTCGCGATGATTTTCAGGTCGGTCATGGCCGCCTCACCGGTTCGAACATAAAACGTGCAAGGCCCCATGTCAGGGCAAAGGTCAGGACGATGGAGATCGCCGTGTCAGTCATCACCCACCCCAGGCCGAGCAGCGTCTCCACCGCATAAGGCAGCGCATGGTCATCCCCGCCAAACGGTCTGGCGATGGTTGCCGCCACGATCACGAACAGGAAACTCAGCGGCAGGAAGCCGACCAGCGTCACGCCCAGAAGGGAGAAGGATATGCCCATGCCGCGGATCCGGTTTAAAAATGCGCCCACCGGCACACCCGCCGCCGCGGGGATATAAATCCACAAAAGCCGGAACGCCCAGAGCGATGCCGCCAACAGCAAAAGCGCGCCGATAAATCCTTCAGGCCCTGTAGAAAAAGGCTGCTCGGGACTCGCGGCTTTATCCGCCGCTGCCTGCGGCTGGTCCGGCGAGCCGGAGGCCATGTAATAAATCACCGCAAACAGGCCCAGCGCCAGGAACCGGATCGACACGAACATCGCCGTGCCAGCCAGGATGCCGCGCGCCTTGTCCTGCAAAACCGCCAGATCGCCCGGCCCAAGCGTGCCGTTCTGCGGCTGATATGGCCAGCGCTGGCCATAAATAGCGAACCGCACGATATGCGACACCATCCACCCTTCGGCAAAAAACGCAGGCAGGCCGATCAGCGCCTGGCGGATAAAATGGGTTTCGTAACCGAAGGCGTCGATCACCATCTGGCAGATCATCTTGATGATCACCGAGCACCAGCGCCAGCCCCGCCAGATACCGCCGCTCCGTCCACAGAAAGCGGTAGGCGTGGCCTGCGGAATCTATGATGTCGAATGAAGCCATGGGTCAGTTTACAGTTTGCAGTGAACAGTTTGCCAGAAACTGTAAACCGTGAACTGTTCACTGTCCACTGACGCAGCTTCTCTGCAATGCTGAAGACGATGTCGTGTACTGGAAGCGCAGCTTTTTATCCGGGAAGACGATGCGGAAGGCCGCCTGCGCCATCAGCGCGGATTCATGAAAACCGGACAGGATCAGCTTCAGCTTTCCGGAAGATAGTGATTGATGTCGCCGATCGCAAAAATACCGGGCGTGGACGTTTTCCGAATTTCTCCGTATCCACCCGGATCAGGTTTTCGTGGAGATCTAGCCCCCAGTTCGCCACAGGCCCCAGTTTCATGGTCAAGCCATAGAAGGCGAGCAGCGTGTCCGCCTCCACTTGATACGCGTCGCCCTGTTTCGGTTTGAGCATCAAAGCCGCAAGTTTTCCGTTCTGCCCGACCAGATCCGTGAGCGTGGCAATATGAAGCCCCATGCGACCTTCGTCGACCAAGGCCTTCATTTTATTGACACTGTCCGGCGCCGCGCGGGAAATCGTCCCGGCGGTGGACGAGTGTAGACTCGCTCCGGCAACCGGATGCAGGTTGAGCGCCCAGTCGAGCGCCGAGTCCCCGCCGCCCGCGATGACGATATTCTTCCCTTTGAACGCGTCCATCTTGCGCACGGCATAATGAACCGAACCGTTCTCATATTGCTCGATCCCGGGCAGAGGCGGCTTCTTCGGCACGAAGGATCCGCCGCCCGCGGCAATCACGATCACAGGCGCCTCAATCACAACACCCATATCGGTGGTCACACGCCAGTGACCGTTATCGAGCTTCTCGATCGCCTCCGCCATCTGACTGAAATGGAAGGTTGGTTTGAACGGCTTGATCTGTTCCATCAGCCGGTCGGTCAGCTCCTGCCCCGTTACAATGGGCAGTGCCGGAATGTCATAAATCGGTTTCTCCGGATACAGCTCTGCGCATTGCCCGCCCGGCCGGTCCAGGATATCGACCAGATGCACCTTCATGTCGAGCAACCCAAGCTCGAACACCGCGAACAGGCCGACCGGCCCCGCGCCAATGATTATGACGTCTGTTTTATGATATTCTGTCATGCCGCTATAAATGGCAAAACACTGCGCTTTGTCAAACAGCCTTTATGAAGGGCGGGGATTTAGCTTTTGATTGATTAAATGGGCAGAGCCAAGAACCGACGCACTACCAGCGAGCATGACCAATCCGCCCAGCGCAGCGCCAGCAAAGGTCGTTTTTAAATCGCCCGTACACAAACCTGGAAGAGTAGCGCCCAGAGCGCCGATAGCTGTAACCAACCCGGTGATTTTTGTATAAAAACGCTTACATTCTTTATTATCTATGTCCCATAATTCCTGCCGCTGCACTAATGGTAATCCGCTGCGCGCAAGGTTCACAGCATTATCAGATTGAAAGGACTCAACAAGAGGTGAGTAGGGATCTCCAGAGAAAAAAGCGGGCATAGTTGGCTCCTTGTTATTTAAATGATATTAAGACCGTACTTCTTCTATGTCAAACTTCCGGGTAATGCATGCATAAACGTATCGCCATCTGGCTCCTTGCCTGTTGTTTCATGATCTTCGCCATGGCGGTAATCGGCGCGATTACGCGGCTGACGGAGTCCGGCCTGTCCATCACCGAATGGAAACCGATCGCGGGCGCCCTGCCCCCGCTGAACGAGGCTGCCTGGCAGCATCAGTTTGACCTGTACAAGCAATCCCCGGAATTTGCCGCCAAGCATTTCTGGATGGAAATCGGGGATTTCAAGAAGATCTTCTTCTGGGAATGGCTGCACCGCCTGTGGGGCCGGACGATCGGCATCGTGTTTGCCCTCCCGCTTTTGTGGTTCTGGTGGAAAAAGGAAATCCCGAAAGGCTATGGCTGGCGGCTGGCGGGCCTTCTCGCTTTAGGCGGGCTGCAGGGTGTCGTCGGCTGGTACATGGTCAAAAGCGGCCTGAGCCAAAGGCCGGAGGTCAGCCATCTGCGTCTGGCGCTGCATCTGGGACTGGCATTGTTTATTTACAGCGCGATACTATGGACGGCGCTGTCACTGCTTTCTTCCGCCTCTGTCCAGCGGGAAGGGGGACGGGGTTTGTATTTTCATGCGCTCCTCGCCCTCTTCCTCGTCTCCGTCACCATCATCTGGGGCGCCTTTGTCGCGGGACTGGATGCGGGAATGGCCTATAATACCTTCCCGACGATGAACGGGCGCTGGACGCCGGAAACGCCATGGTCGTTCCACGCTATGATCTTCGATCCGGCCTGGGTGCAGTTCACCCATCGCTGGCTGGCAAAAACGACATTCGCGGTGACATTGATCTACGCAGTGCGCGTCCGGTCATGGCCTGTCGGCGCGATGGTCTGTATCCAGCTTTGCCTTGGCATCGCCACGCTGCTGAGCCAGGTCGCCCTGCCGCTCGCCGCCCTGCATCAGGCGGGGGCGATCATGCTGTTGAGTGTGTTGATTGTCAGTTTGGCTCAGGCCCGGCCGGTTCGGCGCTGACGCCCCAGAGTCCGCGCGTTTCGCGCCAGCCGCGGCGGAACGTGATGTAATTCTTATCCAGCGCCTTCATTTGTGTGTGCAGATAATGGCCGACAAGTCTGCGATAGGGTGAAGCCCACGGTTCGGGATCTTCGCTCAGCGTGTACATAATCTCAACATTGGGACTCAATCCCATGGCTTTCCTGCGTTCCAGCGTTTTGTTCAGTTCCGTGGCCAGCATCATGCGCGCACGGCCCGCGGCTTCGAAGTCGATCTCATTGTTCCGATAGAAATAAATTTTATCGCAGCCGTCTTCCAGGATCAGCTTGATCAGGATTTTACGCAGCTGCGCGTTGGTCATTTTGCGCGGGCTGTAAATATTCCCCGATTGCACGCGGTCATGCCCGCGCACGAAATACCAGTCGCCTCTGTCAAAGATACAGTAATACGCGTCCTGCACCCTGCCGAATGTGTTCCGCCGGTATTTTTGCCGTCCGCTATTGGCATTGTTATTTTCGGCGCGTTCTTCGATATCCTGTTCCAGACCGGCGCGTCTCTGGCGGTCTGCACGCTCGTCATCGTCATCATCAAGTGGGGGCGGCACATCGAACCCGGCGCGGCGTCCGTCGTTTCTGTTGATTCTCAGGATATTGTCGAAGGCCAATCCTTCAGAACCGGTATCCGAATGACTGGAAAGATTAAACGACAAAGTCGGCCTGTTCGAACCGCCAATCAAACGGTCGACAACATCGGCATAGCCAGGTCCAGCCGCGTCATGATCAGGCGCGGAAAGGCCGGTGAACATGCTGGAAAGATGGCTTCCGTTTAATAAAGATGAACGACTCATCAACACACCCGTTTTCGATTATCACAATTATAATACGGACGGCGGCAATATACAAGAAAACTTTAACCCTGCCGTTTACCAACTATCTCATTGTAAAAGCTTATATAATCATCGACTGTGCGCTGTTTTGCAAACCTGTCCAGATAGTGATTATATCCCGCCTGAACCATCCGGTTCGCAAGATCGTGATCGGCCAGCAAGCGGCGTATGGCGGATGCCAGGGCCTTCGCATCCTCCACCGGAACCATCAACCCGTCCACCCCGTCCCGCACAAACTGGCGCGGCCCGTCGGACGCCGTCGTCACCAGCGGGATTTGGGCAGCCCAGGCCTGCACGAATACCGTGCCGAACGGTTCTATCCGTGACGGAAACACGCAGACATCCGCAGCTTTTAATAGCGCCGCGCGGTCATTGCGCCAGCCGAGCAGCCGGACACGGCCGCTTAAACCCAGCGCCGCAATCTGCGTTTCCAGGGCCGCGCGCTCCGGCCCTTCTCCGGCGATCCATAAATACACGCCCGGCAGTTCCGTCATCGATTGCAGCAACACGTCAAACGCCTTCGCCCTGTGCAACCTTCCCAGCGACACCAGCAAGGGGGCGTCTTCAGGCGTGGACTCGGCCTGGCGGGATGCGGCCTGTGCGTTTTCCTCCGTTTCCGCGAAATTGTTGATGTGCCGGATATGGTCCGCCGCAATACCCTGTTTTTCCAGCCAGCATTTCAAATCAGGCGTGATGGTGACGAAGTAATCCACGGACCGGAAATGCGGCAGCTTGTAATATCCGCCCAGCCGCGCCACCACATCATAATGCTTTACGCCGGAATCCTGGGTCCAGCGCGGTGTTTTCTGCGCCGCGCGCGACATCCAGGTCTGAACGATATCAGGCTGAAAATCGCGAATGATCTTGCGCATCATCCACGGCGTATAAAAATCCAGCGCGCCGCCAAAAGGAAGGGCGTGAACCGCAATTCCGGCGCGGGTCAGACGCCCGATACGATCCGTATTGTTTGCGCGCGTGACGATTTCCATCGCCACGCCCTGTTCCTTGAGGGCGATGCAGATATCCGCAAACGCGGTTTCGGCGCCGCCTTGCGCGGCGCCCGCCATCACTTCAAGAAGTCTCACGGCTTGCTTGGCTTGGATTGCGGCAGGCTTTCATTCGGCCACACGATCTTGTCGAGCGCCTCCACCAGCTTTGGCCCGTTTTCATCCATGGATTTGATCAGGTCGCCGCAGGCGTCCTTATCCGTCACCCGCACTACGGTTTTCTCGTTCTCATCCGCCGCGTAATCAGCGGTTTTGTCCAGCTGGTCCAGGAAGGCGTGAATATCGTCCGGGCGCGTGAAATTCACAGACGTCAGAACAGTATCCATGCGCTTTTGCTGTTCTTTCACTTTCGGCATCACCAGATCCTGCCATTTGGCGTAATGGCTTTTTAGATCGTCTTTCATGGATGGATTGGCCTTGCCGCACAGATCGACGGTCTTGGACACTTCGCCCTTCACCACCTCCACCGTGCGGATCATGCTGTAACCGTTCCGCAGGATCACCACGCGCTTGGCTTCTTCCTGGCTGATGCCTTGATACAGTTTCTTCGCCATCTCCTCCAGCTTCGGCGCATAGGGGTTGGCGGTGCCGAACGCCTTCATCCGCTCCTCCGGCGTTTTCTTGTCGGCGGCGAAAGCAGGCGACGCTGCCACGGAAAGACAGGCAAGGCCGAGAATAAGATGGTGGATGCGCATGAATACGAACCTTCAGTGATGGACCGGACCTTCTTCATATACCTTTTTTCCATGCATAAAAAAAGGCCGCCAGAATGGACCCTGGCGGCCAAGGGGGGAAATCGCCATTCCATCAACGCCGTAGCCTGACAGAGGAATGCGGGGGCAAGAATCAGGCGTAACGGCTCCGGACCGGCGAGTCCTTCACTCAATTATATGGTAACAGGCGGGTCGTAAAGGCAGGGTGAAGAATGGATAAAATTAAAGCAAACTACATAATTCTAAATGAAAGCCTATAATTGCCAAGCCATAAAGATTTGTATAATTTTCTTATAAAATAAGGATTAAAAAGATGTCGAAAGATGAAGATTTTTTCAGCGGTTATAGTCCGGAAAGCGGATTGCTTCTCCAGGAATTGCGGAAGGCCGCCAGGCTCGCCGGCATGGATCCGGATGCAAGGAAACAACTCGACGCAGCGGATCAAAGGAAGCTGGATAATATGCGCCGCACCGAACTGGCAGGCATGGAACCGAAATTCGAATAAGCGCTCGGGATTTTTAAATACCGTAGAGTTAGACGAAAATTCCCTTGCCTGTACTATCATCGTCATCCCGGCGAAAACCGGGACCCATGCGGCAGTGACGGTTTTAGCAGCGGCGAAGATTTTCGCCGTACGCAACGCCCAATCATTGTATGGGTCCCGGCTTTCGCCGGGATGACATCTTGGTTTTGGGAATAATAAAAGGCGCCAGGGTTTTTACATTCCCTCGGCGCCCTGTATCTTCACTGATTTTATTTCACCCGTCTGTCAGCCGGTTCCACCAGCCTTTTTTCTTTGACGCGGGCTCTTCATTGACGCGCTCATAATCGCGCGGTGCGGCGGCAGGTGCGGAATCGTTGGAGACGCGCGAAGGTTCATGGTCGATAACCGGACCGCGTTGAACAGGCTGCTCTACAGGCGGTGTGTAGGACGGCGCAGCCACCGGAATTTTTTCGGCATAGTTGACACCGGCATGGTCGTATCCGGCATCGGGCTGCGGCGCCTGGGCGAAATCGGACACCGGGCCGTTGGGATTACGTTCGCGCCGTCCGCGGTCACGCCCGTAACGACCGCGGCCGCCCCGGTTGCGCCCGCCGCGATGGCGGCCCTGATGATCGCGGTTCTGGCCTTCGCCCGGAAGTTCATTGGTCTCAGGCTGCGGCGGATCGTTGTCTTCCGAAAACTCGCCGTCATCGGCGGCAACATTGCCGTTGACATTGTTCTGACCGTCCTGGAAGTCGCGGCCGCCACGGCGGCGGCGTCCGCCGCGCCGTCCGCGCCTGCGGTTCGGCCGGTCGGATGAATCGACCTCTTCACCTTCGCCCGCGCTTTCGGACAGGTTTTCTTCTTCCTCACCCGCATCGTCATCGGAGTCTTCGCTGATGATCGTCGGTTCGGATGAACCATCATGAATTACAGGCGCTGTGCCCTTCACGCCTTCCACCTTGAACGCGCCGGCGCCGCCCGTCTCATCGACCTGGATGATGACGCGGAAGCCGTAACGGCGTTCGATATCGTTCAGCATGTCGCGCTTGTTGTTCAGGATATACAGCGCGACCGTTGAGGAAATGGACAGAATAACCTCACCCGCCTTGCTGCGCGCGCCTTCTTCTTCCAGAGCGCGCAGGGCGAAGATCGCGGCGGAATCCGTGGTGCGGACGACGCCGACGCCATGGCAATGCGCGCATTTCTCGAACTGCGCTTCGGTCAGGGACGGGTTCAGGCGCTGGCGCGAAAGTTCCAGCAGGCCAAAGGATGAAATGCGCCCGATCTGGATCCGCGCGCGGTCGTTGGACAGAGCCTGCTTCAGCCGTTCCTCGACACGGCGGTTGTTGCGCCTGTCTTCCATGTCGATAAAGTCGATGACGACCAGGCCGCCAAGATCGCGCAGCCGCAGCTGGCGCGCTACTTCTTCGGCGGCTTCCAGGTTGGTTTTAACAGCCGTCTCTTCAATATGCCGTTCCTTGGTGGCGCGGCCGGAGTTGACGTCGATGGAGACAAGCGCCTCGGTCGGGTTGATGACGATATAGCCGCCGGATTTCAGCGTCACGCTCGGCTCACCCATGTCGTTGATCTGTTTTTCGATCTGGAAACGGTTGAACAGCGGGTTGCGGTCGTCCTTATACTGCTTCACGCGTTTCGCGTGGGACGGCATCATCATCTTCATGAAATCGCGCGCTAATTTATAGCCTTCGTCGCCGGAAACCAGGACCTCTTCAATTTCCGCGCTGTAAATATCGCGGATCGAACGGCGTACAAGGTTGCCTTCTTCATGGATCGGCGCGGGCGCGGTGGATTGCAGCGTGGTTTCGCGGATTTCATCCCACAGGCGCATCAGGTAATCGAAATCGCGCTTGATCTCCGCCTTCGTGCGGGTGACGCCCGCCGTCCGCATAATGACGGACATGCCGGACGGCACTTCGAGTTCGGACAAAAGCTCGCGCATGCGGCGGCGTTCCTGGAAACTCGCGATCTTGCGGCTGACGCCGCCGCCGCGCGGGGAATTGGGCATCAAAACGCAATAACGGCCCGGCAGCGACAGATAGGTCGTGACAGCGGCGCCTTTATTGCCGCGTTCTTCTTTGGAAACCTGCACCAGCATGATCTGGCCGCGCTTGACGACTTCCTGGATTTTGTAATGACGGCGGCTGGTCGGGCGTGAAACATATTCGCCTTCCGGATTGTCGCCGCCGATGGATTCAACATGGTCGCGATCATTCCGGCCGCGTCCGCCGCGCATACGGCCACGCCCGCGATCGTTGCGACCGCGACCGCGACCGCGTCCACGGTTCTGACCGTGACGACGGCCGCCCTGGTCGCCAAGGCTATTTTCATTTTGGCCGTTTTCATCCTGCGCGGCTTCGCCCTGCGCCTGATCGTCATGACTTTGTTCGTCATGGTTATGATCATCATGATGGTCATCGCCGTGATCATGATCGGGTTGCTCATAATGGTCATGAGACATATCATGACCGGCATTAAAATGATCTTCGCTGCCTGCGCCTGCTGAAATGTCTTCAGCATTTTCACTGAAAGCAGCCTCAACATTTTCGGAAGGCAATTCGGCTTCGGGCACAGCTTCTTCCGGCGCATATTTCACGCGGCGTCCGGACCGTGCGGTGGCATAGGCTTTCGGCGCGGCATCTTCGGAAGAATCGTTCGCGATGCCGTCTTCACCGGCCGCGCTTTCATCCTCCGCGGCAATTTCATTTTCGCCGCCGACTTCGACGACTTCATACTCTTCAGCCGCGTCTTCCTCGACCGGCGCGTTCTGGCGTTCGTCCTCCTCCCGGTCGGCTTCTTCCTCGGCGCGTCGGCGGGCTTCGATCTCCGCATTTTGTTCGGCGATCAGCGCCTCACGGTCGGCGACCGGGATGCGGTAGTAATCGGGATGCACTTCCGAAAACGGCAGGAAGCCATGGCGGTTGCCGCCGAAATTCACAAAGGCGGCCTGCAGGGACGGCTCGACCCGCGTCACTTTCGCCAGGAAGATGCTGCCTTTCAGCTGCTTCCTGACCTTGCTTTCGTAATCATATTCGGTGAGGCGGTTGTTATCGACCACCGCGACCCGCGTTTCTTCGGCATGGGTCGCGTCGATCAGCATTCTTTTTATCATTGGTAACTCCGTACTGCGCACATCGCTGCCAGCCCTTCCCATGCGATACTGGGAAGGGCGGCGCAAGGCACGTCATGCTTGCGGTTAAAGCTTGATGTGAAGCCCTGGGACCGGGTTAACCAAAAACAGCCTGTGGGAAAAGTACAGACCGCCGATCCATTGTCCTTCCGGCATTCATGCCCGGGAAACAGGACTTTTTCATCGTTCGGCGGGCTAGCGAAACCTGTTATAAATCACATTGAAATGCTAAAGCCCGTCGCATCGCATCTGCACCATACAACCTGACCGCCCCTATAACAACAAAAAAATCCTGCCTTAAATTCAAGGTTTTAACGCGAAGTCCCGAAGGCCTGAAGAATTATTTAAACTTCGGGCCTTCGGGTCTTCGCGTTAAAACATAAAAATGCCGTTGGCGTCTTTTTTAACCTAAACAACTCTGGTACACATAAAATTATGACATTGATCCGCGCCATTTTCCTGTCTTTCATAATTCTGCTGTCCGCTTCCATCCCGGCGTATGCGGGCAGCGTGGACGGCATCCGGATCGGCATGCATGGCGAAACGACGCGCATGGTGCTGGACATAAAAGACATTCCCGATTTTCGTGCGTTCGTTATGCAAAACCCTTATCGCATGGCGGTCGACCTGCCGCATTATGACTGGAAGGTCGGCAAGATCGGCAAACCGCAGGGCAGCGGCATCACTGCCGTGCGCCAGGGCAGCCTGACTCCGACCATCGACCGCATCGTCGTCGATCTCGATAAACCCGTCGGCATCCGCTCCGCCTATATCATGCCGCGTTCCGGCAGCCAGCCTGCCCGGCTGGTGATCGATTTCAGCGGCATCCCGCCTGAAGCCTTCGCGGCGGAGAAAGCCCGCCTGTTCGGCACGCTGCGCGACAGCAGCCTGCCCGCCGCCAGCCGGACATCATCGGCGGCACCTGCGCCTGTTCCGGCTGCAGTCCCTGCTCCTCGTGCGCCGGAAACTCTGGGCCATCTGCTGCAGCCGCCAAAAAATGAATATAATGACGACCACGGCATGATCGTCCCGGGCCGCAAGCCCGATATCGGCAATGGGACGGCATCGGCACCCGCTTTGCCTGTGCCATCGGGCAATCGCCCGCTGATTGTGATCGACCCCGGCCATGGCGGCATCGATCCCGGCGCGCTGGGTGCGAATGGGGTATTTGAAAAAAATGTCGCGCTGGGGATGGCACGCGAGCTGAAAAAACAGCTGGAGGCGACCGGCCGGTACCGCGTGATGCTGACGCGCGGTGACGATACATTCATCAAGTTGGGCGAACGGGTAGATTTCGCCCGCCGCAACCGTGCCAATCTGTTTGTCTCCCTGCATGCCGATTCCATCAACCGCGCAGGGGTTGAGGGCGCATCCATCTATACATTGTCGGACAAGGCATCGGACGCGCAGACCGAAAAGCTGGCCGCCCGCGAAAACCGCGCCGACCTGATCGGCGGGCTGGACATGAAGGACCAGGACGAACAGGTCGCGACCATCCTGGTCGACTTGATGATGCGCGACAACGTCAACCAGTCCCGCTTCTTTGCCAACACGGTGGTAAGTTCCCTGAAACGGAATGAGATCCGGATGCTGGACAACAGCCATCGCTCCGCCGGCTTCGCTGTCCTGAAAGCGCCAGACATCCCCTCTGTCCTGATCGAACTTGGATTTATGACAAGCGCGCGCGAGGCCGCCAGACTGTCCAGCGAATCATACCGCCAGAAGGTTTCCAAAGCCCTGGTGGGCGGGATCGACGCCTATTTCGGCCAGGCCGGGATTGCCAGCCGAATGTAAAACCAAGGCTGACTGTGGCTTTTGGGCATGGGGGTGTGACTTTTCTGCATAAGTTCCGGGGAAAAAACAAATATCGCTTGAAAATCTGGTATTAAACCGATAACTAGTCGTGTATATAAGGAAAGGTTCAGTCCCACCGGGGCGGAAATCTGGTTTCCCTGTTATCAACCTAAAACACTTGAGGTCACTACAATGAAGACTTTATCGACAATCTGCATGGCCGCTACCCTGGTCGTTCTGGCTGCTTGCTCCCATTCCGATGGCGGCGCAAAAATTCAAAGCTACGACGAACAAGCTCCTTACGCTCATGAGCGCACCGTTGGCAGCGAAAACCAATCTACCAAAGCTGACCACATGTACAACAGCCGTCAGTCCAAGTAATCTGACCGCGTACGGTTTTAAAAGGCTGCCTTTATGGCGGCCTTTTTTATTGGAGTATCGTGGTATGAATCGAGGAGCGCTTTTATCACAATGTCATCCTCCGGCTTGACCGGAGGATCTATACGATGATTGAACCTATCTAGGGGATCCTCCGGTCAAGCCGGAGGATGACATTGTGATAAAAAATCGGGAACGGCTGTAAAAATGATTATGCACATATACAGACTGCTGATCCTCCTCGCCTGCAACGCCGCAGGGCTGGCCGCGCTGCTTCTCATCCCTCATCTGGCAATCCATTTCCATTATTACCCCGATCTTCAGGATCACGATGCGCGTGCGCTGATGGAGAAATGGGTCTATGGCGGGTCCGGGCTTGCGCTGGCATTATGCTGCCTGTTCAGCTTGGGTGGTTTTTTTACGCGCGGACTATGGCGGATTGTCCTTCTCGCCATGCCGGTGATCATCCCGGCGATCTATATGATCCGGATGATTCTATATTTTCATTAAAATATTTTTCATCCCGCAGCGTAGCGAAGGGATCTGAGCCAGCGCGGCCAGGCGAACCATTGAAGATCCCTTCGCTACGCTGCGGGATGACAGCTATAAAAACTTACCCGTTCACATTATAATCAAAGGATCGCACAGGCTTTTCACCGTCCTGCTTTTTAACCGCAGGCGCAGGCTTCGACGGTTTGCCGGATGCTTTGGCGGGTTTTGCATCATCGGCGATATCGGCCTTCGCCATATCCTTTTTAACAGCGTCTTTTTTGACAGCCTGTTTTTCGGCAATCTCTTTCTTGACGACCGGCACAGGAACCTCTTCAGGCTCGGCCTTGCTCACCTTCTCTTCATCCAGTGGCGGGACAGGCGTTGCGGGTCCTTCCACCACAACCGTCTTGACGCTTTCCTTATCGTTGTCACGGTCCTGCGCGATCGTATCGCCTGAATCGAAATTCACCGCCACCGGATAGCCTTCGCGGTTGCGGATCACCGACCGCACTTTCGCCCAGTCGATCAGATCGGCGCGGTCGCCCGCGACGCGCATGATCTGCGCCATGTCGTCATCGGTCAGGTCGTAATAGGGACGACCGCCGTTTTCCTCGATCATCATCGCCTGGTCGAGCGGCGGATGCGCCTCAAGATACAATTTATCGCCGATCCAACTGACCTTCACCGGCTGGTTGACCACCGTCACGGACGACCCGGTATCGACCGCCGGATACACCTGGATAATGTCTTCAGGATACATGCGGATACAGCCGGAGGACGCGCGGCGGCCAATGGCATAAGGCTTGTCCGTGCCGTGAATCGCATATTGCGGCCAGCCCAGATACATGGCGTGCGTGCCCATCGGGTTTTCAGGACCGGGGCCGACTTCGGCGGGAAGCTCAGGATGCTCCTGCCGCATGCGATCGGTCGGGCGCCAGATCGGGCCGACGACTTTGCGGACTATGGTCGTGCGGCCGACAGGTGTCGACAGGCCTTCGCGGCCGACACCGATCGGGTGGGATTGCAGCAATGTGCCCTTGTTATAAACATACAGGCGCATTTCCGGCAGGTTGATGACAATGCCCTGGCGCACGGCTTCGGGCAGGATATGGCGGCTCGGGATGGTCAGCTTCACATCCTTGCCCGGCATCCATGGATCAACATAGGGGTTGGCAGACCGTAATTCGTTGAACCCAATATCGAATTTCCGCGCCACCTGCGGCAGCGTGTCTTCATATTTTGTGACATAGGTCTGCATATCGCCGACATAAGGTTTCTGCTCGGCGGCATGCGCTGGAACGCTCACGCATAGTGCAACAACCGCGCATACCATTCTGAACACGTCATCCCCGCGAAGGCGGGGATCCGGCGCCGCATCACTGCCGGTATGGATCCTGCCAGATCCCCGCCTTCGCGGGGATGACGGTTTTGAGAATATTTACCAGGTGAGATGTCATGCCTAAGCCGCCTTTTTCATACGAGATTCAATGTTGCAACGACCGCGTCCATAAACTCTTCGGTCGTCAGGTGTTTCTGGTTCGGCCCGACCAGAAGGGCCAGGTCTTTCGTCATCTTGCCGCTTTCAACGGTTTCGACACAGGCCTTCTAAAATTCGAAGCAAAGTCCTGAAGCGCCTGGTTTTTATCGAATTTGCCGCGATAATGCAAGCCTTGCGTCCAGGCGAAGATCGAGGCAATCGGGTTGGTTGACGTCTTTTCCCAGCTGCCACTGGCGGTAATGGCGCGTCACTGTCCCGTGCGCCGCCTCCGCCTCTACGCATTTGCCGTCCGGCGTCAGCAGGACCGAGGTCATCAGGCCGAGCGAACCATAACCCTGCGCCACAACATCCGACTGCACGTCGCCGTCGTAGTTTTTACAGGCCCACAGGAACCCGCCTTCCGATTTTACCGCAAAAGCCACCATGTCATCAATCAGGCGATGCTCATACCACAGCTTCGCTGCCTCGAATTTCACCTTGAATTCAGCGTCGTAAATACGCTGAAAAATATCCATGAACTTGCCGTCATAGGCCTTCAGAATGGTGTTCTTGGTCGACATATAGACCGGGTAATTACGCTGCAGACCGTAATTGAAACAGGCGCGGGCAAATCCTTCAATGGATTCATCGAGGTTATACATCCCCATCGCCACGCCCGGCCCGTCGAAATCGAATACTTCGAATTCTTGGTGAGGCCCCCCATCTTTGGGTACATAAGTCATGGTCAGCCTGCCCGGGCCCGGCACTTTGAAATCCGTCGCCTTATACTGGTCGCCGAACGCATGACGCCCGACCACCATCGGCTGTTTCCAGCCTGGGACGTAGCGCGGCACGTTCTTGCAGATGATCGGCTCCCGGAACACCGTGCCGTTCAGGATATTGCGGATCGTCCCGTTCGGCGACTTCCACATTTTCTTGAGTGAGAATTCCTTCACCCGCGCTTCGTCCGGCGTGATGGTCGCGCATTTGACGCCGACGCCGTACTGCTTGATCGCGTTCGCGGCCTCAATTGTCACCCTGTCCTCGGTCTTGTCGCGGTTTTCGATGCCAAGATCGAAATATTTCAGGTCGATATCAAGGTAAGGCAAGATCAGCTTGTCCTTGATCATCTGCCAGATAATCCGTGTCATCTCGTCGCCGTCGATCTCAACGACAGGGGTGTCTACCTTGATTTTGGCCATGTTCGAACTTCCTTGGAATTGCTCACACCAATGGGTTTTTACCACGAATAAACAATGAATGCACATCCTCTATTCATCCCCGGCCGTCATCCCGGCGAAGGCCGGGATCCATACGATATGGCGGCCAGATGCGAGGGCAATAACGATAAAGAGCATGATCTATGACTTTATGGCCGTTCGAGATGCGGATGTATGGTATGGATCCCGGCCTTCGCCGGGATGACGTAAGGGAAATTATGACTTCAGCGCCTCAATCTCACCTTCCAGCCGCTCAAACGCCCGTTCAAACAACCCGCTTTTCTCCACCCGGCCTTTCCCCTCCAGCCAGACCTCGTACATATTGGTCTGCGGCCCGACATGGCGGACGATAAAGGTCAGATAGGGCGGGCTGCCCGGCGTGCGGTAATAGGAAAAACGGCAGACTCCTTCATCCATATCCACATCCACCGCCCGGTCAAACACCAGCTTTTGCGATACGGCGCGTATATAAAGCCCGTCCAGCTGCTTGAATTCCGCCGTCCGGAACCCCGAACGCCTTGAAAAATTTTGGAAATTTTCGTTATCGATAACCGTAAAGCTCATAGCTTAACTATATCATAAAAAGATAGTTTTCACCACGGAGGCGCGGAGGACGCGGAGAAGCAGTTTAAAATTACTCCGCGTCCTCCGCGCCTCCGTGGTTAACTTTTCTTGTACAAAAGCAGCGCAGTAAACCCGGTTTTTGGCTATGATGACGCCCAGAAAACCATAAGAGACGGAATACCTTAAATGACGAGCGATCTGGTCCAGGATGTCGAAAATGCCATGCGTCAGGAACGCATCGAGCGGTACTGGAAGGAATACGGCCCCTATATCATCGGCGGCGCTGTCCTGGCCGTGCTGATCACGGGCGCCATGGCGGGATACCGCGGCTGGGCCGCGAAGGCGGAACAGCGCGGCACGGATGCCATGCTGACCGCGCTGGATACCAAGGACAAGGTCGCGGCGCTCGACAAGGCCACCCCCGCCTTGCGCCCCGGCCAGAAGGCCGTCGCCAACCTGACCTCCGCCGGCCTGTTGCTGCGCGATGGCAAGAAGGAAGAAGCGCTGGCCCATTACCGCGCGACGGCGGCTGACAAGGCGCTTCCATCCGAATTCCGCAGCCTCGCCGCCTGGCTCTCCGTCCGGCTCGACTGGTCGCTGCATAAGGACAAGGCCAAAATCCCCGAATTGCTGGCGCAGCTGCAGCCGCTGATCGACGATAAATCCAACCCCTGGACCTGGCACGCACGGATCGAAGCCGCAGGCATCAAGGCCCATGGCCAGGGCGATTACGCAGGTGCCCGCGCCTTGCTCGCCGAAACCATCGCCGCGGAATCTGCGCCGCAATCCCTGAAAATTCGCGCGGAAGCCCTGGCCCATGTCTATAAATCGCGCCAGCCGGAAACGGACGCAAAAGACGCCCCCACCAAGAAGGATCAGGCCGGATGAATAACCGCATCGTTCTCTCCTCCGTACTTTGCACCATCCTGCTGACCGGATGCTCGGGCGGATGGTTCGGCAAGGATCCGAAAAAACCCCTGCCGGGTGAACGCATCTCTGTCCTGCAGCTGCAGAAAAAACTGGAGCCGGACCATATCGCGGCGGACCCCGCCGCCTATAAAATCCCCGACCCCTGGAAAAACCAGTTCTGGCCGCAGGCGGGCGGATACCCGAACCACGCCATGCAGCATCTTTCCCTCAATACGGGTGAGCTGAAACTGGCCTGGAAAGCCGATATCGGCGAGGGTGCGAACAGCGAACGGCCTTTGACCGCGCAGCCCGTGATCGGTGAAGGCAAGGTGTTCACGGTCGACCGCGATCAGAATCTTTCCGCCTTCAACCTGGTGGACGGCAAACAGATCTGGCGTGTCAATGTCCGCAAGAAAGATGAAAAGGATGATGTGATCGGCGGCGGCATCGCCTATTCGCGCGGCATGCTCTACATCACCAACGGCTATGACGAGCTTCTGGCCGTGTCGGCGGATGCCGGCAAGCTGGTATGGAAGGCAAACCTGCCCGCCCCGTCCCGTGCCGCACCCACCATCATGGAAGACCGCGTTTTCGTAACGACGATGGATAACCGCCTCCTCGCCTTCGCCGCCGATAAAGGCAATGCGCTGTGGGATTATTCCGGCATCGCCGAAACCGCGGGCCTGGTCGGCGCGGCCAGCCCGGCAGCGTCCAGCGATATCGTCGTCCCCGCCTTTTCATCGGGCGAGCTGGACGCGCTGCTGGTGGAAAACGGCACTGTCTCCTGGAATGAAAACCTCTCCGGCCAGCGCACGCCGGGCCTGGGGTCCATCCCGGATATCAAGGGCCTGCCCGTCATCGATAACGATCTGGTCTTCGGCATCAGCTTCGGCGGCCGCATGGTCGCGATCGACCAGCGCACAGGGCAGCGCGCCTGGCAGAAGGATCTCGCCAGCGACGTCACGCCCTGGGTCGCGGGCGACCAGATCTTCGTGCTGACCGTTCATAACGAACTCCTGAGCATGTACCGCCGCACCGGCTCCATCCGCTGGGTCTCCCCGCTGCCGCTGACCGTGGATGCGAAAGACGTCACGTCGAACCGCATCTACTGGACCGCCCCTGTGCTTGCAGGCGGCCGCCTGATCACGGCATCCAGTAACGGCGATATTTTCGAACTGAACCCCGATGACGGCAAACTGATCCGCCAGGGCCGCACGGGTTACAAGATCTCGACGCCGCTCGCCGTCGCCAGCGACACGCTGTTTATGCTGGGCGATGACGGGACTTTATTAGCCTATCGCTGACAAAAAGCGCCGCAGGCAAAAAGAAGTTTTACCACGAATGGACGCGAATAAGCACGAATAAGGAAAGAGTTTTAACTACAGAGGCCGCAGAGAAAATCAATATTATTCTTCCTCCGCGTTCTCTGCGGCCTCTGTAGTCGATTTATCTTTTTCTTATTCGTGCTTATTCGCGTCCATTCGTGGTAAAAAAAATTTTCCATGCCCAATGCATGCGAAAAATACGTTCATGTAAAAAAAGAAAAAAAGTATGACTTTCACTTTAGCAATCGTCGGCCGCCCTAACGTAGGGAAATCCACGCTGTTCAACCTGATGGCCGGGAAAAAACTGGCCATCGTCAACGACACGCCCGGCGTCACCCGCGACTGGCGCGAAGCCGAAGCGTCGATGTTCGGCCATGATTTCCGCATTCTGGACACGGCGGGGCTGGAGGAAAGTTTCGATGACTCCATTCGCGGACGCATGCGCAGGCAGACAGAATCCGCTCTAGGCCAGGCCGATGTTGTCCTGTTCATGGTTGATGGCCGCGCCGGCATCACGCCGATGGATGAACATTTTGCGCAATGGCTCAGAAAACAGGGTAAGCCCGTCATCCTGGCTGTCAATAAAAGCGAGAGCGAACGCGCCGTCGCCACCGCGATGGCCGAAGCCTATGCACTCGGCCTTGGGCAACCCATCGCCATGTCTGCCGAACACAATGAAGGTCTGGGCGATTTATACGACGCGCTGAAACCGTATTTTGATGACGCGGAGGAAGCGGCAGCCGCAGAAGTGGAAGAGGATTTCCGTGCAGACAACGCCGATTTCGACACGCTGGAAGGTCTTGAGGATTACGATTTCACCGGCGGCGCGGACGACGATGCTGCCGAAAAACCGTTAAAACTCGCCATTGTCGGCCGCCCCAATGTCGGCAAATCCACCCTGCTCAACGCGCTGGTCGGCCAGGAACGCGTGATGACAGGGCCGGAGGCTGGCATCACGCGCGATGCCATCGCCGTCCAGTGGGAATTCAAGAACCGCAAAATCCGCCTGGTCGATACGGCAGGCATGCGCAAAAAGGGCAAGATTTTCGAAACGATTGAAAAAATGGCCGTCGACGATACGTTGCGCGCCATCCGCCTGGCACAGGTCGTGGTGCTGGTGCTCGACGCCGACCTGATGCTGGAAAAGCAGGATTTGCTGATCGCCGAACACATCCTCGACGAAGGTCGCGCCCTCGTCATCGCCGTCAACAAATGGGACACGATCGACGATAAGGCGATGGCCCTGAAAAAACTTGAGGACAGAATGGAGGCATCGCTGTCTCAGGTCCGCAATCTGCCGGTGGTGACGCTGTCAGCATTGCGCGGGTCCAACCTGCCGAAGCTGATGGATGCAGTCCTGTCGACCTTCGAAGTCTGGAACAAACGCGTCAAAACCGGGCATCTGAATCGCTGGCTCGCCGGCATGGAAAGCGCCCACCCCGCCCCGCTGGTCAATGGCCGCCCCAACCGCCTGCGCTATATCACCCAGATCAAGACAAGGCCGCCGACCTTCGCTCTCTGGGTTTCAAGGCCGGGCGATATCGCGGAAACCTATAAACGCTATCTGATCAGCGGATTGCGGGAGGTGTGCGATCTGCACGGCGTGCCGATTCGCCTTCTGATCCGGACGAGTAAAAATCCGTATGCGGATTGAGATTGCTAGCTTAGCGTTGGAATAACTGGTTGAGGCTTCTGTTTCCACAGCTCTCTTTTCCCGGCATGCTCTGCAACTGCTTCTTTAAAAGCTTCCGGAGTTAAGTGCTGACGTGCAAAAGTATAACATAGAGAGCCGATAACCAGAGAGTTTTTGATGCTATCCGTATTGCTGATATGACAGCCGCCCCATCCTGAATCAGAACCAAAAACAGGATCCAGTCTGCTTATGATGTCATCAACAATCCTGTTCCGAAGTACAAGTTTACCATCATCTGTCGGAAGTGAAAAAATGCCGTTGCCTTCGTCAACTATCTTTTTGACCGCTTTCCTTTCTAAGTTTTTAAAGCGCGGTGTTCCAACAAAACTTGACCACCGGTCAAACATCTGAGGATCTCTTTGATCAGAAAGCGGTATAAATTTAGCCATGGTAATCTCCAAATATTAAAAACACATTTTAAATTAAAAGATTAAAAAAATTATGTCAATATTTATTATTTAGATAATAATTTCAATCTCTAAGCTACGCGCAATGCATAGATGGATATCACTAAGCCGCAGATGATTTCAGTTTTTCTCTAAATCTCACGATCTCCCCATGCTTCATGCATACCGGTAAGGATAGCTCCAAAAAGACAGGAACGACATCCTCCGGCAAAAGCAGCTTTTCTTTATCTTCCCCTGGAAACGCCTCCGCCCGCATCGCGGTGCGGACGCCGCCGGGGTCGACTATGTTGACGCGCAGCTTTGTCTTCTCCGTCTCCGACACCCAAGTCCGCGCCAAAGCCTCAAGCGCCGCCTTGCTGATCCCATAGGCGCCCCAATAGGCGCGGCCTTCCGCCGCACCGGACGTCACAAAGATCGCGCGGCCCGCGTCGGATGCGCGCAAGAGCGGATCCAGGGTCCGCACCAGCCGGAAATTGGCATTCAGGTTGACGTTCATCACTTTCTCCCACTCCCCCGCTTTCTGGTGCGGCAAAGGGGTGAGCGTGCCGAGCATCCCGGCATTGGCGACGAAAATATCCAGCCGACCGAATTTCTGCATCAAGAGCGGCCCCAGATTGTCGAGCGGTTCCGGATCGCGCAGATCCATCGGGATCAGCGTCGCCTGCCCGCCAGACTTCCGGATTTCATCATCCAGCGCCTCCAGCGCGCCCACGGTCCGCGCCAGCAGCACCACATGCGCCCCTGCACGCGCATAGGCTTTCGCCACCGCCGCGCCAATGCCGCGCGATGCGCCTGTAACCAATGCAATCCTTCCCGATAAATCCATTTTAAAAATCCGTTCCTTGTTTTTGTGTTCTAAAAAAATATTAACCGCAGAGGACGCAGAGTTAAGCTGCGCGCAGCGCAAAAAAGACTTGAACCACTGAGCGCACTGAGAACACTAAGACGCCGCGACCTCAGTGTTCTCAGTGCGCTCAGTGGTTTAGATCTTTTACTGCGCTCCGCGCGGCTTTTTTCTTCTCTGCGTCCTCTGCGTCTCTGCGGTAAAATCCTGTTCAACCCTTCGCTTTCCGCTCCTGCATATTCGAAATCACCGCGCCGTTATCCGGGCCGTTATGGTCGGTCAGTTCTACGGCGTAATCGCCGGTGAAACAAGCATCGCAGAATTGCGGCGCGCCCGCCTCGCGCTTCATTTCGCCCATCGCACGGTACAGCCCGTCAATAGAGACATAGGCCATGGAATCGACGCCGATATGTTTGGCAATTTCATCGACACTCATCCGGTGCGCCAGCAATTCTTCCGTGCTTGGCGTATCGATGCCGTAGAAACAGCTATGCGCGGTCGGCGGCGATGAAATGCGCATATGCACTTCCTTCGCGCCCGCCTGCCGCACCATCTCCACGATCTTGCGGCTGGTCGTGCCGCGCACCAGGGAGTCGTCCACCAGCACGACGTTCTTGCCCTCGATGAATTTGCGGTTGGCATTGTGTTTCATCTTCACGCCGAGATGCCGGATATGGTCGGACGGCTCGATAAACGTGCGCCCCACATAATGGTTGCGGATAATGCCAAGCTCGAACGGCACATCGCTCGCCTCCGCGAAGCCGATCGCGGCGGGCACGCCTGAGTCCGGCACCGGCACCACGATCTCCGCGCCGGGGCACGGCGCTTCCTTCGCCAGTTCGATCCCGATTTTCTTGCGCATCTCATAGACCGAACGGCCTTCCATGAAACTGTCGGGTCGCGCGAAATACACATATTCGAACACGCAGAAGCGCGACCCGGTTTTCTGGAACGGGAAGGAACTGCTGACGCCCGTTTTGTCCAGCACCACCATCTCACCCGGCTTGATATCGCGGATAAACGTCGCGCCAATAATATCGAAGGCGCAGGTTTCGGACGCCAGGATCAGCGCGTCGCCCAATTGCCCCAGCACCAGCGGGCGGATGCCATGCGGGTCGCGCAGGCCGACGACCTTGTCGTTATAACAGGCGACCAGAGAATACGCGCCCTTCACCTGTTTCAGCGCATCGACAAGGCGGTCGGTCACGCTGGCCTGCTTTGACAACGCCATCAAATGCACGATCACTTCCGTATCCGATGTCGACTGGAACAGCGACCCGTTTTTCACGAGCGTCTGGCGCAGCGTCATCGCATTGGTAAGGTTGCCGTTATGCGCGATGGCGAACCCGCCAAACGATAAATCCGCATATAACGGCTGGATATTACGCACATTCGCGCCGCCGCATGTGGCGTAGCGGTTATGGCCGATGGCGCTGTACCCTTGCAGCTGCGCGATTATATCCGGCGTGCCGAACGCCTGGTCGACCAGCCCTGTCGCACGATGCGCATGAAAATGCTCGCCATCGAAGGTGACGATCCCGCTCGCCTCCTGCCCCCGATGCTGCAAAGCGTGCAGGCCGAGCGCGGTCAGCGCCGCCGCGTCACGGTGCCCGAACACGCCGAACACGCCGCATTCCTCGTGCAGCTTGTCATCGTCGAACGGGTTGGTGGTGAGATCCATCATGGTTTATGCCCGGTGGAGGAATAGGACGGCGAAGACGGCTGCGGCGGCATGGTCGCATCGTTCTCCTGCTGGATCAGCCCGTCCATCTGGCCACGCTGCTGGTCTTCATAACCCGGTTGTGTTTTCTCGTCGATCTTGTCGCGGATCGCCTGTCCGGCATCCTGCATTTTATCTTTCAGCGCCTCACCGCTTTCGCGCAACGCTTCGCCCGTGTCTTTGCCTTTACCCTTTAATGCCTCATCCTTCACATCGCTGGACAGCACGTTCAGTTCCCGCAGCTTCTCCCGCGTCGCGTCGGCCATGGAGGCGGAGGCCTTGTCTGTTTTCTGGCCCAGATCATCCGCGAAATTCACCGGCACGAACTGGCCCACCCAGTTGGCGGTGCCTTCGATGTAAACTTTCGTATGGCTGTCTGCCAGCTCCTTATCCAGGAACTCTTTGCCCGTGGTGACGGACACGACGTAATAGGGCAGCGCCAATAAGATCAGCGCCCGCGCGATGCCGAAGAAAATCCCGAGCGTCCGGTCCACCATGCCGAGGCCCAGCTTCCGCGCGAAGCCGGATGTCATATGGCTGATGACGGACAGCAGGATCACCACGACGATAAACACGCCGCCATAGGCGATCAGATCCGCCGCCATGTTATAGGGCAGGATGCCGAACAGCCGCCCGGCTTCCTCCGCCTTCGCCGCCGTCTCTCCCGCCTTGGCCGCATGCTCCGGGGCATGCCCGTGGTTCAACCAGCCTTCCACCGTCGGCGCCAGCTTCGGCCCCAGCGCCACCGCAGCAAACGTCCCGCCGATCACCCCCAGCACGGTCAGCACCTCGCGGATAAACCCGCGCAGAAAAGCGATCAGTGAGGAGATCAGAAGGGCCGCAATAACGACAAGATCGAAGATCATACAGATTAAAACCTTCAAAAAATGGGCGTCCCTGATTTTTAGGAGAGCGCTTGTAAAAAAGCAAGGAGATAGAGGGTTTTAAAGCGCACACACCCTGTTTTTTGACATATTCAAAAGACAGGAATATGATAGCTGTATATTGAAAGGAAGACATAAAGTGTCTTGTTACAGTTATGTGAACGCTTGCCTGATGGATTGGGGTCAGGCTGTTCTCAAAGGCATGGGCGAAAAAGCCGCGCCAGCCGACCCTTTTGCGGATATGCAGGATGACAGCTGGCTTGATACCGTGTCAGCGAAGGCTTTTTCGCTGGCTTGTGTCGCGCTTCGTTATGCAGAGCCTGTGCTTGGCACAAAGCTTACAGATACGTTTAGCGATTCATCTGCTTTCCATACATGGCGAACCGATGTCTGGCGCAAAAACACCCAAAGATATTACGACGCCTTTGAAACCTGCATCCTGCATGCGATGTGCACACAAGAACAGCAGGCTATCATCGACCAGTTCCCGGCCCCTCGCAATCCAGTGAAATTACAGCAGGAATTGCAGGATTGCAGATTGCGGTCAGGACTACTGCCCGACCATATTATTCCAGACATGATCGATAAAGTGGTTGAGGGACGTAAGTCGGTTACGGCAGCACCAAAGCCAGCCTAAAAGCATATCAGCGCGTCACTTACATAATCCGAAGAGTCGAAGCAAAATTTTGTTTTGGCTGGCATAACTCTAAATGCATAGCTTTAACGGTGAGATCCGTTAATGGCATGAAGGTGTCACTTTTATAGGACCAATTATACATTTTTGCGGCATCAGAATTTTGCACAATTAAAAGACCATAATAATCCCAATAAACTCCATGATATGCGGGCACATACATTGAAAGCCCCGTTAAGTCCAAGCGGGACTCTGCTAGATGGCCTGCCGATTTGATGCAATAGGGTTGTCTACCGGCTATTTTTTCGGCCTCTGCGATGACCTTGGCAGGCATTTGTAATGACCAGGGCATACCGCCTAAAAACATTCCTGTTATAATTATAAAAACAGGAAAAATGATGAACTCAGGTTTCCAAACTTTTTCTTTGATAGAAAAATTAATGAGAACCAGAGAAAGAGCATTCAGAAACAGCGCGGGAGACAGTAAAGAAAAAAGAATGTTAAGATCGCCATTCCCGAAAATTAGCGGTGATAAAAGCAAAAACGAAATAATAAAGCCGATATGCAGTTCGAACAGTCTTTGAAAAACCTGATTTTGCTTTTTGAAAATGAGCGCTAAAATGGCCGATATAAATATAACAATAGTGCTTAAATAAACGAATACAAACGCAGCTACAAATATGAGCGATCCTAAAGAATGCCGGACGCCAAAACTATGCGGCAGATAAAAACTGAGATAATAGTATGTCGCCACAGCCATAAAAACCGTCAGCACAGCGACAACCTTCAACTGCGGCAACAGAATTTTCTTTATATAATAATATGGCTCATGCTCTTGCATGGGTTTTGGTTCTTTCCTCAAACATATCCACCAGGTCCTGCAGCGTCGCGATTTCCGTCAGGCGCATCTCCGCGTTCGCTTTGCGGTCGTCCTTGGTTTTGCGCTTCGGCAGCACCGCCTTGCTGAACCCCAGCTTCCCGGCCTCTTTCAGCCGCACATCCGGCTGCGGCACCTGGCGGATTTCGCCGGCCAAACCGATTTCGCCGAAAAACACGGACTCTGGAGGCACCGGCATGCCGGTCAGGGAACTGACCAGCGCCGCCGCCACCGCCACATCCGCCGCCGGTTCGTTGATGCGGATGCCGCCCGCGATATTCAGGTAAATCTCCGCCCCCGAAAAGGCGAGGCCGCATCGTGCCTCCAGCACCGCCAGCACCATGGACAGGCGGCCTGAATCCCACCCGATCACCGCGCGGCGCGGCGTCGCCATCTGGCTGGGCGCGACCAAAGCCTGCACCTCCACCAGCACGGGCCGCGTGCCTTCCAGCCCTGCCAGCACCGCCGAACCCGGCACGTCCTGCTGCCGCTGCGCGAGGAACAGCGCCGACGGATTTTCCACCTGCACCAGCCCTTCGCTCGCCATTTCAAATACGCCGATCTCATCCGTCGCGCCGAAGCGGTTTTTCACGCAGCGTAAAATCCGAAACTGGTGCGAGCGGTCGCCTTCGAAATACAGCACCGCGTCGACCATATGCTCCAGCACGCGCGGCCCCGCGATCTGCCCTTCCTTAGTCACATGGCCGACGAAGATCACGGCGATGTTGCGCTTTTTCGCCACGCGCACGATTTCGGCGGCGGAGGTGCGCACCTGCGTCACCGTGCCGGGCGCGCTTTCCACATTGTCGATATACATGGTCTGGATGGAATCGATGACGATCAGATCCATGCGCGTCGCCGGATCCTCCATCGACGCCACGATGTCCCGCACATTGGTGGCGGACGCCAGCCGCACCGGCGCGTCGGCAAGGCCGAGGCGGTCGGCGCGCAGGCGCACCTGGTCCACCGCCTCCTCCCCCGATACATAGGCGCACGCCACGCCGCGCTTCGCCAGCGTGCACATCACCTGCAGCAGCAGCGTCGATTTCCCGATCCCCGGATCCCCGCCGATCAGAATGGCGGAGCCGGGCACCAGCCCGCCCCCGGCCACGCGGTCGAATTCCGCGATGCCGGTGATATGGCGCGGCAGCCGGTCGGCCCGCTCCCCCTTCAGATCGACAAACTCAACCGCCCGCCCCTTTTTCGCGCCCATCCCCTTGGGCAGCGCCGCCTCCAGCGCCTCCTCCGCAATTGAATTCCATTCCCCGCAGGACTCGCACTTCCCCGACCACCGCGAATGCATCGCGCCGCAATTCTGGCAGATAAAGGTTTTGGTGGGTTTGGGCATGCAAGATAAACCACAACTAGAACGTAACAGGAACATTTACTTTAGCTGTTTGAATCTAAGCTGGCAATACCTTCTACAATGATAAAAATACCATAATAAATTGACATGGCTGAAATTCAAGAATAAAACCATAACTGTAAAAAATATAGGAGATTTTTCTATGACTGAATCTACAAAACCACGCCGTTCGTTTAAAGATATGGCAGGCATGCTGCAGACGTCTGTTGATAAGGCTGCCTCTGCCGAGCCCAGTGAACATGCACTGGGATTGGCCTACCAGTTGGGCGGCATTGCCTGGATGGAATGCACAGACGAAGGTAGCTTAAAACCTGTTGTTGAAACTTTGAAAGGCGGTCTCCGCGCGGCGTTTTTAATCGGATTGAGCGAAGTGATCAATGCACCGAACAATCAGGAAAGCATGACTGCAGAAAATCTGCGCCCCTATGTAGCCAAGCAGCTTGAGATTGCTTAACTACCCTTCCCGCTGCACCGCCCACTTAATCCGCGCCTGGTCGGATTCCATTTTGCCGAGGATGACCAATTGTTTGGTCTTCCTCGGCCTGCAGCCTTCGCCCAGATAAATACTGTTATCCAGCGTCAGCACGCCGCCTGAATGGAAGAAGCGCCAGCCGGAGCCGCCGGGCAGGCGCAGCAGGGCTTCGGTGCCGTCCTGAATTAACGAGACCTGCACGCGCGGATGCAGATGGAAGCGCAGAACAACTTCCACGGGTTTACTCAGACCCACCGAGCAGGTCAGCGTATCCTCCCCGCGCAGTTCATGCCCCTGTTCCTTCAAAAACAAACGGCGGCGATGCGTCACGCCGTTCATCGGCACGTATCCGTCATGGGAGGCGTCCAGCAGCACCGCATCCGCGCCATCTTCGCGGGATGCCGTCACCTGTTCCGTCTTGCGCCCGAAATGCCCGTCGTCGCGGATCTCGCAGATATTGCGGTAGTCGAGCGATAATGTATTATGTGCAGCCGTGCCGCGCAGCATCGCCTGCCAGTCCGGGTCCACCGGGTGCGACCCGCAATTGGCGAAAATCTTTTCCTTGCCATACGACATTTCAAAGGCCAGCGGCGCGGCATGCGCCTGTTCATCCATCTCATGCGGCGGGGCGGTGCCCGTATCCACCGTCACCACCGTGCGCCCCAGCGTCAGGCGTTCATACCCCGTGTTTGGCAGGCTGCGCAACGTGCGCCCGCGCGCGTTGGATTGCAGCATGATGCAGTCGAGCAGATAATCGTCGCCTTCCTGCGCCCCATTGAACAGGATCAGCTTTTTATCCGTGCCGCGGAAAAACCGCAGCGCCTGCGCCATGCGGTCGATCGTGTGCTCCACCTGTTCCGGCACCGGATACTGCCCGGCTTTTAATCCGTTGCGTATGTCGATAAACACGCGCAGCGCCTCCGCCAACTGCGCAGGCGAACGGCTGGCATGGCCGCCATCCGCTAAAATCTGCTTCGGGCTTTGCTCTTCCAGCGCGTCCAGCGCCTGTTCCAGCCATCCCTCGCGCCCTTCCAGCGCCAGGCCGGCATAGGCCAGGCCGCGAATGGCCTGCAGCATCGACAATCCCGCGCAGCATGTCTGCAGCGAACGGGACAAATGCCGCGCCTGCCGCGCCATGCTGCACAATAATTTATCCTGAAATTCCTCATCCGCGCTGTCGCCGTAGAACGGATAGAGCGCAATCCAGTTGGCAAGGCGCTGCCCTAAAATATCCGGCTGCCACGCATGCGGGTGCCAGCCCGGGTAATCGCGCAGCCAGCCCGAAATCATCGCCCGCGCCTGCAGCCGCGCCGCATCCCCGCCCAATGTCCGCAGATCGCGCAGCCAGTCGAAGCCGTGCATATGACGCAGCCACGATCCGCTGGCACCGTCCGGTTCCCAGTTATTGCCGTCAAGGGACAGCGTTTCCCCGTCAATCGCGAACGCGCCGCTGCACAGAAACCGCCCGCGCTCCGCATTGCCCGGCCAGCTGTCCGGCGGCGTGCCAAGCAGCCGCTCCGGCGACGACCCGCCCAGCGACCAGTTATAAACGATGCTGTTGAAAGTCAGGTGCCCGGCGCGGACGCGGAGGCGGCGGATAAAATCAAGCGCCATGCTTTACCCTCCCCTCAAGGATGCGATGTTGCGCGCATAATGCTGCGGCCCGTCCTTGAACACGGCAGTCCCGGCGACCAGCACATTCGCCCCGGCCTGAATCACCTGTTTTGCCGTATCCGGCGTGATGCCGCCATCGACTTCCAGATCAATGCTGCGCCCTGTTGCATCGATGCGTTTGCGCACATCGGCGATTTTATCCAAGACAGGAATAAACGCCTGCCCGCCAAAACCCGGATTGACCGTCATCACCAAAACCAGGTCAACCAGATCCATGATATGGTCCAGAACGTCGGACGGCGTCGCGGGGTTCAGCGCAACGCCCGCCTTTTTCCCCAAGGCGCGGATCGCCTGCAGCGACCGGTGCACATGCGCGCCCGCCTCCGGATGCACGGTAATGATATCCGACCCTGCCTTGGCGAACGCCTCCAGAAACGGATCGGCAGGCGAAATCATCAGATGAACGTCGAACACCTTCTTGCAATGCGGGCGGATTGCGTTCACGACACCCGGCCCAATGGTCAGATTGGGCACAAAATGCCCGTCCATCACGTCGATATGGATGTAATCCGCACCCGCAGCGTCAATCGCCCGCACCTCATCCCCCAGCCGCGCGAAATCGGCGGACAGGATGGAAGGCGCAATACGGATGCCGGACGCTCTGGACATAACAACGATATCTTGTGCATAAATTTGCGCGAAGGCGCGGAAGACAGGGAAGCGGCTTGTGGATAAGCGTTATTCCCATCCCCCTATATTTACCCGAATCGCCCAAAAAGGCCAAGACTTATCGTGAAAAAATTATCAAACAGAAAATTAAATTCGTACCAGCCGCGCAATATAAAACCCGTCCATCCCGCCATGCATGGCCATATGATAGGGCAGGGCACGCACATCGCCGTCCGGCGTGATCAGACTGTCGAGGCCGCCGACTTCGGATGCGGCGATGGGCAGTCGCTTGACCGGCGCGCCGGTGTTCAGCAGAACCTGGACTTGGCGCTCCCCTTCGTCTTTCTGCAGGGAACAGGTGCAGTAGATCAACACGCCGCCCGGCGCGAGCATCCCCACCGCGTTTTTCAGCAGCCGTTCCTGCACCACCATCAGCCCCGCCATATCCTGCGGCGTTTTTAAGCTGAGCGCGTCGGGGTTGCGGCGAATGGTGCCGGTCGCCGTGCAGGGCGCGTCCAGCAGGATAAAGCGTGCGAGTTCTTTTGGTGTCCAGGCCGTCGCATCGGCGACCTCGATCGTCACGCGGTCCTGCAGGCGCAGGCGCTGCACATTTTCCTCTACCCGCTTCATGCGTTTCGCGGACCGGTCGAGCGCCGTGACATGCGCGCCCATCGCCGCCAGCTGCGCCGTCTTCCCGCCGGGCGCGGCGCATAAATCCAGCACCGCCTGCCCCTTCACATCGCCAAACAGCCGCGCGGGCAAGGCCGCCGCCGCGTCCTGAATCCACCAATGCCCGTCGCCATACCCGGGCAAATCCTGCACCATCCCGCCGGACGGGCGGCGTAAGGACCCGGTCGGCAGCGTCACCGCCTGCAGCGTACCCGCCCAGTATCCGCGTTCGCTTTCCGTCTTTACTGTAATATCGAGCGGCGCTTCGGCCAGATTAGCCGAAGCGATATCCAGCGCCATCCGTTCCCCGTAATCCTTGATCCAATGCTGCAACAGCCAGTCCGGCGTATTGAGCCGCGCCGCGTCCTGCGCGTTCAGCCAGCCGCGCCCTTCGCGCCCGACACGGCGCAGGATCGCGTTCACAAACCCGCCCTGCCGCGACAGGGACAGCGACTCCGCCAGCCGCACCGACGTATCGACCGTCGCGTAATCCGGCACGTCCATAAATAAAATCTGCGTGACGCCGAGCCGCAAAACATGATGCAGCGTCGCGGGCGACGGCGCCTCCGCCCTGTCCGCCGCGCGGGCGATGATATCGTCCACCTGCCCCAGCCGCCGCAGCGCCGTCGTCGCCAGCATGCGCGTAAACGCGCGATCGCGGGAGGACAGCGACGAAAATCCTTCCAGTGAATCGATCACGATATCGAGTGGCTGCTTACGGCTCAAGACACCGTCCAAGATCAAAAGCGCCGCCTTGCGCGCCGCCAGCGCCTCGGGGATCGCGGAGGCAGGTGCCGCGCCGGTCATCCGCCGGTGCCTGTTTTTTGGGACGACAAGTCCTGTTTGATGGATTCTTCAAGATCGCAGCTGAACTGGATCAGGCGGCGATAAAGCTCACGCACCAGCTCGGGATCGACGTTTTTTTCTGCACCCCGCGAAGCCGCCCGTTCGCGTACGGCGTCGACCCGGTCCTGCAAGACAGCCGGAATGCCATGCTCATATTTCAGTACCGCAACCTCCCGGATCACGCCAAGCCGCTCAGCCAGCAGATCGACAATCTTGTCGTCCAGCGCATCGATACGGTCGCGATAGGGTTTAAGGATATTCATGCGCGCAACTCATAGCACAGACTGGATTCTTTGACAAAGACCTCCTGCAGCAGGTTCAAAAAATATTATATTTCAATAGCTTAAAATACAGAAAAAATACGGTCTATTTTGTTGACATAATCAATATTCCGTTGTATTATTTTATAAAGTTGTATTATTTTATAAATAAGCGGTTTGACGGAAGATTAAAGAAAGGGTTACAGGTTCAGGAAAACGCGCCGGTCTTTGCCACAATGGCTGAACACACAGCTATTCTGGGAGCGACTACATAAATAGTTATCCTGCTCTTCCTTTCCCCGATATCCGAAGCGGTCTTTGTCAAAGTGTCTGATGGCAGGCATTTTGTTGAACACCAACCTTAACAGGAGCTAAGCTTATGTCATACAAAAACTTTTTTCTTGGCCGATTCCATCCCCTGGGCCCTGCCGTCGGAATGGCGTTCAGTGCCTACATGAGCGATGATAATGATGATAATGATGATCGGCCTAAAAAAACCGGTCCCGGTTTCTTGGAACGCTTTGCAACTAAGATATTGTCCGGACCGAAAGGCTCTGATGTTGAAAGTGACCGCAGACCAGTAATGCCGCCTTCCCGTATTGAAAAAGGCGAAATGACAGCCGATGGCGTAGGCGCCGCATGGATACGCCGCCAAAACGGCTTGAAGCCCTCTGCACCTTCCGTGACATCTGAAGCTGATCCCAGGGACGCCATCCTGAACACGATAGCGCAGAATGTTGGCGATTACCCGGCATCGTTAGGGGCCGATACGGCCTTGAGAGTTTTATTCGCGGCCAAAGGAAACGGCATCGACGCAACCGCCCCCGCCTTTCGTGTCGCCGCAGATCTGGCAGAATTGACTAAACGGGTTAAAGAAGAAGGAGGCATCGGGCAAGCGACACCCGATACGGTTCAATCGCTGACGAGTGCCTTCGCTTTCGTAACGGCGTCCGCCGCTCCGGCCCCGGTCAATGCGGGGGAGGCTGCGGCAAAACTGAACGCGACATTGTCTGGACTGAAAGGACCTGCCTTAACCTGAGCAATGACCGCCCAGGCTGTCCGTCTTACGCATAAGGCTTGCAAAGACGGACAGCACCGCAGGCTTCGGCAATCTAAATAGCCTGCGCGTCTGAAGAGGTTTTTATCAAAGTGTCTGCATGGCAGGTATTTTGCTGAATACAACTTTGGAAAGGAAGTATGACATGGCTGTGAGTATGGGTGGTGTGGTTTTATGGGGCAGAATATTAAGTGGCTCCCATACCGAAAGATCAAGGGACAGGAAACCTGACCGGGACGATGAAAACAAACGTTCAGCACGCAAGCCCAAAGGCTTGTTCGGAGCCATTGCAGACGGGATTCTGGCGCTGAGCGCGACGGGTATCAGCGGATTTCTTGCCGTTGCCACAATTCATGACGCCATCGGCCTCCTCGCAGGGGCTGCCTATCCTGCTTTTCCCCTGATCGCGCTTGCAGGCGCGGCTGCTTTCTACACCGGCCGTTTCGCCTACAGGCGCTATGCCAGCGTGATTGAATCGGTCAAGCACCATTCAGGAAACACCGACAGGAATAACAACGCGCCCCAGATGGCCATGCGGCCGGAAAGAACGGTCCAGCCTGTTTCCGCTCCTGGGCCCTCGATCCGCCGCACCAGAAGCGTAACCGCTGTAAAACCGTCGCCAGTGCGCCCTGCCCTTTCTACGCAACCGAAAAATGATCCGGAAGCCGAACGGCTGACGATCGTTGAAAGCCTGAAAAAGGCAACGGCGGCTTATACAGGCGACCTCGGGGCCGCCGCGCAGGACGCATGTAAAATACTTGAAAACCTGGCGCGGTCTTCAGGCGTGGACGGAGGGCCCCTGCCCGCATCCGTGTCCGTAATTTTCAATGTCGTCACAGATCATCTTATCGGCGGCATGATCCCGAAATACGGGCATTCGGGGGGCCAGGCAAACGAGGCCGCGACACAGCTTCTTCTCCGGACATTCAAAAATGTCGCGTCCGCTGCGGGCAGCCAGCTGGAAGACATCCAGGATGCCCATGAGGCTGCGCTGGACACGGCCGCGCAGGTTACTGACGGGTTATTGGAAAATTTTAAACCCGACCTTGTCCTTCAAATGGTCAGGGAGCAAAGGAAACTGGAGGAGGCGGCAACGAAAATGCCCGTGCCCGAAATGGCGCCTTTGTAATGCACATTGTTACGGACCCGGCAGGGCCGGAACTGTAGCAAATAAAATATTTACATAACAATAAAAAGTATTATGCTGTGTTTAATGAAAAATATAAACACGGCCTGAACAGAAAAGTTAACGAGGAGGTTTCGACCATAAGACTGGATGGATGATAAAGCGATTGGTCTTTGCCGTAACGGCTGTTATTTAACCAGCCTTTACGGGAGCGACTTGTAAGAGTTCCCCGCTTCTTCTCTCCTTCCAGAGTTTTAACGCTTCAACAATCCAGCTTTTGGAAAGGATAGAACCATGTCTGTAGTAATGACGAATTTAATCTGGGGCGGCGCGATTGATCGGGGCGTTAGCGCCCTGGAGCGCAAGGCCGAAGAACAGGAGCGCAGCGGCCGCGGCGGGATCTGGCCCGTATTCAGGGATCTGAATACGTCGGCGGGCGCGGGCCTTATGACATTTTGTGTATCCACCCTTATATTCATCGGATTGGGAATGGCCTCTTTCGCCGTTCCGGTTGCAGGAGTAGTTGGCGCTGGCGTTACCGCCGCTACCTTTTTGAGTGGGAAAAGCGGCGCCAGGCTTTTTGGCCGCGGAAGAAGCGCGGATCTATCGGAACCGGCTGGTGCGGACAGAGCCGCGCGAACCTCCATCCGCCAGCCGGCCGCTCCGCAACACGCAATAGCGCCCAAAGTGACGACCGCCTTTACGCAACAGGCGCAGGTGATCAGCGAACTGACCCGGGCGACAGAGAATTATACCGGCGACCTGAAAACTTCCGCGAACCGGTTGACGACATCCCTGGACGCCCTTTTAAAAGCAGTGACTGAGCAGGGAGAAATCCCCCATGGCGTCAAAACATTGTTCGGCGATGTGGTGGGCGGCCAGGTTTTGTCCATGACACGGCAATTCCGCGATGCGGGCGGGCAAAGCCGCAGCCCTGCGGGCGCAGAAACATTGAAAGCCGCCTTCGACAACGTCACCGCAGCCGTTAATTCACAACTCAACGAGATTGGCGAAACGCATCAAAACGACCTCGAGGCATCAGCAGAAGTTATCAAACGGCAATTGAAAGGCCTTTCGCTGACATGATCTGCGGCCTTTTCTCCGATCAGAAAAGAAATGCCATTAGAAGCTCTCAACCCTAACCTTGATAAGGAAAGCACATGCTAAGAAGTTTTTTTCTACATGACCTTGATGACGGCAAAATGAATCCTCAAATGTTCGAAAGAGCCCTGTCGGAACTTTCAGACGAAACCAGAGTTCCTGTTTCGCGGCTTCGCGAACTTTACGTGACCGAGCCTGGGAAGCTTGCCGACGACCTTGTGAAGATTTGCGACCCTAAAGAAAGCAGGTTTAACAAATTTTTATGCGTTGCAGGCGGAATAGCCGCTATGGGCCTTATGACAGCAGCGCCTCTGGCGATAGGGGGCATGCTTACATATGCCGCTGCCTCTACGATGGCAGCCGGCGCGATTGGCGGCGCCGCTTTGCTTCCTTTTGGTCTCGCTGGCTTGTATGGAGGCGCGCGCGGCGTGCAAAAGTCTGGCGAGATTTTAGATCTCTTAAAATATATATGGAACAAAGAAACCGGCAAAAGCGTCATGGACCGTATTGTTAAAGCGGCAAATATGAAACCGGATCTTGCGGCTACGGCTTCACTTCCCAGCCTGAACGCACGGCGGAAAATTGTCGAAGGTCTGACCGCACAAGCTAAAAACTGCACAGGGGATCTTGCAAAAGAGGCCAACCATACCTGCAACATACTCCGTACCCTTGCCGACGTTCCGGCATCAGGCCGGGATCGCGTCGACCGCGATATAACGGAGTTATTTAATCGGGCCCATCAAAGACTTATGGAGCTGGCGGAAGGAAATGCCAAAAACCTGGGGGAAATGGATCTTTCCACAGCCAGGAAGCTGCAAGCAGCGTTCCACTTCATGGCTGAAGAAGCCACCTATCAAATCGAAAGGATATGGAGAAACAATGTTCAGCAGGCAAAAGTAAGCGCTCCGATCCCTGAACCGGCGGCGGCATGATAAATAAGCCCGGCTGGATGGCCACAATATAAAAATCAGCCTGTTAACCTGGCATAACTTCCAGGCGCCTTTCCGGACAGGGAAGGCGCTCTTTTTGCCCGCCAACGTCTTTTTTTCTCGCACCGCTTCTCCTTTTATGGTTTCCTGAGTGCAGGAGAAACAAAATGACAGCCGCTTGGCACACCATTGAAACCATGACCTTTACCGGTGCATCCGCATCCGGCAAAGGCGGTTTTGCGCCGGTTTCCGGTGATAATGGTGCCGCCGCCACAGGGCTGACCGTCTAAACTTTCCCGACTGTCAGCCGCTTCCACCCGGAAGGCTGACAGATTAAATCCTCCCTTCAAAGATTTTGTCCGGCAGCCTTTCAAAATAAACCACTGAAAGGATTACACTCATGACCGAAGACAAACACATATGGATCGAAACGCCCCGCCTGATCATCCGTTCCCGCACTTTGGCGGATGCGGAAGATATCCAGGCCGCGAAGGAAGGCGTCTGGCCGGAACTCCAGAAATGGATGTCCTGGGCCTATGACAGCGAATACGGCAAAGATGCCCTGCTGCGCGTCATCCACGACTCCATCGCCAAAAGCGACCCGGCGCAGTTCCTGATCGGCCGCTGCAAACTCTCCGGCGCATTTGCGGTGTCGACCGGCATCGGCCTGAATGACGGCCGTTATGAAACCGGCTATTGGGTCGCGAAAGATTGTCTTGGCCAGGGCTACGCGACGGAAGCCGCGAACGCCGTCATCCGCTATGCCTTCAACGCGATGGGCATCGATGAAATGCATATCACCTATTACGAGGACAACGACAAAAGCCGCCGCATCATCGAAAAACTCGGCTTCACCAAACTGCGTACCGACCTCAAGGCAAAGGCGCGTTGCCTGGACGGCGTATTGCTGGACGTGCATCGCTATGTCATGACCGACCCATCCGTCCTGCCACTGCTCAACGTCCGATGGGGGTCGCTATGACTCAACGCTTCAAATCGCTGCACACAGTACGCCGGAACCACGCGCTGCTGATCGCACATAACAGCCTGCACAGCATGCTGTTTATCCTGCCCGTGCTGGTGCCGTATTACCGCGATGTGATCGGCTTAAGCTTTTCGCAGTTCCTGATTGGGGAAGTCCTGTTCTCCACCATTGTCGTCCTGATGGAAGTGCCGTCGGGCTGGCTGGCCGATGTCTGGAAACGGCGGCTGGTGCTGATGATCGGATCGCTGACCGAAATCTTCGGCTTCGCGGTGTTATTGAATGCCGATAGCTTCGCCATGGCGCTGTTGGCGCAGGGATCGCTTGGCATCGGCGTCAGCCTGATCAGCGGCACCAACACGGCCCTGCTTTACGATACGTTGCTGCAATTCCGCATGACGCGGCATTTTCGGCGGCTGGAGGGCATGCGGCACGGCATGGGCCTGTATATCATCGGCTTTGCTTCGTTGGCTGGCGGTTTCCTCTATGCCATCGATCCGCATTTGCCGCTGATGCTGACGCTTGGCACCTGCACGCTCGCGGCCATCGCGGCCTTCCTGATGCATGAGCCCATGCGTGATAAACAACCGGTGCGCCGCAACCCGTTCCATGACGTGCTGAAAACGATGGTCGAAGTGAAAGAACATCCGGAGATCGCCGCCCTGATCCTGTTCTGTGGCATATTGTTCGGCACGACGCAGGCGGGGGTGTGGGTGCAGCAGCCGTATTACCTGGCGCGTCATATCACGGAACAATGGTTCGGCATACTAGCCTGCATCGGTTTTCTGCTGGCCGGGTTTGCCGGGCATTACGGACACAGGCTGGAAAAAATGCTGTCGGCCCGGCTGGCTTTCACCGCCGTGCTTTACGGCGTGGCATGCAGTTACCTGCTCGCAGGGTCTGCGCCCGGATGGTGGGGCATCGCGTTTTTATATGCGTCGTCGTTATCATACGGTTTCGGCATGCCGCTGATCCAGGATGCCATCAACAGCCGCATCGCATCCTACCGGCGCGCCAGCATCATTTCGACCGCCAGCCTTGCCGGGCGTCTGGTCTTTATCCCGATCGGCTGGGCGGTATCGCACGCCGCCGCATCGTTCGGCATCGACTGGACGATTGCGGGCATGGGAACATTCCTGGCTGTTGCAGGAAGCGGCGTGCTGATCGTGATGAAACGGAAAAACGTGATTTAAAATATCACGCCGGGTTCTTGCGCAGCCACAGCAGGAACGCCCAGGCATCCTTGTCCGACAGATCGGGCAGATACAGCTTGCACAGGCTCAATGGCTTGTTGTCGTTGTCGTTCATGGCGCTGGCGGCGCTGCGCAGGATCTGCATCTCGCGCGGCGGCAGCTTGAAGGCGATTTCTTTGAATTTCTCTGACATAAATAAAGGGCCTTTCCCCGCACGATCGCCTTACGAATACTATTGTATAAGTTTAACCTTTATAAACCCTATATTCAATAATACCAGAGAATAGATTGGGAATCATTAACCATTGGATTCATTTTTAGCCAAATCCTGTTCAGTTACAGGAGCTTGGGATACCATTAATTTGGCCGGATCGGTCCGTGCCGGGTCATATAAATCCAGCAATTCGACATCGGCGCAGGCCAGCGTCCGCGCCAGGCAATATGCCACGACTGCCGCCAGCACATGCCACAGGAAATGCGTGCCAATGATAAAGATGCCGCAGGCTTCATGGTCCAGGCTTAAAATCAGGAAGCCGCCGGCCAGCCAGAACGATGATATCAGCAAATACAGCCCGGCATTGCTCCTGCGCACCAGCGCGTGCCATGTGCCCGCGCCAAACAGCAAAGCCGACATGAACATCAGGATCAGGCTGTCCTGCGCCACCCAGGGCGACGGGCTGGTCCGCAGAACGAGACACGCAGCCAGAATGGGCGGCAGCACGAGGGCGCACAGCCAGAGCGGCCAGTAAAACACATAACGCATGACCAGAAAGACCATCACCGCCCCGAACAGCCACGACAGCACTAAATCCGCCGCCAGAGCCTCCGGCCGCATGGTCAAATGCCACGCGGCGCTGGCCGCGCCGATCAACAGCAGAAACACCGCCATCACCCAGGCCAGCCGGTCCGGCAGTTCGCGGTGCCGCCCCATGATCAGCACGGCCGCAACCACAAATGCCAGGCAGCTATAGACATTAAAAGGCTGCGCTATGCCGATAGCGGAAAAATTCTCGCAATAGGAATAGGCGGCGGCAAGCTCGTTGATCATGCGGCGAAATCCAGGTCGATGATCACGGGCACATGGTCGCTGGTTTGCCCCCAGTCCCGCGTCTCCGCCATGATGACATGGTTTTTCAAAAAAGGCACCAGCGGCTTCGTCACCCAGATATGGTCCAGCCGCCGCCCGCGATTGGACGCTTTCCAGTCTTTATTGCGATAAGACCACCATGTATAGCATTTCTTATCCTCCGGCACGAAATGCCTGATCGCGTCATGCCAGCCGAGCGCGGCCTGCATCGCGTTCAGTTTCTCAACTTCCACAGGCGTGTGCGACACCACTTTCAGCAATTGCTTGTGCGACCACACGTCATGTTCCAGCGGCGCGATGTTGAAATCCCCCAGGACGATCATCGGCGTATCGGCGGAGCGTTCCTCCGGGAACCAGCGCGTCATCTCATCGACGAAATCCAGCTTGTGCCCGAACTTGTCATTGACCGCCCGGTCCGGCTCGTCCCCGCCCGCCGGGATATACAGGCAATGCACCTCCACCCTTTTCGGAAATTTCGCATGGTCCAGGCACACCGACACATGCCGGCAATCTTCCTTCCCCGCGCGGTGATGAATCTCCTGCGACCGGAATGGGTGCTTCGACAATATGGCGACGCCGTTATAGCCCTTCATTCCGTGCATGTGGATATGATCGTACCCCAGCTCACGAAACGCATCCCCCGGAAAAAACTCATCCGGCGTCTTGGTCTCCTGCAGGCAGACGATATCGGGATCAGCCTCGCGCATCACCCTTTGAACAAGGGGTGCACGCAGGCGGACGGAGTTGATGTTCCAGGTGAGAAGGCGCATGCCCTTTCTTACCATACGGCTTGGAGGATGCAGCAGGAATATGTTGATTTATTCTCTCCTAAAGAGATAATTTTCGTAATAATAAGGGATTGGGATCATGAATAAAAAATCTACCGTCGACAATTCAATTCCTTTATCCTGGCGCCTGTGCCTGGGCAGCGATGCATTGACCGATGAACAGAAAACGGCGCTCGACGGCACACTGACCAGACAGTTCAACCATGCCGGCAAACCCGCCCCCTTGTCCCCGACCCTGGCCTGCATCGACTACAGCATCGCCAAACTGGTTGCGTATCGGTGGAGCGGAGAGAAAACGCTGAGTCAACGGAATTATGTTTGGTGATATTCTAGATTAAGGATGGCAGCTTTGCACATCCAGCTTTTTCACCATAAAATATCCACTCGTCATAAAACCTGCGTTTTTCCACAAGTCTCCTGTTTGCGGATCTTCACCGTCAAGATCAACATAAACGGGAATGCCCTCACCAAATCTTGACGCAATATCGCCGCGAATATTCCGGAGAAATTCAATATGCTGGTCCGGCTTGATGTTCGGCGATAAAAATAGTGCTTCGATCATCAGGCAATCCGGTGTTTCGCCTCGCGTATAAAGATTGACCTGGGCAAAGCTTTTCGATCCGTCTTCATGAATATTTTTAAAAATCAGATTACCGGGATGACTGCCGTCATAAAAATGAAATGCCTTTTGATCCGTCAGAATTTTAAAAACAACAACACCTGACAAAGCCTGATCCTGCTGATAGGCATCATAATCTGCCCAGTCGTCGGGAGTGGCAAGCGCAACCGGGACGGCGAACTCTGACCCAACCGCAACAGCATTGAAATTCGTGGTGACGGGCTGATACCCGTTGCGCCTGTAAACCTTGAGCGCGCGCGCATTGTCTTTCGCCACCATCAGGCTGGCCAAAGTCAGCCCGCGCTCCTCCGCCCAGCCTTGCACACTCTCCATTAAAAAATCAGCCGCGCCTCGACCCCGGAATTCCGGCGCGACGAACACTTGCTGCAAATGGACTTCATGCCCGTTTTTCTGGATCCGGCAATGGACCATTCCGGCAAACGTATCGCGTTCATCCAGCGCCATCAGAATATCGTCATGCGGGGAAGCGATCAGGTCGCGCGCATCTTTTTCCGCCATCGCCTCGATTGTCCATTCGGTCGCCTTAAAGCGGTCGGGATAAAGATCAATATCCTGTTCTGTCAGAATTCGGACATGATAGGCCATAGTCACACCCTTGTAATTTAAGGGCATTCTATCAGTAAATTAAATATATGTAAATTATAATGCGCTTAAGTTTTAGCAGATGAATTATGCATGATAAATTTTCGTTCTTTATTTGTTCTTAAAGAAATGAGATAGTTCATTTTCACAAACGCTTCGAGGATTTTATGGACAAGCAAATCATTGAAAAATTGCCTGTAATAATAGTGATCAGCCAGTCGAAAACCATTTT
>JBGAQU010000114.1:0-4815 GCA_044220535.1 Alphaproteobacteria bacterium | reverse complement strand
CAGGCCATTGGGGTGCCTCCTAAAATCTGGTTTAATGGCCTCCCGCACTATGCGGAGAAGCGATGCTGTATTCTCAGAGTAAGGGAGTGAGATTGCATGGATATGACGCTGTGGTTACAAAGTCGTGACAAATAGGTTTTTAAAGGATTAAGATATTGCTTACCGGGATTTATGTATGTGTGAGGACACGCAGTTTGGACTCCAGCTCATCCGGTGAGAACGGCTTTTTGATAAAGGCAGTCACGCCTGCAACCTTGGCTTTTATTACTGAATCCTTGTCACAGCGCCCGGTAACCATCAGGAATGGCATGTCAGGGAAAACGGTCCGGATTTGCCTCAGGAAATCGACCCCGCTCATGCCTGGCATATTCCAGTCACAGATGATCATGTCCACAATGTCGAAATCCGCGTCAAGGAACTGCATGGCGTCTTTGCCGTCCGACGCCTCAAAGATCTGATGGATTCCCGCATCGGCCAGTATATCGCGAATCAGGGATCGGACATCGGGTTGGTCGTCCACCACAAGTATCTTCAGACCTGCCATTTTTCTTTGCAGATCCTTGTTTTTGTTATGAATATTTTTAACCATGCCAGCCATCCTTAAGGATTATGTTGCAACAAGCTTGTTACGGTATGATGGTTAAATGGTTACAATATGTAGAAATATCGGTTTCAGATCGGTTTCATCCATGAGATAGTATTCGCCCTGAAGGGGGATAAATCATTGACTGCAAAGCCTATTATATTAGTGGTTGAGGACAGCCAGTTGGTTCGCGATACCGTTGCCGAGAATCTGGTGGAGGAGGGGTATACAGTCGTCGGTGTTGGGAACGCGCAGGATATGCGGGATAAGCTGGTGACTTTAAAACCTGACACTATTCTTCTCGATCTGATCCTGCCGGATGGCGACGGCCTCAGCCTGATCAGGAATATCCGCGAGCACACCGATGTGCCTGTGATTGTCATCAGCGGCAAGGCCGAAATGGTGGATAAGGTCGTTGGCCTGGAAATGGGCGCGGACGATTATATCGGCAAGCCGCTGCAGATGAAGGAAGTCGCTGCGCGGATAAAGGCGCAGTTGCGGCGTTACCAGTCCATGAAGAAAGATCCTAATCCGGAAACGCCGGGCAAGCCGCGCAGGAAAAGCGACGCTCGCAAATTGAAATTCAACGGCTGGATCCTTGATCGGGAGCAGTTCCAGGTTTTCAGTGAGCATGGTGAATCGGCGTCCCTGACTGTCAAGGAATTCAAGCTTCTGGAAACGTTCATCCTGAACGCCAACAAGGTCCTTTCACGCGAGCAGCTTCTGGATATGGCGCGGGCCGGGGATTACAACACGACCGATCGCGCCATAGACGTTCAAATCCTTCGTATCCGCAAGAAACTCTGTGACGATACGGATAACCCTGAAATCATCAAGGCTGTCCGCGGCGCCGGTTATACAATGGCTGCAAATATTGAAATTATTGAATAGGTGCATGCCACTGCATGCACGGCTTCGCTCCATGCAATAATGCCCAGATTTAATGAGGTTTTATGTCTGAACGAAATGTAACTATTCTTCTCGTGGAAGATAATGACATCGACATCATGGGCGTGCAGCGCGCGTTCAAAGCCTCTAATGCAATCAATTCAATTGTCGTTGCCGGTGACGGCCTTGAAGCGCTTGCACTTTTGCGTGATGGCAAAAGCGTGCCGCGCCCCTATCTGGTTCTCCTGGACCTGAATATGCCGAAAATGAATGGCATAGAATTCCTTGCGGCCGCTCGTCAGGATCCGGAACTGCGAAATTCGATCGTTTTTGTTTTATCGACTTCGCGCGCGGACGACGACAAAAATCAGGCTTTTGGCCACAATATTGCAGGATACATCGTTAAGGATCGTACGGCGGGTGATTTTATTAACGCAGCAGAACTGCTTGAGCGTTATGCCAGGGTCTGTGAAATCCCATGAAAGAAGAACCAAAGCTTATCCGTATCCTGATCATTGACGACAATATGGTGGATCGGGAAGCCATTCGCCGTGACATCAGGAATATCTATAAGGATCGCGCGGTGGAAATGGATGAGGCGGAAACGGGCGGGGCCGCCTATGTCATGCTTATGGGGAAGCCCTATGATTGCGTATTTCTCGATTACTTGTTGCCGGACATGGACGGTGTTTCCCTTTTAAAGAAGATATACGAACCTGAATCCGACCTGGGGCCGCACCCCGTGGTTATGCTGACTGGCCAGGGCAGTGAATCCGTCATGCTTGAAGCGCTGCGATGGGGCGCGCAGGATTATATAGTCAAGGATAAGCTGACAGCCACGACCCTGAATATCGCCACGACAAAAGCCAGGGAGATTTTTCAGCTTAAAAGAAATCGCAACCGTGCCGAAGACCAACTGGCGCAGGTGCGCCGCATGGAAGCGGTCGGCCAACTGACCAGCGGGGTGGCGCATGATTTTAACAATCTTCTGACGGTGGTTCTCGGCAATTCCCGTCTGCTAAAGCGGCGTGTCCTTGATACAGAAAGTGAATTTTCACGCGAGGATGCAGCCAAAAAGATCGACGCGATTGAAACGGCGGCCAATAAAGGGGCTGATCTGGTCCGCCGCCTGATGATTTTTACACGGCAAAGCCCGTTATCTCAGGAGGTAGCGGAACTCAATCCCCTGATTGCCGATATCACGGAGCTTTTAAAGCGCACATTGGGCGAGACCATCGAAGTTGAAACCTTGATGGCTTCGGATGCATGGCCTGTTTCTATTGATGTGGGTGAATTTGACAATATGATAATAAACTTCGCGGTCAATGCCCGCGATGCCATGCCCAGGGGCGGGAAGCTCCTGATTGAAACTGCGAATGTCATGCTGGATGAATCCTATACGTTCCGGCATCCCGACGTTGCGCCTGGCCCTTATGTCATGATCGCCATATCCGATACCGGCACGGGCATGGATCAGGATACCATGAACCGTATCTTTGAGCCGTTTTTTACGACCAAGCCTGCAGGTGAAGGCACAGGTCTGGGCATGAGCATGGCTTATGGTTTCGTTCAGCAATCCAGGGGGCATATCACAGTTTACAGCGAACTTGGGCATGGGACCGTATTCCGCATTTACCTGCCCCGCGTCAGGGTGGAGAGCGATACGGAGATATGGCAGGAAGAAGAATCCATGCCGGAAGGATGCGAAACGGTTCTGGTCGCCGAAGATGATGACGAAGTGCGCGCGACGGCTGTTAAAATGCTGGAAAAGCTCGGCTATCGCACGCTTCAGGCTAAAAATGGGGCGATTGCGCTTGAAATGTTGAAAAAAGGCCACAGGGACATCGATATCGTCTTTACAGATATCATCATGCCGGGGGGGATGAGCGGTATCGAACTTGTTCGTCAGATGCGTGAATATTATCCCTCGATCAAGGCGCTTTATACGTCAGGTTATAGTGAAAATGCGATCCCCGATTATCATCTAAGCGTAGGGGAGGAATTGTTAAGCAAGCCCTATCGCCGGGAAACATTGGCGACGAAGATAAGAAAAATTCTTGAAGCAAGGGATAATTGATATGAATGAAAAGAAATGGATTTTGGTGATCGACGACGATGAAAGCGTTCGGCTGGCTTTATGCGAAAACCTGGAGGATTGCGGTTTCAACGTAACCTGTGCCGCGAATGGGGACCACGGTCTGAAACTGATAGCAGATGACGGATTGCCGGATCTGGTCATCACCGATATCATTATGCCGCAGAAGGAAGGACTGGAAACCATTCAGGAAATTCGCAAGAAATATCCCGGCGTGAAGCTGATCGCCATGTCCGGCGGAGGCCGGACCAAGATCGGCGATTTTCTGGAGATGGCGCGCAAGTTCGGCTCCGATGCTATCCTTCCCAAACCGATCGATATGGACGAACTTGAAACGACTGTTAGAAAACTGGTCGGCTGACCACGGGGGCGGCAACGTCATGCGATTCATTCCAGCCGCTGCCGGAATGATTATGGCCATGCTTGGCGTAACGGTCATGCTGGCATGGATAAATCATTGGCAAACCCTGATCCAGGTTTATCCTACTTTCGTGCCTATGCAGTTCAATACAGGCTTGTGTTTTTTCCTGCTTGGACTGGGACTTTTTCGGACAGACGGCAGGCAGTCATCGCAATGGTTCAGCGTCGTATGTGCCGGGTTGTCCGTGTTGCTGGCTGGTTTGACAGGCGCGCAATATCTAACCGGTATGGATTTGGGCGTCGACCGGCTTTTTATCGAGCCTTATTTAACAGTTCATCTAACTTATCCGGGCCGCATGGCGCCGAATACGGCGTTTTGCCTTTGCTGTTTATCATTGACGCTAATCCTGCTGAACTGCATGCGCCGGACTGTGGTGCGCCTTGGTATTGTGCTGATGCTGAATATCGTAGTAATGCTTCTCAGCATCAATGCGCTGATCGGTTACATATTAGAACTGAAGGCTGATTACAGTTGGTGGGGGGGCAGCAAGCTGGCTCTTCATACCGCTTTTGGACTTTTGATCGGAGCCTCGGGCATGCTTGTGCTGGCGAGGCAGCTGCATCGTAATATCGAATCTGGGTTCGGAGGGGCCTGGAGATTGGCGCTGACGGCTTCTATCGGCATTGCCCTTACCGTTCTCGCCAGCCAGACGATCCTTTTAGGGTTAAAAAATCAAGCTGAAAAATCAGCCGATAATGAACTGAGAAGGACCGAGTATGTCATAGCGTTGGATTTAAAAAGCGATGTAAGCGCCTTAAAAAGAATACAGGCGCGATGGGCATCGGGCGATACTGCAACCACGGAATCGTGGGCAAGGGATGTTAATAA
>JBGAQU010000113.1:0-4904 GCA_044220535.1 Alphaproteobacteria bacterium | reverse complement strand
AGCAGCACGGGGGACAACGCTTTTATACCGTAACCGCTTGCCCTTGCTTTGTTTCAAGGCTATGTCAGCGCGTTCGGCATCGAAGCATTCCCTTGTATTGTATCTAAAGTCAAACTCGGCAAGGTAACGCTGTAAATGTCTTTCACTGCATTGCTGATACGTGCCGCGCATACCGCGTTTAAAGATAGAGAAATAGTTTTCAATGTTATTGGTATGAACGCCATCCCTGACATATTCGCCCTTTGAATGTTTGACAGTCTTATGCCCTACAAACTCTTTGCCTGTTTTCTTGTATAGGCGGCTTTCATCTGTATGGAGTTCTGAATCAGGGGATACATTAGAAACAAGTATCTCTCTGACAGTCTGGATATTGGCGCTATCTACCTGAAACATTCTTGAACGGCCATCACTGACCACGCCCACAATGGCAAGCTTGTTTGATCCGCCATGCTGCCCTTTTTTAAGGAAAGGTTGTCCATCCGTCCTGCACTGCCTTTGCACCTTCTTGCGGCCATAGTAAGTTTCATCTGCCTGTACAGTCTTTCCTTTACCGCCCATAGGCATGTCATGGTCTGTTCTCATGGCCTCACGGATACGGTGCATCATGAACCATGCAGTTTTAAGGGTAACGCCTAACATGCGATGAATCTGGTTAGCACTCATGCCCTTCTTGCTTGATGATAGAAGGTATGTAGCCAGTAGCCATTTATGCAAAGGGACGTTGCTGGATTCAAAGATAGTCCCAACCTTAACAGTGAATTGGGCTTGGCATTCGTAGCACTTCTTTAGCCCTTTACGGGTTGTCTTTCCTTTGAGTTCCTTTATCCTTTCAGCATTGGCATTTCCGCAACTGATACAGACAGGGCCAAGGGGCCATATAATGCTTTCCAGATACCTGTAAGCCTCTGTTTCATCATAGAAATAGGCAAAGCTTAGGTCAGAGTCATCCATTTAGAAACCTCCTATAGTTCCTATTTCTGTAGCACACAAGTATGGATTGTATAACGTTGTGAAATGGATCTCAAAAAAATTGTAAACGCAGCATTTCAAGAAACATATAAGCCTCTGACAGACTGGCAGCGCTATGTTATTCAGGAGGCCGTTGATTTGTGCCAAAGAATAGACTCGGAGGAAGGGTTTGTATGCTCTCTGGGAAGCGGGTTTAGCACTCCAATTTCATATTACGAATATGAAATTGCAGGCGAAAAGAAAAACAAAGCTTCAGTTAGCTTGAACATTACGGTTCAAAATCAATCAACGAGTCTTTCTGTTAATTTCATTGAAACATTACGTAATGGTACGCGCAAAGCAAAATGCTCTGTTGGAAGCATCTTTTCTCAAGAAGCAGAAACTGAAATTGATCTGTCTAATCCTAAAGCTATTGAAAAACTATTAGAGCGTGTTGCAGAAGAATGTGGGCGGAAAATGGCTGAAGAAAAGATGTCTCAGCAATTAAGCGACGCAATTGCTGCACAGCGTCTTTTATCAACTAAAAGCTATGAAATCTTTCCTTTCAGTGCATAAATTACTTTATGCACATCGATTCCCATTGCCATCTAAACCATAAGCGCCTTTTGCAGCTCGGCACGCCGTCTGAGGTAGTGACGCGTGCGAAGGCGGCTGGCGTTGATGGAATGTTAACGATCTGTTGCCGCATCCGGGAGGAATTTGACGAAATCTTGGGTATCGCGCGCCAGCATGATAAGGTCTGGTGCACGGTCGGGACGCATCCGCATGACGCGGGGAAGCCGGATGAGAAAGCGATTACGCTGGATGAGCTGGTGCGGCTGGCGCGATCGGACGACAAAATTGTCGGTATCGGCGAAAGCGGGCTGGATTATTTTTACAAGCATTCGGACGTCACCGACCAGAAGGACAACTTCCGCAAACATATCCGCGCCTGCATCGAAACGGGCCTGCCATTGGTGGTGCATGCGCGGGATGCGGATGACGACATTATCCAAATTCTGAAAGAAGAGGGGCAGGGCACTGATTTAAAAGGTGTTATGCATTGCTTTTCTTCGTCTCCTGCCATGGGTCATCAGGCATTGGAGCTTGGATTTTATATTTCATTTTCCGGGATCGTCACCTTTGGCAAATCGGATGAGTTAAGAGAGTTTGCTAAGTCCGTCCCCCGAAACAGAATTTTGGCTGAAACAGACGCCCCCTATCTGGCCCCCGAACCGCACCGGGGGGCCATCAATGAGCCTGCGCTGATGGTGCATACAAGCACCAAACTGGCGCAGCTTCATCAGATAGATGAAAAAGAGATGGCAATGCATTGTAAAAACAATTTTTTTACGCTTTTTGACAAGGCGGCCGCATGACTCGTTTGGTAATCCTTGGATGCGGCAATTCGGCTGGAATCCCGGCCTTTGGCAACTATTGGGGGGCTTGCGATCCGGCAGAACCGCGCAATCGCCGTACACGGGCGGCCGCAGCACTAAAGTCTGACACCACAACGCTGCTGATCGATGCCGGGCCGGATATACGGGAGCAGGTGAACAGGGCAGGGATCGAGCGGATCGACGGCGTGCTGTTCACCCATGCCCATGCCGATCATATCCACGGCATAGACGATTTGCGGTCTTACAGGCTACGCAGCAAAGCGCTGGTCAATGTCTGGGCCAATCAGCCGACGATGGACGAATTGAAAGACCGCTTCGCCTATATGTTCACCGACCGCCATGAAGGCATTTATCCGCGCGTACTGGAGCCGCATATTTACGAACACGGTACGCCGTTAACCATTGGCGACATCACGGTCATTCCGTTTGAGCAGGATCATGACACATGCATCACTACAGGGTTTCGCATCGGCAACACGGCGTATTCGACGGACGTGATCCGGCTTGGCGAGGATGCGCTTAGGGTGCTGACAGGCGTCAAAACCTGGGTGGTCGACGCCGCCGGCTACAAGATGCCCGAAAACCAAGTCCATATGCGCCTGAAAGACGTCTACCAGATCAATGAACGCGTCCAGGCAGAACGCGTATACATCACGCATCTGACGCCGGGCATGGATTACCAGACGATGCGCAAAGAGCTGCCCGAAGGCTTTGAACCGGCCTGGGATGGATTAGAAATAAAAATTGACATAAGATGATACAATGTGTTTTTTTGAAGCATGCTTTTGCCGATCCGCACAGATATTCCGCTGACGCATCATTTTACATCCGAGGCTTTGGCCACTGGACGCCCGATAAGGCGTATCTTGATGGTCGGCGCGGTACCACAAGCAACTGATCCGGACCGCCTATCCAGCCTGGATGAAAGATACCTGACCAGCGCGCTTGGCCTATTGTCCGACGATCAGTTATTTACTGTTACCGATGATGCTGAAATCAGCATCTGCAATCCAGCCTATGGCAGCGATTTTCTAACGGATGAAATAGTGCCTGACTTCGATCTTGTCGGCTTCTGCAACATCGATCTGCCAAGGATCAGTAAGGACGATGAACAGCGCTGGTTCAATGCATTGCTCAAAACACGCGCCGCTGCCGTCTTTAATGCGCGCACAACAAACACAGTTGAATTGGATACCGCAGCACTGGACCAACAGCCTTATAAGCTGGTGGCCAGAGCGCCTTTGTTTCTGGGCCGTTTGGACGTTTTGATACATACCTGAAATTACAATCCTGAAACAATGTATATCATTTTACATAATATACATTATCACATTTTTATACGCGTTTTAAGAAGCGCAGAATTCGCATTCTTTAGCGTGAATCCTTGGTGTTTCTTGCCATCAATACGGGATCGGAAATTCTCTGTAGATTGCATCAATATCTTTCATTACATCCGCACTTAAACTGATATCAAATGCCGCGATGTTGGATTTCAGTTGGGCCATGCTGGTGGCGCCGATAATGGTGGATGTGACGAAGCCTTGCATGTCGGCGAATTTCAACGCCATCTGGCAGACATCCAGGCCGTGTTTAGCGGCAACCTTATGATAGCCATCCACAGCCGCATGGGCCTGCGGCGTGTCGCGGAAGGATTCGAAGCCTTCGATCACGGTTTTGGACACGGCCCAGCGTGACCCTGCGGGCCGCGCGCCATTGCGGTATTTGCCGCTGATCATGCCGACGGCCAGTGGCGACCACGGCAGATATGAAACATCCTCCCGCGCGCAGACCTCGGCGATATGCGGATCGTCGGAGCGGCACAGCAGGCTGAATTCATTCTGGATGGATTGCATGCGCGGCAGATTGTGGCGCTCCGCCAGCGATAAATATTTCATAATACCCCAAGCCGTGTCGTCGGACAGGCCGACATGCCTGACCTTCCCGGCTTGCACCACCTGCCCCAGAGCGGTCAGGATATCGAGGAGATTGTCTTCGATTTCTGCTGTATTCTGTTTAGAGAAATCAATTTCACCAGCGTTATTCACGCCGAAATTCGGCGCGGGGCGGTTGGGCCAATGGAGCTGATAGAGATCGATGTAATCCGTCTGCAGGCGTTTCAGGGAACCTTCGACTGCTTGATGCACGCTTTTGCCGGTGAGTTTTTCGCCGTTACGGATCCAAGGCGTGCCGGGACCCGCGACTTTCGTGGCCAGGATGATATCCTTCCGCCTGCCCGATTGTTTGAACCAGGTGCCTATAATCTCTTCCGTCCGGCCATAGGTCGGGGCGCTGGTGGGCACGGCGTAGAGTTCGGCGGTGTCGAAGAAATTGATGCCCTGCCCGGTGGCGTAATCCATCTGGGCATGGCCGTCGGCTTCGGAATTCTGCTGTCCCCATGTCATGGTGCCAAGACAGACGCGGGAAACGGACAGGCCGGTGCGGCCGAGGACGGAGTATTTCATTGGTTTTCCTTGTAGCTTTCAACACTTATACGTATAAGTAATGCATATACAAAATGCCAAAGGATTAAACATGCTTATATCTGTTTTTAGAAAT
>JBGAQU010000112.1:0-5103 GCA_044220535.1 Alphaproteobacteria bacterium | reverse complement strand
TCTGCGACCTCTGTAGTAAAAAATCCTTTCTTCTTCGGGTCTCCGCTTTAAAAGGACTTTAAAGCCTCAATATATTTGACATTCCTGCCTTTTGTCGCGCTAATGTAGCCTTCATTTATTACAGTGAAGAGGTAGCATTATGACCGCGAAGAAACCGTCCGGCGTTATCAACCTGAAAACCGGCCTGGCCGAGATGTTGAAGGGCGGGGTGATCATGGATGTGATCGACGCGGATCAGGCCAAGATTGCCGAAGATGCGGGGGCGGTCGCGGTAATGGCGCTGGAGCGGGTGCCGTCGGATATCCGGAAGCAGGGCGGGGTGGCGCGGATGTCGTCGCCCGACCTGATTGAATCCATTATGAAATCGGTCTCCATCCCGGTCATGGCGAAATGCCGGATCGGGCATTTCGCGGAGGCGCAGATCCTGGAAGCGATCGGCGTCGATTATATCGACGAGAGCGAGGTTCTGACCCCCGCCGACGATATCAACCATGTGAACAAGCATGATTTCAAGGTGCCGTTCGTCTGCGGCGCGACCGATCTGGCGGAAGCCCTGCGCCGCATCGGCGAAGGCGCGGCGCTGATCCGCACCAAGGGCGAGGCGGGCACGGGCAATATCGTGGAAGCCGTGCGCCATATGCGCCAGATCAACCAGGACATCAAGCGCGTGCTGCATCTGGAGGAGGCGGAGCTGATGCGCGAGGCGAAAAATATGGGCGCGCCGTATGAATTGTTGCTCGCCGTGCGGGAAGCGGGCCGCCTGCCGGTGCCGAATTTCTCGGCCGGTGGGGTGGCGACGCCTGCGGATGCGGCGCTCGTTATGCAGCTGGGCGCGGAGACGGTGTTTGTGGGATCGGGTATTTTTAAATCCGAAGACCCGATTTCCTATGCCAAGGCCGTTGTGAAAGCGACCGCGCATTTCGATGATCCGAAAATGGTGCTGGAAGCCTCCCGCGGCCTTGCCCCCGCCATGCCGGGGCTGGAGATGAGCACGATCGAGCCGGGTTTGAGGCTAGCCGGGCGAGGTTGGTAACTTGGGAGAAATAGGAATAAAAATTATACTAATTTTTGGAATATGGATATTTGCGGTCACTACTGCTAATCAAGCAACCAAATGGGTATGGTCAAATCAAATTGATATAATAAGAACTGTAAATAATTTATTTGATGGATTTGGATCAATCTCAGAAAACCATCTAGCGCCTCTAAAAAATTGGATTGCTATACGTGATGATAAAAAAATTTATGCTTTTAATGGTACTGAATTAGGTTTGATTTCAGGCGAGGTAATTAATCAAGGAAATGGAATTTATTTTTTCCCTGAAATTTATGATACTCCATTTGATAAATTTCAGGGTTTTGAAATGGAATGGAAAAGAAAGAAATTTAAACTTATTGATGCGACTGATTTTGCAATTCAAAGTGGTTTTAAAAAAAATCTATTTTTGAATGTTAGATTTCAAGAGATAATCAATGCTTATTAAACCTATTATCGGCGTTCTGGCCCTGCAAGGTGCCGTCTGGCCGCACAGGCCGCATGTTGAGGCGGCGGGCGGGATGTTTCTGCCGGTAAAGACGCCGGAAGATTTTGCGCGGGCAGATGGGTTTATCCTGCCGGGCGGGGAAAGCACGACGATGCTGAAGCTGATCGATATTTTTAAACTGGCGCCTGCCCTGCAAAAGGAATTTGCGAAGAAGCCGGTCTGGGGGATTTGCGCGGGGGCGATTTTGATGGCGAAAAAGGTCAGCAACCCGGCGCAGTTTTCATTCGGGCTGATCGATATGGATATCACCCGCAACGGCTATGGGCGGCAGCTGGACAGTATCGTGATCGATGTGGATGGGTATCCGGTGTCCTATATCCGCGCGCCGGTGATCCAGCAGGTCGGGTCGGGCGTCGAGGTGCTGGCGGAGCGGGACGGCAAGCCGATCTGGGTGCGGCAGGGTCCATATATGGCAACGACGTTTCACGCTGAACTGAGCCAGGATGTGCCTTCGCCATTTCATAAGGATTTTGTGTCGGAAGTCATGAAAAAAGATAAATAAACGCGAAGGCCCGAAGTTCCGAAGAAGAATTTTTAACTACAGAGGGCGCAGAGATCGCAGAGGGTTTAAAATAAAATCTTCTCTGCGATCTCTGCGCCCTCTGTAGTTATATTTTATTCTTCTTCTTCGGGTCTCGGGTCTTCGTCATATTTTTAACGGCATCTACAAACAACCTGATTTTCTCTGCCGATTTTACGCCCGGCGTATCTTCGACGCCGCTGGAGACGTCGACGGCGTCGGGGTTCAGTAAAGACAGGGCGGTGCCGATGTTGTCGGCGGTCAGGCCGCCGGAGAGCATCCAGGGTTTGGGGAAGCGGCGGTTTTTAAGGATTGCCCAGTCGAAGGCGGCGCCGGTGCCGCCCGCCTGGCCCGCGACCTTGGCATCGAAGAGCAGCCAGTCGGCGACTTGCGCGAATGCATCGACATCTTTCAAATCATCCGGCGTAGCGACGCGGATGGCCTTGATGATGGGCAGTCCGGTTCGGTTCCGGATCATCTGCACCCTTTGTGCATCTTCATGACCATGCAGCTGGATGACATCGAGTCCTGCGCGTTGCGTTACGGACTCAAGGGTTGAGTCGTCGGCATCGACGAACAGGCCGACCTTTTTGATGCGGTTGCCTGCATGGACAGACAATGACGCGGCCTGTTCGACGGAGATGTTGCGAACCGATGCCGGATGGAAGACGAAGCCGCAGAATGACGCGCCGGATTCAATAGCGGCATTCAGGGCGGAAGGCTCTGTGATTCCACAGATTTTAATTTGAGTCCTGCGTGTCATGAAATCCCTTGAAATCCGGGCCTTGCGGCATGGCGTGACACAGCCATTATTAAGCGATACGCGGTGTTGCGATAGTCGCCAGAATGGCCTTCGCGGCCTCTGCCGGTTGATCGGCTTGTGTGATCGGGCGGCCGATGACGAGGTAATGCGCGCCTGTACTCAAAGCCTGGGTCGGGGTCATGACCCGTTTCTGGTCCGCCGCATCTGACCCTTCGGGGCGGATGCCCGGGACCATCAAAATAAAATCATCGCCGCAGGCTTTCCGCACTTTTTCGATTTCCATGGCGGAGCAGACGATGCCGTCCATGCCGTTTGCCTTTGAGAGTTTTGCCAATTGGATGACACGGTCCTCCATACCGGGCTGGAAACCGATGTCTTTCAGGGCCGCTTCCTCAAGACTGGTCAGCAAAGTGACGGCGAGGAGTTTCGGGCGCTCGATGCCTTGTTGCGCCACAGCCTTATCCATCGCTTCGCGTGCGGCCTGCATCATGGCCAGGCCGCCGGAGGCGTGGATATTGATGAAATGCGGTTCCAGTGCGCAAGCCGCGGACACCGCGCCCGCGACGGTGTTTGGGATATCGTGGAATTTCAGGTCGAGGAAGAGAGGCAGGTCGGCGTAAGAGCGGCGGATTTCGCGGACGCCCTGCGGCCCCTGCGCATTAAAGAATTCCAGGCCCAGCTTGATGCCGCAGCCTGCCTTCTGCATGGCAGCGGCGAGGGCCAAGGCACGGTCCATGTCTTGTGTGTCGATGGCGCAGAAGATCTTGGGAAGAGGCGCTGCCATATCAGTCATCCGCCCCATAGGCCATGACGGGTGCGGCGGAGGATAAGGCAGGGACAGCCGGTATGGACTGGGTGATGGGGTTGCGCGCGGCGTCCAGTTCCTTCTCCAGCGTTTTGATTTGCTGGCGCTCATGATGCAGCTTCATATGCAGGCGGAAGGATTGCAGCCACATCAGAAGCGCGCCCGCGATCAGGCCGATAAACGCGCCGCCCAGGCCCACCGCGAAGACGGGCAGGCTAATAGGGTCATTGACAGGGCTCCAGCTCAGCAAGACCTTTTGCTGGTTGGCCAGTGCGAAGACAATCGCAGCGATGGTGATGCAAAGGGAAATAAGGGCGCGGAAGAAGGCGATCATGGGTGATGATCCTGTTATGGTTTGGGGTATTCTACGATTAATTTTACCCCAATGTCATCCCAGACAAGCGACGAAGGAGCGCAGATCAGGGATCCAGGAGATATGTGCGTGCGAAGCACGCGCTTTTTTATTGCCGGATCCCCGCCTGCGCGGGGATGACGCCTGGGAGTAAAATCAATCGTCGCCGCTCGGGGTTTCGCCGTTCAGGCGTTCGCGCAGGCCCTTGCCGGTCTTGAAGAAGGGCAGGCGCTTGGCATCCACCTGGACGCTTTCGCCGGTGCGGGGGTTGCGGCCCTGGCGCTGGCCGCGTTCTTTCACGGAAAACGCACCAAAACCGCGGAGTTCAACCCGGTCACCCTTCGCAAGCGCAGCAGTGATTTCATCAAAAATGGTGTCGACGATTTTTTCGACATCGCGCATATACAGATGCGGGTTGCGCTCGGCCAGTCTCTGGATCAGTTCCGATTTCGTCATGTCCGCTCCTTTAAACCCTTTAAAATCCCGCCTTTATAAAGCGCAGAATATCATCATAGAACAAATGGTTATGTATCCACAATGACTCAAAAGTCAAGCACCCGTCAAGCGAAAGGGTACTGATAGGAAAGGAAAATTTTTTGCCACAATTTGTTTGCCAGCCTAGCAGGCTTGTGATAATGCGTAAAGAAACGTTGTAAAAAATAACGTTTATAAACAACGAAAACAGGAGAGAGAAAATGAGTGTTACTTTAAAATGTTTTGAACCTTGGAGCTTTGCAGTTTGTGTCACCATAGCATGGGGGGCAATTGAAGCTTTGAATGCCCCAGCCCCACCTAAGTTAACAGATGGTCTGACAACAAGTTTTAAAAATGCTGAGAGCGTAGTTCAAATCGTCGATAATCAGATAGTTACTTTAGAAAAAGGGCAAAAAAAAACCTATTCGTTTGAAGTGGCTCAAATGAAAGAAATTCAATTTGAGAGAGGATATGAGATTGTAGCTAATGCTGGTACTGAATTTTTAAATGCAATTACAGCAAGTATAGAATTGCGAGCTTCGCAAAGTAGGCAAGCTGGCTTCATGCAAGAGGAACGAGGGGCTGCTTCAGTTCAAGTTGATGGTGATAAATGCACTTCATATAATATTGAGAAAATTAGAAACT
>JBGAQU010000111.1:0-5061 GCA_044220535.1 Alphaproteobacteria bacterium | reverse complement strand
GGATGCGTTTTGTGGTGATATCCGAAAAAGGCTGCAGCGCGGTTTTGGTCGGCAAATAGTCCAGCGCGAAACGGCTTAAAGAGCGCAAGATGCGGATGACATCGAAGCGCCATGATCCATCGCCGCTTCCCGTATCGCCGCCGCCATCAATCAGCTGAAACGAATCGCCGATCATCACGCCGCGGTCGTTGAACAGCCTGGTCCGGCTGTCCGTTGTTTCGCCCAGCCGCCGCAACATGCGGCGGGACAGTTCGGGGATCAGGACTTCCATTTCTTCCGGCCGCGCGAACAGAAAGGGGCGGCCCTTTGGCACGGGCTTGACCGCGCCTTCGGAAATGGCGCCCGCGAATAATTGCGACTGGGCTTTCAGGGTTTCGAGTTCGGCGCGGATCAGGTTGTCGCGATACTGGCTCATGAACAAAAGGCCGATCATCAGCACCAGCGGCGCGATGACGTTCACGGTCAGGATGCGAAGGGTAAGACTGCTGCGCCGTTCCCGGGCCATGATCAGATGTCGCGGTATTTATAGCCGACGCCGTAGAGCGTCTCGATCTGCTCGAATTCGGAATCGACGACGCGGAATTTTTTGCGGATACGCTTGATGTGGGAGTCGATGGTGCGGTCGTCGACATAGATGTTTTCGCCGTAGGCCATATCGATCAGCTGGTCGCGGTTTTTAACGTGGCCAGGCCGCTGCGCCAGGGCTTTCAGCAGCAGATATTCGGTGACGGTCAGGTTGACGGCCATGCCCTTCCAGCTGCAAACGTGACGTGCGTCATCCAGGGTCAATTCGCCGCGCACGGTTTTTTCCTGTGACGCTTCGGCAGGGGCAGGCGCCCCGCGCAGGGATTCCCGGCGCAGCAAAGCGCGGATGCGTTCGATCAGAAGGCGCAATGAAAACGGCTTGGTGATGTAATCGTCCGCGCCCATGCGCAGACCGATCACTTCATCCACTTCATCATCTTTCGATGTCAGGAAGATGACCGGGACTTGCGATTTTTCGCGCAGGCGGGTCAGGACTTCCATGCCGTCCATGCGGGGCATTTTGATGTCCAGCACGACCAGGTCGGGCGTCGCCTCCAGAATGGCTTTCAGGCCTTCCTCCCCGTCATTATAGGTTCTGACGGCGTAGCCTTCCGTTTCCAAAGCCATGGAGACGGAGGTCAGGATATTGCGGTCATCATCGACCAGAGTGATGGTGTTGGTCATGGCTTTTTATACCATTAATTTTGATGAAAGATACATCATGTATAGATGAAGACTATAACAGCGGATAGGCCAAATTAAGGCCATTTTATGCCGATTTTATATATGTCAGGGCTCAGGCTGTGACGGCGCAGGGCCGGTCAGCCCCCCCCTGACGCGCGCTGCCAGGCTGCTGAAAGACTGACAGCCCAGCAATACAACGGCCTCTCTATCCGTCAAGGAGTCCGTTCCAATACCTAAAGTCTTTTTAAGGCATTGGTCGACAGCATCACCGAACCGCTTCAAAAGAGCCATTTGATGTTCGGCTGTAATCGCGATGCGGCCCTTTACATACCGGCTGTGAACCGGGTTTTCAGAGTCGGGTCTGTGGGGATCATAAGCGTAGCCCAGTGTGGTAAAACCGACCACATTTCCGCCGTTTCTCAAGATATAGGCGGCCAAAGCGCGCATCGTGCCGCCGGTTGTGCAGACATCGTCTGCGACCAGATAGTCCTGACCCAAACGCACGGCGCCCGCAAATTCGGGCTGGCAACGAATACGTTCCGCACCATTCATATCACGCCTGCATTGACCGGTATTGATTTGGTAAATTGCGGGGTCGACTTCAAGGTCCAGCGCCTGGCTCAATACACGCGCATAGGCACGTGGCAATACGTTATTGCACTCGGCATCCCGTTTTGAAGGGGTTACGATGACCGGATTACTGTGTTGCAATGACGTTTCCAAAATATCGGCGGCGCCTGCCTTGAAGACAGTATTGACGATGTTCAGGGCTGCTCCCAGGTCATGGCCTTTTTTGGCCGCCATATAATGCGGGGCATGGTGGTTAAAAGCACCCTTTGTATTTCCCCATATATTGTGGGCAATCACATGAGTGCCACATACAGTCCAGGGAATGCTGGTCATTTGTACAGTCATACGGTTTGACCTTCGTTAATTACCATATACTATTAATGATATTGATGAATGATACTATAAAAATCAGGTAAAAGGATATTTTTAGTTTATATTTTTATTAATTTAGCAATAAAATTATAATTTGTCCTTGATAACGCGTCCGGTCAAATACAGCGACCCCGCAATCAGAACCGTTCCCGGTCGTTTTTCATTAAGCCATTGATTTATATTATTAATATTGGGCAACATATATATGTTTTTGGAAAAGCCCAGTTTTTTTGCCGCATACGCGATGGCCTCCCTGGAGTGCGTGGCAGGTTCATCCGGAATTTCCAGCACGGCCAGGCCTTCGAGACAGGGAAGCAAGGGCAGCAAAAAGGCCTCTGGCGACCGTCTGTTCAGCATGGCGGTGACGAGGTAATGAGGGCCTTGCTGATCGAATATCAGGTGATGCGCCAGGGCCTGAGCGGCACTTTCATTGTGTCCGCCGTCCAACAAGACGTTCCAGTCCTTACCTAGACCGAATAATGCCGGATCCAGACGCTGCAGCCGTCCGGGCCATGTTGCGCCTGTTACGCCCTCTTTGATGACACACTCTGGAATATGAAATCCTTTCGCAACGTTCAGGACTCTAATGGCGGTGCCGGCGTTGAAAATCTGATGGTTTCCAGTGAGAGAGGGGTTGGGAAAAGGAATAACTTGCCCATCATGGCGGATTTCATGGTCATGGCTCACGCCGGGTTCAATGAACCAGTCTGAGCCATGGAGATGCGTAGATGACCCTTTCGCGCGGCCAATGTCCATAAGCGTACGTCTGACGGATTCATGGGGCTGCGGGGCGACGATACAGGGAGAGCCAGGTTTCATGATGCCTGCCTTTTCGCTCGCGATCTGCTCCAGAGTATCGCCGAGGAATTCCATATGGTCGTAGCCGATGGGCATGATGACGGTGGCCAGCGGGTTTTCGATGACATTGGTGCAATCGAGGCGGCCGCCGAGGCCGGTTTCGAGCAGGACGATATCGGCGGGGGTTTTTGAGAAGGCTGCGAAAGCCAGTGCAGTGGTGATTTCGAAGAAGGTGACTTCGCCGCCGCCGTTCAGGCGCATGGCTTCATCCAGCAGGTCTTCGAGTTCACGGTCGCCGATCATCTGGCCCGCCAGGACGATGCGTTCGTTGAATTTCACCAGATGGGGGGAAGTGTAGACATGGACTTTGTATCCTGCCGCCTCAAGGATCGCGCGCATGAAAGCGATGACCGAGCCCTTGCCATTGGTGCCTGCGACATGGATGACGGGCGGCAGATGCAGATGCGGATCGCCGAAGCGGTTCAGAAGGTTGATGTAAGGCGTGCGGAAACCGAGATCGACTTTTTTATCGCGGTTGAGGGTATAGAGCGCCTGTAATTTACGTTCCAGCCTTTCATCGGGATGGGCAGCATCGGTGTCGTACAAGGCTTTATCCAATACGTTCAGTTAAAAGTAAATTTTTAACCGCAGAGGCGCAGAGGACTCGAGAGAAAAAGTTTAACACGAAGGCCGCGAAGATAATCACGAAGTGCACGAAGGCTTTGTGTTCTTCTCTACACTTCCTTACTTCGTGTTAGACTTTTTTGCCTGCGGCGCTTTTTGACTCTGCGCTCTCCGCGGTAAAAAACGTTATCGGCTGGCGGCCTTGCGGCGCGGTTTGCTGATGTCAGAATCGGCGCTGCCCTTCGCCTTGATCGGCAGGGCGACGACTTTGCTGGCTTTGGCTTTGCCAGGCTTGGGCGAGGAAATTTTGCCGCCCTTGCCGATGACGGAGGGCAGACCGGTACCGACGGGGACGCGGCGGGCATTGGCGGTCTGGCGGAGCAGCAGGTTCAGGATGCGGCCGATGGTGGATTGCAGGTCTTTGCGGTGGACGACCATGTCGACCATGCCGTGGGCCAGACAATATTCGGCGGTCTGGAAGCCTTTCGGCAGTTCCTCGCGGATGGTTTCCTGGATCACGCGCTTGCCGGCGAAGCCGATCATACAGCCGGGTTCGGCGATATGGATGTCGCCGACCATGGCGAAGGAGGCACTGACGCCGCCCGTGGTCGGGTCGGTCAGCAGGACAAGGTATGGCAGGCGCGCGCGCTTGACCATTTCCACCGCGACGATGCTGCGCGGCATTTGCATCAGGGAAACCGCGCCTTCCTGCATGCGCGCGCCGCCGGATGCGGGAATCGCGATCATGGCGGCGCCGGTTTTCACGGCTTCCTTCGCGGCAACGACCAGGCCTTCACCAACGGCAGCGCCCATGGAGCCGCCCATGAAGTCAAAATCCAGTGCGGCGATGACGACGGGCACGCCGCCGATTGTGCCACGGGCGACAACAATCGCGTCCTGACGGCCGGTTTCGGCGCGGGCGTCTTTCAGGCGGTCGGCGTATTTTTTGCGGTCCTTGAACTTCAGCGGATCATGAGGCACTTTGGGCTGCGCCAGCTCCTTGAACTTGCCGTCATCGAACAGCAGTTCCAGCCGCTTCAGCACGGAAACTTTGAGATGATAGTCGCAGTGGTAGCAAACGTTCATCGCGGCCTCGAGGTCGCGATGGAACAGCATGCCCTCACAAGACGGGCATTTCTGCCACAGATTGTCGGGGACTTCTTTTTGTTCGACGATGGATCGGATCTTGGGACGGATAAAATTCGTCAGCCAGTTCATGCAAACTCCGGTGCTGCCTTTAACAACGCAAGCGAACGAGATTTATCCCGCATTGCGAGGCGTTTTGTCAAGCGAACCGCAGGATATATCCTTATAAATTAGATAAATATTCAATAAAATCAGTGCTTTAAATTATGGATATATTGTGGCGAAACAGAATATTTTGATCGTTTCAGATTGCTGAAAATCCAAAATTTTTAAATTTTTTACGCGAAGACCCGGAGATCCGAAGAAAATTAAACTTCGGGTCTCCGGGTCTTCGCGTCAATT
>JBGAQU010000012.1:0-42013 GCA_044220535.1 Alphaproteobacteria bacterium | reverse complement strand
TCTGCCGCTGTTCGGGCTGTTACACCGCCAACGAACAGTTCAAGCAACCGGTTTTGCTTGTAAATACTTAACTTGCTTCGCCTTTTTACCATTCGCCAACCTTAGATAAGACACCTTATCTAGGCCAGCCCCAAAAATTAAATCCAGGCGTTGATGAAATCCTTTACGCTCATCTTTTCCAACCCCGCCTGATCCGAACAGATCGCGATAATGGATTTCGCCTGCTTCTCATTATAATGCGCATGCAGTGCGGCTGCAAACTTTGCCTCCAGAACGGGAATTCCATCCGCACGGCGGCGGCGGTGGCCGATCGGGTATTCAATCTCTATCCTGTCTGTTTTTGTACCGTCTTTAAAGAAAATCTGGATGGCATTGGCGATGCTGCGTTTATCGGGATCCAGGTAGTCTTTTGAATAGCGCTTTTCCTCAGTCACCATCATTTTGCCGCGCAAGGCGTCGATGCGCGGGTCATGCGCCACATCATCCTCATAATCCTCTGCCACCAGCGTGCCTTTGATGAGCGGAACAGCGACCATATACTGCAGACAATGATCGCGGTCAGCCGGGTTATGCAGCGGGCCGGTTTTGGAGATGATGCGGATGGCGGCCTCATGCGTGGTCAGTTCGATGCGATCGATCTGGTCCAAACGATCCTCTACCAATGGATGCATTTTTACCGCGCATTCCACCGCCGTTTGCGAATGGAATTCGGCAGGATAAGAAATCTTGAACAGGATCTGTTCCATGACATAGCTGCCATAGGGACGCTGGAACTTGAATTCATTGCCCTTGAATGACACGTCGTAGAATCCCCATTTTGGCGCGGTCAACGCGCCGGGATAGCCGATTTCTCCCGATTTCACGATCATGGCGAGGCGCACGGCACGGCTGGTCGCATCACCCGCGGCCCAACTTTTACGAGGACCTGCGTTCGGCGCGTGACGATAGGTACGCAGGGACTGGCCATCAACAAACGCATGACTGAGCGCATCAATAATCTGGTCGCGCGTGCCGCCCATCATATACATGGCAACCGCCGTGGACGCGACCTTTACCAGGATCACGTGATCCAGGCCGACGCGATTGAAACTGTTTTCCAGCGCGAGCACACCCTGGATTTCATGCGCCTTGATCATGGCGGACAACACGTCTTTCATGGTCATGCCCGGCACAGTCTGCGCCACGGCCAGAATCGCACCGAGATTGTCGGATGGATGTCCCCACTCCGCCGCCAGCCAGGTATCGTTAAAATCCAACCAACGGATCATGCAGCCGATATCGAACGCTGCCTTGACAGGATCAAGCGCATGAGATGTGCCCGGCACATTAATGGCATTTGGCACAACAGTACCGGGAACGATCGGCCCTAGCATTTTAACGCAGGCCGGGAATTTCAAAGCCATAAGGCCGCAGGCCAGGCTGTCCATCAAGCAGTGACGGGCTGTGGTGTATGCTTCCTGGCTGGCGCCTTTATAATTCACCACGTAATCGGCGATATCGGTCAGCACCTTATCCGGCGCGGGACGGTTGTTCAGGTCGGTGTTATGAGAGGACATGGCATAAACCTGTTGAATTGTCAGACGGCTTAGCCTATCGGAAAAAACGAGCCTGTGAAACCCCTTGTAACGGATTGTTATATATCTCAAAAAGATAAATTTAACACTTTTTAGGTAAGCTGGATGCTTAAAGGGTTATGCGATAAACATGCAATATTCCAACCGCATCAAGCGGCACCTTTTCTACACATATATAAAGAACCACTATTATGGTGGTTTGAACCGGCTGATCGCTTTCCTTATCTTGGCGATTGCTTATTACGGGTTGTATGGGCAACCGTCCCAGAACGATATCCTGTTTATCTTCACGTTTTTTACCATCGGCATGTTTTTTCAGATTTATCAGAAAGATTTATATAAGGATATTCTGGCCAAAAAAACACCGATCACGCCATCCCTTATGGCACGGATATGCGGATGCAAGATTGCCTGTACGGTTTGTTATCTAAGCGCGATCTTCTTCCCCTATAACGCCGAATTTTTCTTCGACCATCTGGTCGGATATTTTGCGGTTATGGCGTCCATCAGTTTCTGCATGACGCTCAGTTCCGTCTACATGCCGTTGTTCTTTTTTGATATTGGCATTCAGGCTATGTTTGCCCTGATCATGGTCGCACTTAATTACAAGACGCATAGCGAAGTGATTTATGTCCTGCCGGTTCTGGCGTCTGTCGTGCTGTTGTCGGTGATCACGGGGCGGATTATGAATCGTAATGCGCTTTTGCTGATCCGCAAGCGTTATGAACTTGAAGAGGCCGCAAAAAAAGCGGAAATCGTTGGTCAGGCAAAATCGTCTTTCCTGGCCGTGATGTCGCATGAAATCCGAACACCACTGAATGGTGTGATCGGCATGATCCATTGCCTGAAGGATATGCAGTTGAATGCAGAACAGATGAAATGCGTGAGCGTGATTGAGAATTGCTCCCAGACTTTGATCAATACACTGAATGATGTTCTGGACCTGTCAAAGCTAGAGGCTGGAAAGTTTGATATCGATTGTATCAATTTTAACCTGCATGCCCTGCTCCAGGATATTCAGGCGTTAATGACATCCCGTGCACAGGAAAAAAATCTGGCCTTGAACCTGGATATAAGAACCAGTGTACCGCTTTATCTGCATGCCGATCCGCATAGGCTGCAGCAGGTCATTATCAACCTGATCAGTAATGCCATCAAATTTACCTCTACGGGTTCGGTAAAGATTACGGCCTTCGTCGTCGAAACGGATCAGGCTCGGTTACGGATCGAGGTTACCGACACGGGGATTGGGATTGATGAAACAACACAGAAAAAACTGTTTCAGGATTTTGCCCAGGCCGATGGCGCAACGGCCCGAAAATATGGTGGCACGGGCCTGGGCCTGTCCATATCGCGTCAATTGATTACATTGATGAACGGGCAGATTGGCGTGACCAGCAAATATGGCGCAGGAAGTACGTTCTGGTTTGAACTGCCCTGTATCGAGGCCATAGCGCACGATACGGACAAAACGCTCCATACCGCGCCCGTCGCCTATCACCAAGGTATACGTATACTGGCCGCTGACGACAATGATATCAATCAATTGGTGCTGGAAAAATTCCTGCAAAAAATCGGCCTGAAGGCGGATGTTGCGAAAGACGGCGCGCAGGCTTTGCAGATGGCAAAAGATACGCGCTATAACCTGATCCTGATGGATATTGAAATGCCGGTGATGAACGGGATGGAGGCTGCGTCCGCTATTCGTGACCTGAATGTTCATTATCAATCCATTCCCATTATTGCCCTGACCGCGAATTCTCAACCGATGCAACAGGCACAATATATAAAGTCAGGATTCAGGGATTACATTTCCAAACCGATCCAACCGGATATGTTCCATGCCAAGATTCAATACCATCTGAAAAGTTTCGAAAGCGCGGCGCACATACCTGCCCCCTTGCACAACCCCCTGGATGAATTAAAAGCCATTATGGGTGAGAAATACGCCCTGGAGTTCGCCAATGCGGCGCGTAATGAAATCCAGAAGCTCAGTACCGGCATCAAAACAGCATGGTCGATCCGTAACCGGACGGACATTCGTTCACAGTCCCATCAATTGAAATCCGTCAGTGGCACGATCGGTGAATATGAATTGATGAACGCGGCATCCCACGTCGAAAGCCTGGCAGAGCGGACGGACGATTCAGCGCTGGAGGCAGCCCTGTCGCAACTGTCAGCGGCGATGGAGCGGCTGCACGGTAATTCTACGACCGTTCACTAGTTACCGATCTTTCAAGGCAACAAACGCCCGCGCATCCGGCCCGGTATAATCCGCGTTCGGGCGGATCAGTTTGTTGTTTTTGCGCTGTTCGAAAATATGCGCAGCCCAACCGGAGATGCGGGACATCACAAAGACAGGCGTGAAGAGCGGCGTCGGGATGCCCATGAAGTGGTAGGATGACGCGCTGTAGAAATCGAGATTAGGGAACAAATGCTTTTCATCCCACATCAATTTTTCGATGGCTTCGGATACGGGGTACAGGGTTGTGTTCCCTGCTTCATCTGCCAGTTTTTTCGACCAGGACTTGATGACGATATTGCGCGGGTCGGCATCTGTATAGACGCGGTGACCGAAACCCATGATCAGTTGTTTCTGCTCCATCATTTTTTTTACGCCCGCGACGGCATCGGCGGGCGTTTTGAATTTCTCGATCAATTCCATGGCCGCTTCATTGGCGCCGCCATGCAGTGGGCCGCGCAATGCGCCGATGGCGCCCGTAACCGCCGAATACGTATCGGCCATGGTCGAAGTGATGACGCGGGCGGTGAAGGTGGAGGCGTTGAACTCATGCTCCGCGTACAGGATCAGAGATACATTCATGGCTTTCAGATGCAATGCGGATGGCGCTTTCTGATGCATCAGGGACAGAAAGTGGCCTGCGATTGAGTCCGCATCGGATGTGCAGGCAATGCGTTTACCGTTGCGCGTGAAATGCCACCAATAGGCGGCAATGGCCGGGTAAACGGCCAGCAGCCTGTCTGCCACTTCATACTGATCCAACCCCGGTCCTTCCGGCATGATAGTGCCGTAAAAGGATGTCGCCGTCCGCATGACATCCATCGGGTGCCTATCCTTTGGCGTCAGTTCCAAAACAGTTTTCAGTGCATCCGGCAGGTCGCGGAAAGATTTCAGGCGGGCCTTATAATCCGAAAGCTGCTTTGTATTCGGCAGATCGCCATAAACCAGAAGATAGGCAATCTCCTCAAACTCGCAGTGCTCCGCGAGGTCATAAATGGAATATCCGCGATACTCCAGATTATGCGCACCGCCCGCGGCGGATATAGCCGTTTCCCCTGCGACGATCCCGGCGAGGCCGCCCGTTTTCTTTTTTACCGCTACTGCCGCTTGCGCTGACATAAATCCTCCATTACTTCCCGAACAGTTTATCCAGTTTTTCTTCGTAGCTATAATAATCCAGTGTCTTATACAATTCATCCCGAGTCTGCATCATAGGCACAACCGATTTTTGCGTGCCTTCACGGCGGATAGAGGCATAGACGGTTTCAGCAGCCTTCGCCATGGCGCGGAAAGCGCTTAAAGGGTATAGCACCATGTCGACGCCGACGCTGGCCAATTGTTCGGTTGTATATAAATCTGTTTTGCCAAATTCGGTGATGTTGGCGAGCAGCGGCGCCTTGACCGCGTCCTTGATTTTTTTGTAGTCGGCCAGGTCGACCATCGCTTCGGCGAAGATCATATCCGCGCCCTGCTCCACATAATAGGCACAGCGGTCGATCAGGCCATCCAAGCCTTCATTGGCCAGCGCGTCGGAACGGGCCATGATGACAAATTGCTTGTCCGTCTTCGCATCGACCGCCGCCTTCACGCGGTCGCCCATTTCCTGTTTGGACACCAGTTCCTTGTTCGGGCGATGGCCGCAGCGTTTGGCGGCGATCTGATCCTCGATATGCACGGCGGCGACGCCTGCGCGTTCCATTTCCCTGATCGTGCGGGCGATGTTGAACGCACCGCCCCAGCCGACATCGATATCGACCAGCAGTGGAAGGTCCGTGACAGCCGTGATCTTTCGCGCCTCTTCCAGAACGTCATGTAAATCGGTGATACCGAGATCCGGCAGGCCGTTCGAGGCATAAGCGACACCGCCGCCGGACAGATACAGCGCCTTAAATCCCGCCTGTGCGACCTGCATGGCGCTGTAAGCGTTGATGGCACCAGGGATCTGGAGGGGTTTTTCGGCGGCGATGGCGGTGTGAAATTTATGGCCGGGGGTTGTCATTTATATTTCCTATTATTTCTTATTATTCACAAAGGACAATACGTTCTATTGCATTGTAAAGTATGATATATTGACACTAATCAATCAATTCTCTATTTTTTTAAATAACTCATTCAATAACAGGATCAGTAAGGCTATGACAAACAAATCCATTAAATTGATTTTCAATTGCAAAGCTTACGATAGTTTTAATGGTACTAATGATCAGCGCAATATTGAACTTACCCTGACAAAAGATTGCCAGAACGCATTAGGCATTCATAATTATGCGATCAATGCCGGTTTTTCCCAAAATATAAGGGATGAACCGATGCTGGCTATTCTGGCGAAACAAGCTTTTCAGGATTTTAAGGGTAAAGGCTTTTCCTGTGATCCTACTGTAACTTTTCATCATAGCGATAACAGGCAGATAGATATTCAAGTATCTCAGCCCTGAAGTTACTTTGCCGCCAAACGCGCTGCGCCATCCAGGCGAATGACTGTGCCGTTCAGGTAATCGTTGTCGATGATATGCAGTGCCAGTTTTGCAAATTCATCCGGCCTTGCGAAGCGAGAAGGATGCGGAATGCCTGCTTCGAGTGACGCCTGCAATTCTTCCGAGACATTGCCGATCATCGGCGTCTGCACCGCGCCGGGGGCGATGGCCATGACGCGGATGCCGAGCTTCGATAAATCTCGCGCGGCGGGTAGTGTCATGGCGACGATGCCGCCTTTGGATGCACTGTAAGCCACCTGCCCGATCTGGCCTTCGAAGGCGGCGATGGAGGCGGCGTTGATGATGACGCCGCGACTGCCGTCGTCGTTCACCGGGTCCAGGGACGCCATTTTTGCGGCGACCAGGCGCATCGTGTTGTATGTGCCGGTCAGATTGACGTTCAGGACTTTCTGGAAGTGTTCGAGGTCGGCCGGCCCTTCCTTACCAACGATGCGCTTGCCGATCAGGATGCCGGCGCAGTTGATGAGGACGCGCGGTTCGCCGGATTGTTCCAGCGCGGCCTTGACGCTCGACTCATTGGTGACGTCGCATTGAACGGCCTTGCCGCCTGTTTCCTTGGCGACAATCTGCGCCGCGTCGGCATTCATGTCCCACAGCACGATTTTCGCCCCGGCCTGCGCCAATATGCGCGCTGTCGCCGCCCCCATACCGCTGCCGCCACCGGTGATGATGGCTGTGTGGTTTTTGATTTGCATGCTTATTCCTTCTTAAATCGAGATTAGGCTCTTTCCACCGCCATCGCAACCGCCTCGCCGCCGCCGATGCACAACGTGGCGATACCGCGTTTCAGGTTGCGCTGAGCCAGAGCGTTCAGCAGTGTCACCAGGACTCGCGCACCGGATGCACCGATAGGATGACCGAGAGCGCAAGCGCCACCGTTTACGTTCACTTTATCGTGCGGCAAATCGAGGTCGCGCATGGCGGCCATGGGGACGACGGCAAAGGCTTCGTTGATTTCGAACAGGTCGACATCCTTTAACGCCCATCCGGTTTTTACGGCCAGGCGCTGCAGCGCGCCGATGGGGGCGGTCGCGAATTTGGCGGCGTCCTGGGCGTGTGTGGCATGGCCGATGATGGTGGCAATGACCGGCAACTTACGCGCGGCGGCTTCCGAGCGCCGCATCATCAGCAGCGCGGCGGCGCCGTCGGAGATGGAACTGGCATTGGCGGCGGTGACGGTACCATCTTTCACGAAAGCCGGTTTCAGGGTCGGGATTTTTTCGGGCCGGGCCTTCTGCGGCAGTTCGTCGGCGGATATTGTTTTGGTTTCCTTACCCGCTTTCACGGTCAGCGGCACAATCTCGGCGCTGAAATCCGCCGCCTGCGCCCTGCGCAGGGATTCCAGAGCGAAGGAATCCTGTTCTTTCCGTGTAAATTTATAATGACCTGCGCAACGCTCGGCGAACACACCCATCGCCTGGCCCTTGTCATACGCGTCTTCCAGGCCGTCCAGCATCATATGATCCAGCAGAATGGCATTGCCCATTTTCACGCCGGTACGCATTTTGGGAATCAGGTATGGCGCGTTGCTCATGCTTTCCATGCCGCCCGCGACGACGATTTTTGACGATCCTGCCAGGATCTGGTCATGCGCCAGCATCGCGGCTTTCAAGCCTGATCCGCACATTTTGTTAATGGTCACAGCGCCGGTTGATGAGGGGATACCTGCTGCGAGCGATGCCTGCCGTGCGGGCGCCTGGCCCAGGCCCGCAGGCAGGACGCAGCCCATGATGGTTTCGTCAGCATCGACAGGTTTTACGCCTGACCGTTCGAACACAGCCTGGATCGCCGCAGCCCCCAGTTCCGGCGCGGTGAGGCCGGACAGGTCGCCCAGCAATCCGCCGATCGGCGTGCGGGCGGCGGCAACGATAACGACAGGATCGGTCATAGGCATGAAATATCCTCTGTCAGGTTTTGCGGCAGATCATCTGCCATGGGCTGCACAATCCGGATTCGACTGCGTTGTAAAGATTTTCAGCCCGCACGGCAAACCCGGGTATCAACGAGTCCGGTTTTTGTTCCCACATACGCCGCAGCTGTTCCAGCGCGAAGTCGTGCCTGGATTCCACAGATATAACCTCAAATCCCGCCCGTTCCAGCAGCAGCCTGACCGTATCGGGCGTTTCGGGGAAGCTCGTGTCTTCATTATCCGCCCAAGGCATAGGATAGGTCAGCGCACCCTGCTCGCTCTTCATTACATCATACAGGCCGAACAATGATCCCGGTTTCAGGACGCGCGCGACTTCGCCGTAAAACGCGGCCTTGTCCGGGATATTCATGGAAACGTGAATGGTATACCCACCGTCGAACCATTCGTCCGGAAAAGGTATTTCAAGCACGCTTCCGGTGATGAAGGCGGTCAGGTCCCTGAAACCGCTCAGCTCGCTCAAATACCCGGCCGTTGCGGTGAATTCCGGCGTCAGGTCGATACCTGTGACGGACGCGCCGGTGGTTTCCGCCGTCACACGCGCCGCGCCGCCCAACCCCGACCCGGCATCCAGCACGCACATGCCCGCCTTGAAGCCAAGCGTATTCACAAGATGAACCGTCGCCTTCCGCCTGCCGATATGCAATTCATCATACGGCGCGAGGTCGGACGTGGTCAGGCCCGCGCTTTTGCCGATGCGCCGGAGGATGCTGTCCAGCATATCATCCCGCCCGTACCAGGCCGCGATTTTGGCGTCAGTGCTCATTCCCCTATCAAAGAGCATGGGCATCCGGCGGTCAAGCTGTTAGAGTTTCGATCCTGAAAGAAGGAATGTGTAAATGATCTGGTTCAAGGAATATAAAGTCGAAGACATCCCCAAGCTGGTGATGGTGGAAAACATGCTTCACCATATCGGCTTGGAATTCACGGAAATCGGGCCGGATTTCGTCAAGGCGCGCATTCCGGTGGACAAGCGCACTCACCAGATTCACGGCATCCTGCACGGCGGCGCAACGGCCATGCTGGCGGAAACGGTGGGCAGTTTCGCGTCTCTGATGTGTATCGACCTAGAAAAATATTACGCCGTTGGATCCATAATTACAGCAAATCATCTTCGCCCGGTCAAAAACGGCCACGTCACCGCCACCTGCAAACCCGTGCATCTGGGCCGCAGCAAGCATGTTTGGGATATTATGGTGCACAGCAATGAGGCGAAATTAGTAGCTAAATGTGAACTGACCTGCGCGGTGACGGCGCGATAAGTTTGCCATTGACAGAATGTCCGCCGCTGTTTAATTTACGGAAAAATTAAACAGGGACATAATAAAATGAATAATGAAACAAGATCGGGCCTCTTGGCCGATACAGCCCTTACGCCTGTCCAACAAACCGGCTCGCTTAAGACGGCATTAAAAATCTTAAAACCATTTTGGGTTTCAGAGGAAAAATGGAAAGCATATGGACTTCTTGCGACCCGCCTTAGCCTTGATGTAGCGCAAACATATTTATTATTGCGTTTTAATGACTGGAGCAGATTGTTTGGGAATTCCATCCAGGAAAAAAACTGGAATGATTTTAGCCATCTTCTCACATCCCCTGATCAATTTCCCATGCTGGCAGGCGCGTTTATTGCCGCTGCCGTCGTCAGCTGGTATGCAACGCAATCCCTGGATCTGCGATGGGGAAAATGGCTTACAGAAAAAACATTAAATAAATGGCTGGATAAAGGCGCGCACAACCGCCTGCCGTCATTATATCGCAACACCGACAACGTCGACCAGCGTATTGATGAAGACCTTCGCGGCCTGGCCAGCAGTACGCTCAGCCTCAGCCTGGGCTTTGTCAAAACGGCAATGCGTTTAGGGTCATTCACGCCTATTCTTTGGAGCCTTGCAGGAGATTTTAATTTCCAGGCGTTGGGGCATAATGTAAACATTCCCCATTTTATGTTCTGGGCGGCTTTGGGTTACGCTCTGGCTGGCAGCGGTGCGACCTATTATATAGGCCGTAAATTGACACAACTTAATCAAACCCAGCAGCGTCTGCGCGCAGATTTTCGTTATGCCCTGGTGCGCCACCGGGAAAATAGCGACAGTATTGCGGCCTATAAAGGCGAACAAATTGAAAAGGGCGTGCTGACAGATCGATTCAATAAATCGATTGATAGCATGTGGAAAATCCTGGGAAAAACAAAGCATCTTATGATTTTTCAAAACCTGTATGATCAGGTAGCCAGTGTTTTCCCTTATGTTATTGGCGCCCCGCTCTATTTCTTTGGCACAGGCGATTACGGCACGTTTATGCAGACGCTAGGCGCTTTTGGACAAGTGCAGGACGGGATGAGTTTCTTTATCAATGCATTTTCTTCCATGGCCGAATGGAAGGCAACATTCAACCGTGTAACGTCATTTTTTGACGCCGTAGAAAAATCCAACGCGGATGTAGACAATAAAACCGATGAACGCATTTTAATAGAACGCAAGGCAGTACAAAACGTCAGTGTTCAAAATTTGTTCTTGGAAACGCCTGCACCTGAGAAGAGGTCATTGCTGGAACGCGTTAATTTTGAACTTAAACCCGGACAACGGATACATATCTCAGGCGCATCCGCATCAGGGAAATCGACACTGTTTAAAGCCATGAACGGTGAATGGAATGATGGTAAAGGCACTATCGCATTACCTTTGGATAAAAAAATTATGCGCATTCCTCAAACATCATACATGCCTCTCAAAACGCTCTCAGGGATATTGGCCTATCCTTCCGATTCAGACCAATTTACCAAGCCACAGGTTAAAGCAGCGCTTGAAGCTATTAATATGCAACGCCTGATACCTTTTATGGACGATGCAGATAAGAAAGGCGATTATTGGGAAAATCTTGCAGGCCTCTCAGGCGGTGAAAAACAAAAGCTTATCGTTGCAAGACTGGCATTGCATAACCCGGATTATATCCTGCTTGATGAAACCACTTCTGCGCTTGATCAAGAGGCTGAGCTGGAAATTTGCGAATTGCTGAAAACGACGTTACCTCATTCAGGCATAGCCCATATTTCTCACCGACCAAGCATTGAAGGGTTTCATACCCATGTCGCTAAAATAAAAAATAACGCAATGACCTTAAGCCCTGTTTAATTGCAATGGCGCGGCATGAGATTTGACTTTCCTGATCGCTTTATGCTACAAGGAAATTATAACTTATCTGTGGTTATAGCAGAAAAACGTGATGTTTTCCTGCTGTGAAAACAGGAGGAGTTATTGTGAGAAGTATAAAGTCTCTAAAGCTTTTATGGACGATCATAAAAGCATGCTTTGAAAGCTGCGTTTTGCACTTTCCGCATAAAACCTCATTACAGACTTGAGATCGAAGGTATTCTTTTCTGAAAAGCAGAGAATGCACTCTGCCGTCCCTCGCTGTTCTTACTGCAGGAAAAATCATTTTTCTGCAGTGAAAACAAAAGAGGTACTATCATGTTAGCTAAATCATCCTGGGCAAAAATCGCTGCCGCTGTTGCAATCCCCGGCCTGTCTCCTGACCGCCTGCGACAAGGCGGCGATTGAGGAAGCCAAAACCGACAACAGCGAAATCACCTATAGCGTCATGTTCAACAAGCATGGATGCGAGGTCGGCAGGTTTGTCGATGCCGGACGCAATATTTACGTGACATTCTGCCCCACCGAAGGAACATCCAACGCGCAGTGGAGCCACTCCGAAAGCTGCGGCAAAAACTGTACGACAACGGTGCCTGATTATTCAATGCAGGCAAGACCATAATCATTAAAAAGCCGGGCCAGTGTCAGGCGACTTTCCTGCCTGGCTCGGCTTTATTGATCAGCTTTGTCTTCAGCTGCATCTCGCGCACGCGGGCCTTGCGGATGCTGGCTTCCTTGACGGGGCCGTAGCCGCGGATCATATCCGGGAGGGAGAGGATTTCCGTGCAGAGAGCAAGATTGTCCACGCTTGCCTGGCCCAGCACCAGGTCAACGGTCTGTTCGTATTCGCGGATCAGGGCGCGTTCGGCGACGCGGTCTTTATGATAGCCAAAAATGTCGAGCGGCGTGCCGCGCAGGGTTTTCATGCGTGCCAGAATCTTGAAGCCCTGCATCATCCATGGGCCGAACTGGCGCTTTTTCGGGCGACCTGTGGCAGGGTGGTCACGTTCCATGATCGGCGGGGCGAGGTTGAATTTTAGTTTGTAGTTGCCTGTAAACTGCTTATTCAGGGTTTTCAGGAAATCTCCGTTGGTATACAGGCGGGCGACTTCGTATTCGTCTTTATAAGCAAGCAATTTGTGGTAATTGCGCGCAACAGCTTCCGTCAACGGCAGGCCGAAATTGCCGGGCGCGGCATTCGGTGAATCCAGCTCATGCGGCATGTTGCCGTTCATCGCTTTCTTTTTAGGATTTTTGATCGTCAAGGCTTCTTCAAAATCCCTAATGCGCTGAACCATATCGGTATAGCGCCTGGCATAGGCTGTATCTTGATAATCGGTTAGATATGCCGTACGTTTATCAACCAGCGCCTCAAGTGTTTCAGAGAATTTTTCTTGCTGTACGCCGCCGAGCACGCCAGCCAAAATGGCTTCGATCTTCGCCGGATCATGCGCCGCCAAACGGCCATAGGCGAAGGCTTTCTTATTGCTTTCAATCGCGACGCCGTTCAATTCCAGCGCGCGCATTAAAGCCTCGAAGGATAACGGCACCAGCCCCTTTTGCCATGCAAAACCGACCATGAAAATATTCGTCGGCATTTCATCACCCAGCAATGTACCGGTGATGGCGTTGGCGTCGATGAAGGATTGCGCGCGGGTTGAGGCAGTGATGTTCTGTTTCAGTTCATCCTGATGAAATTCAACGGCGTTATTGGTGACGAAGGCTGCAACGGGGGTGTTATCCAGGTTGACGATGGCCGCCGTTTTGGTTTTGTTCAGGGTTTCATGCGCGGCCTTTCCAGCTGCAGACACGATATCGCAGGCAAGCAGCAGATCGGTACCACCGGTGATGATGTGCGCCGTGCGCAATTCATCGAGATGCGGCGCGAGGCGTACGTGGCTCAGCACTTCCCCGCCTTTTTGCGCAAGGCCCGTGGAATCCAGGATGGCGCAATGCTTGCCTTCCAGATGCGCGGCCATGCCCATGATTGCACCCGCCGTTAGAACGCCTGTGCCGCCGATGCCGGTGACCATGACGTTGTAGGCGCGGTCGAGGGAGGGAATTTTTGGCAAAGGCACGCCGTCATCAATGCCTGTACCCGCGCTGGATGGTTGACCATTCTGGTTTGGTGCATCGCTGTTCTGATGAATAGACAGCGCCGAACTGCCCGGCTTATCCATCGGTGTTTCGGAACCGGCTTCGGTCTTGCGCAATTCGCCACCCACAACCGTAACGAAGGACGGACAGAAGCCTTTGACGCAGGAATAGTCTTTATTGCAGGTCGTCTGGTTGATCTGGCGCTTGCGGCCATATTCGGTTTCCAGCTTTCCAGCGGCATGACGGACACGCAGTTCGACTGCATCGAGCAATCGCCGCAGCCTTCGCAAACGGCGGAGTTGATGATTACGCGCTTGTTCGGATCCGGATACTCATTCCGCTTCCGGCGGCGGCGTTTTTCGGCGGCGCAGGTCTGGTCGTATATTATGACCGTGCAGCCTTCGATGTCTCGCGCTTCCTTCTGGATTTTGTCCATCCAGTCGCGATGCAGGACTTTCACACCCGCAGGGATACCAACCTTGCCTTTATAATGTTCCGGCGTTTCGGTGACGATCCAACATTTGGCGACTCCTTCAGCCATGACCTGTTGCGCCACACGTTCGACGGGAAGATCGCCATCAACATGCTGGCCGCCTGTCATGGCAACCGCGTCGTTATAGAGAATTTTATAAGTGATATTGGTTTTCGCAGCGACGCTCGCGCGAATCGCCAGTGTGCCGGAATGGAAGTATGTGCCGTCACCCAGATTGGCGAAGATATGCTTCATGCCTGTGAACGGCGCGGCGCCGATCCATGGCACGCCCTCTCCGCCCATCTGGGTGCACAGGCCCGAATTGCGGTCCATCCATTGCACCATATAATGACAGCCGATACCGACCATGCCGAAACTGCCGTCCGGCACTTTGGTCGATGTGTTGTGCGGGCAGCCGGAGCAGTAATACGGGCGGCGCAGGGATGGCGGCGTATAGGTTTCCATCTCCTTCTCATAGCTTTCGTAGAAGCTTAAGGCTTCCTCGATCTTCGCTGTTGTGTAGAAACGATGGATGCGCTGCGCCAGCACGCGCGCGACCATGCCGACCGACTGGTCATTGTGGAGCGGCAGAAGACGATTTCGGTTTTCATCGTATTTGCCAACGACGACCGGACGGCGTTTTTCATCCCAGTTGAAGATTTGTTGCTTTAACTGGTATTCGATCAGTTCGCGCTTTTCCTCGACGACCAGAATTTCTTCAAGACCTTCGACGAAAGATTGGACGCCAACCGGCTCCAGCGGCCAGGTCATGCCGACTTTATAGATGCGAATGCCAATGTCTTTAGCAATCTCTTCCGTAATGCCAAGATCCAATAAAGCCTGACGCACGTCGCCATAGGATTTGCCGGAGGTGATAATGCCGAAGCGTGGGCGCGGGCTGTCCCACACCACTTTATCGATCTGGTTCTTGCGGGCGAAGGCATGGCAGGCAAACAGCTTGAAATTCTGCAGACGGTAATCGATATCGCGCGGCTGATCGTTCATGCGGATATGCAGCCCGCCCGGCGGCATTTTGAAATCATTGTCGTCAGGAATCAGGATTTCGCGGTTCTCGCGGGACAAATCCACCGTGCCGGATGTCTCGACCGTTTCCGATGTAACCTTTAATGCCGTCCAGCATCCTGAATAACGGGACATTTCTATGCCGAGAATGCCGTATTCCACGAATTCCTGGATGGAATACGGGTAAAGCTGCGGGATCATCATCGCATAAAGCGCGTGGTCCGACTGGCATGGCAGGGTCGAGGATTTACAGGCGTGGTCGTCGCCGACAATGGCCAGCACCCCGCCCTTTGGCGACGTGCCCGCCGCGTTGGCGTGGCGCATGACGTCGCCGGAACGATCGACACCCGGGCTTTTGCCGTACCAGATGCCGAAGACGCCGTCGACCTTCGCCCCGGGCAGCAGATTGACCTGTTGTGTCCCCCATATTGCGGTGGCGGCGAGATCTTCGTTGACGCCGGGAAGGAATTTGACCTCCAGCGCCTCAAGCTGTTTCTTCGCGCGTGAGATTTCGCGATCGTAGCTGCCGAGCGGCGAGCCGCGATAGCCGGAGATAAACCCCGCCGTGTTCAGGCCCGCCGCAATGTCCCGCCGCCTTTGCACGATTGGAATCCGCACTAAGGCCTGCAGGCCGGACATATACGCCACACCATCCTGCAGTTCGAATTTATCTTTCAGCGAAACATTGCGCAGAGCCATGACCGTTCCCCGTCCCACACACGGGTGACAGGTTAGCGTTTTATGAATGGCTTTGCCAGCGCCGGATTATGTTGCGATGCGATGAATTTCATAAGAAAAAAGCCCGCCGTTTTCGCGGCGGGCTTTTTTTACGATCAATCGAAACCGTTTTATTCGTTAAACGTTTTTTCGTCCTGCTTCTGCGCATGCTTTACGGCCACGCGGCCCTGGACGGATGCTTCATCCGGATAGGCCAGGGAGGATGTGTTTGCGGAAACTTGCGTGCGTGCGTTCACGTTGGCGGCAGGCGGTACGATGGCCTGTGTGGTTGCCGCCGTGGTGACGCGGGCTTTAGGCAGGCTGTCATCGTTGCGGTCCGCTTTGGCGGCTTCCGGCTGCGGCATCCAGTTCCAGACTGAATCCATACCTGCATGAGCCTGTCCTGCAAGACCCAGCGTCACAAATGCCGCGACAGCCGCGGTCAGAGCCAGTTTTTTCATGTTCATCTTCCTTCATCGTTGATTGGTATTGCCCCTGAACCTATCAGATTCCCCGCATATGCCAAGTCTTTTAAGCGCGACGGTTTTCGCCATTCACAACAATATCGCAGCGCCGCATTGCCAGCGATTGACTCACTGGGGATCGGGCGTACGATGATCATTAAGACATGCAGCTGAGAAAGGACTTCCATATGCGCCCGTCATTCTTTTCAGGTATTTCACGCCGTATCCTGCTTTCCGGTGTCACGGCTCTTTGCGCAGCACTGCCCGGACAGGCCGTGGCGGGCGCGTTTTATCTTCAGGAACAATCGGTCACTGCCAACGGAACGGCCTATGCTGGCGCGGGCGCGGAAGCCAGAGACGCCAGCATTATGTATTACAACCCCGCCGGCATAGCGCGACTGAAAAACGCGCAGATTACCGGCGGCGTCAGCGTTCTGTATGCCCGCGGCAATAACACGGATCAGGGTTCGACCCGCAACATCTTCACCGGCGTGGTTACGACCATTCCCGCAGGTGGCGGTGATTCGGACAATCAGATCCCATTGAACGCCATACCCAATCTTTATGCCGCGACACCGGTTCCCGCGCTGGATGACAAATTATGGCTTGGCATCGGCTTCAGCGTGCCATTCGGCCTTAGCACCAAATACGACGATAATTGGGTCGGCCGCTTCGATTCGGTGAAAAGCGATCTGCGCACCTATGATATCCAGCCTACCATCGCATTCGCGCCCACAGACTGGCTGTCGATCGGCGGCGGCTTGAACGTACAGCATGCACAGGCGAAACTGACCAAGGCCGTCACCAACGTCGCCTTTGAAGGGGACGCGACTGTGAAGGGAGATGACTGGAGCACGGGTTATAACCTCGGCGTGCTGGTGACGCCCGTGGACGGCACCAATATCGGTTTCGACTATCGCTCAGCCATCGATCACACCCTGGAAGGGAATGTTCTGATTACGGGTGTTCCCGGAGCAGGCGCCTTCCCGTCCCGTAACCTTGATACGGGCGGTTCCGCCGATCTGGAATTGCCGGACATTATGGGCCTGAGTATTTCCCAGGCGGTGACGCCGGAATGGAAAGTGATGGGTCAGGTGAATTATTTCAACTGGAGCCGGTTCAAGAACATCACCGTCGTCACCGATAGCGGCACGGTCGTCGATACGACCAGCGAAGATTACGAAGACACCTGGAGCTTTGCCGCAGGCGCCGAATATGCATGGTCGCCGGAATGGACATTCCGCTTCGGTTATCAGTTCGACCAAACACCGACGCACAGCCCGAACCGCGATACCCGCGTGCCCGACGGCAACCGGAATAATTTCGCCGCCGGCCTCAGCTATAACCTGAACGCCAACCTGACCCTGAACGCAGCCGCCATGTATTCCTTCGTTCAGGATTCAAACGTGAATGTGACCCGCAGCTCCGGCCAGGCCACGGCAAAGGTTGGTCGGGATGACACGACGTTTGCATTTGGCGGGCTGGGCGTGACGTATAAGTTTTAAGCTCTCTTCGTCATGCCTGCCTTTCGCGGGCATGACGGTCATATAAAAAGTAACAATTTCTGCTTTTTTCAAAAAAAGATGAGGCAATTCTACCAATATTTTCTATCAAGAAATTATTTTATCTATTTGATATATAATAATAAAATTATAATTTTTTCTTCTTACAATTCCCGCCATTTTAGCTAAAATTGCGGGTAAATTTAAAAGGCCCTTAAACCCCCTTCCCTATGATCAAGGTAACAAAGGGGACGGCAATGGGTTTCGCGAAATCGGCAACAAGACAGGCAATCTCGACAGGCACCATGCTTATGATGCTGCCGCTGCTGGCAGGTTTCGCAGGTCCTTCGATTGACCAGGCCGTGTCCAGTATTCAGTACTCGGTGCCATCCATTCATAGCTTTAGCACCCCGTCTTTCGGTGGCGGCTCCAACCTTTATGTCAGCGGCGGCCCGATCTTCCTGCCGCAATAATCAGTTACTTAGCGCGTGTGTGTAAAATCCCGGCAAATATGCCGGGATTTTTTTGATTCTTTTGAACGGTGCGTTATAGTGTTTCAAGCAATCCAACAAAGATGTGAAAATGATAAGACAAACTTTTCTTTTTGCCGTGGCTTTCGTCGCGCTCGGCCTGGCAAGCTGCAAACCGGATCAGACGGCCACGACCAGTTCAACCGAACAGTCCCAGCAAAGCAATGACGGCAAGCTGGAGATGGCAGGCGTAAAAAGCGCTGCCGAGATGAAAGAATTCCTGCAAAAACTTCAGACAAGCCTGGCCGCCAATGACAAGGCAGCAGTTGCAGCTATGCTGAAATACCCATTCAAGATTTATAAAAACGGCCAGGAAAAGAAAAATTATAAATCCGAAAAAGAATTCCTGAAAGACTTCGATAAATATTTTACGGCGGATGTAAAAAAAGCCGTCAGCGATGCCACTTATGAAACCCTGTTTATTAATGCCAAAGGCATCATGATCGGCAATGGCGAAGTCTGGATGAGCGGATGGGACGAAAAATTAAACCCCGGCCCTGTCAAAATCATTGCCGTGCAGCCGGCGGAAATAACAAAAAATAAAAAGGCAAAAAGCAAATGAGCCTACTTGAAAATGAGTTTAGGGGATTTGTTGGCCTGACAATTAAAAACCCTGATCGCTTAACCTGCGATGTCGATCTTGTTGTTGACAAGATAAGAGGCGTTGCCGCACGAAATGGTTTGATCCTTAACTTTCAGAAAGCCGCTATTCCGGCGGGAGCATTTCCGCCTAAAGTCGTAACGGGGCATATTGCGCCTGAGAATTTCCACAAAAGTCGTTGGCGGATTACCGAATTTACATTTACATGATACATATTTATTATTAAAAAATTAGAGGGAGGGGAAATTTTATGAATCTTATAGACCAGTTCCAGAAATTCTCAGGCTGTGAAGTCGCATTTACAAAAACATTCGGTGGCTCTTTAGTTCCTGATGAAAAAGACCCGATCATTGCTGAAATAAATACGCTGGCCACAGCGAATGGCCTGACAATGAATTTCACTTATCCAGGCGTTTTTACAGATGCGACTATGAGACCGCAACGCCTGAGCGTTTCAATCCAACAAAACGATGAAGGGAAATGGTTAGTCGGCAATAATTTTTCAATCGGCTGACTATTTCGTTTCCTCAAACAACTCCCGCCCAATTAGCATGCGGCGGATTTCGCTGGTGCCTGCGCCGATTTCGTAGAGTTTGGCATCGCGCAGGAAACGACCGGTCGGGTATTCGTTGATATAGCCGTTACCGCCAAGGCACTGGATCGCGTCCAGCGCCATTTTAGTTGCCGCTTCCGCGCTCATTAAGATGCACCCTGCCGCGTCTTTGCGGGCGGTTTCGCCGCGATCACAGGCCTGCGCCACCGCATAAACATAGGCGCGGTTTGCGGACAGGCTGCTGTACATGTCGGCAATTTTTCCCTGCATCAGCTGGAAGGTGCCGATGGGCTGGTCAAATTGTTTGCGTTCGTGGATATAGGGGATCACGACATCCATGCAGGCCTGCATCAGCCCCAAAGGCCCGCCGGAGAGCACGACGCGTTCGTAATCCAGGCCGGACATCAGGACGCGCACGCCCTTCCCTTCATCACCCAAAACATTCTCTGCCGGAACTTCGCAATCCTGAAACACCAATTCGCAGGTATTGGAACCGCGCATGCCAAGCTTGTCCAGTTTCTGCGCCGTTGAGAAGCCCTTCATGCCTTTTTCGACGATAAAGGCGGTGATGCCCTTGGAGCCTGCATTAATATCGGTTTTCGCATAGACCACCAACGTGTGCGCATCCGGCCCGTTGGTGATCCACATTTTATTGCCGTTCAGGATGTAGCGGTCGCCTTTCTTATCAGCACGCAGCTTCATGGACACGACGTCAGATCCCGCGCCGGGCTCGCTCATCGCCAGCGCGCCGATATGGTCGCCGCTGATCAGTTTCGGCAGGTATTTCTTTTTCTGTTCCGCGTTGCCGTTTTTGTGGATCTGGTTGACGCAGAGATTGGAATGCGCTCCGTAAGACAGCGCCACCGAGGCCGAAGCGCGGGAGATTTCCTCCATCACGATCACATGGGCGAGATACCCCATATTCGATCCGCCAAATTCTTCCGCCACCGTCATGCCGAGCAGGCCCATATCCCCCATTTTCTTCCAGAGGTCATTAGGGAACAGATTGTCATGATCGATCTGCGCCGCGCGCGGGGCAATTTCAGCGGCTGCAAATTTCTGCACATGCTCCCGCATCATGTCGATGGTATCGCCATGGCCGAATTTCAGGGAAGGATAAGTCATGACGGGCTGCGCCTGCTGGTTACGGTTGACGGCGTCGATCTTAACGGCTGCGGACTGCATTGGAAACCCTCCTGATTGCAGCCAGAAAGATAAGACATTTTGCCGCTTTAAGCATGACACGGCGCAAATAGACATAATATTATATTAGGGTGATATTTACTTGAGTGCGTCACCTTTAGCCAAAGCGACTTTTGATTCTGGCACACGGTTCAATTTTGCAGATATCCACCAAGCTACTTCTACGATTTTATCCAGATCAACGCCTGTCCCAATCCCCATGCCGTTCAGCATATAAAGCACATCCTCTGTCGCTACATTACCCGCAGCGCCCGGTGCGTAGGGGCAACCACCAAGGCCGGCGACGGATGAATCGATGACGCTTATGCCCATTTGCATCCCTGCATAAATATTTGCGAGGGCGGTGCCGTAGGTGTCGTGGCAATGCAGGGCCAGGTGTTCGATGTTCACGGATTTCATGACGGCATCCAGCATATCCTGCACTGTGTTCGGCGTGCCGACGCCGATTGTGTCGCCCAGGCTGATTTCATAGCAGCCAATATCTTTCAGTTTTAAGGCGACCTCTTCAACCTTCAAGGGATCGATCTTGCCTTCATAGGGGCATCCGACCACGCAGGATACGTAGCCGCGCACTTTAATATTGTTCGTCTCCGCCATCTTCATGACGGGCGCGAAACGGTCGAAGCTTTCGGCAATGGTACAGTTAATATTTTTCTGTGCAAAGGTTTCGGATGCGGCAGTGAAAACAGCGATTTCGGTTACGCCCGCCTCTACCGCATCCTCCATCCCACGTTCATTGGGAACAAGAACCGGATACGTGACACCGGGCTTGCGGGTGATGCCGTTCATTACCTCTGCCGCGTCACCCATCTGTGGTACCCATTTGGAGGAGACGAAGGCGGCGGCCTCGATATGTGTCAGACCGCTGGCAGATAAGCGGTTTACCAGATCAATCTTCACCGTAGCTGGAACGATCTGCTTTTCGTTCTGCAGGCCATCGCGCGGGCCGACTTCGTAGAGGCGAATCTTAGAAGGAAGCTGCATTTCCAAATTTTTAACCTTTATAGACAAGTTTTATATAGTTATATAGGATACATGCAAAATTAAACCATGGATAAGAGAATTATTGTGATGATATCCAATAAACTTGGCCTAGCTTTTTGTGGTTTGTTCTGCCTGGCGGCCGGCGCCATTGCTGAATATAAATTGGCGAACAATCACAAGCCCGATTTGCCGGACATGAAATGCAATCTGGCTGAAAGCGGCGATGTTATAACCGAAACACTGGGCAATTCATTGCATATCACCTTACCCGCAGGTATTGAGAACGAATATCCAAGCTATATTCTTTGCCAGCCGAAATAAGACGGCTAGATTTCTGTTGTATAAAATAGGCTGATTACTTCTGAAGGCCTATGCCAATTCAGGCGCGCCGAGGCTCGCCTTGCGCGATTCAGGGGCTGCCAGTCTTGCAAGAACTTTGCCCGAGCTGGTGAATACAGCTTTATTCGCGGCACTGGTAAACATTTCCCTGAAGTCCACTTCGTTTTGATTGTCGACCAGACAATCCTTCATCACAATTACCCGGACGCCTGCTTTAAGCGCATCCTGGACAGTTTCAGCCACACAGATCGATGAATAGCCGCCAGATATGCTGCAACTTTGTTTTTTGGCATTTTTTTCAAATTTATCAATGATAAAGGACATGTCTTACTATGCTGATACACAAGCTTTATAATGAAATAATGATGCATTGACATATGAAAAAATTTACGTAGTAATGGCCCGCGAAGAAGGAATACGATGGTGGCGATCGACCTTGCAGGAAAACTAAAGCATAAGTTCAACCAGGCGTCAGATTATGCCTGGTACGCCTCGCTTGCTGCCGTGACCCATGGCAGCATGGCCGCATTTCAATATTTTCTTAATCATAAACCCCTATCTTCCATAGGAACATCAACTGCAATCATTGCGGCCTTATCTCTGTCCCTTGGCATTCCTTATATCAGGCGCGCACCAGTCGCCTTATATAACCTATTTAATTCTGTCGCCAAAAAGACGAGCATTCCCAATGCAGACATCCTGGCGGATGTAGAAGAAATCAGGATACGCAGCGGGTATCGTCATGCCATCAAAACATATATCGTGGAAGAAGGTGCTGTAGATAACGCCTGGACAGATAGCGTATCCGTTTATCTGGGACGGAAGCTTGTCGACACGCTTACACGCGATGAACTTAAATTCGTTATAGGACATGAAATCGCGCACATGCGAAAAGTGGACGGGCGCGAATTTGCTTTTCTTTCGATGCCTATGAATCCTTTATTTTTTCAGTTTTTGGGAGCTTTAATCGGCCTGCCTTTTGCGGGTATCGCTGCGCTTAACGGGTATAATACAGAAAGTATGGTTGCCCAGGGTCATACGTCATTAGAGCTTTTTGCACGATGCCTTGCCATTGTTACCTTGCTTCCTTCCCTAATAGCCATCAGCAATAAATACAGCCATATAGTAGAATATCGCGCGGACAGGAACGGCGTAAAATATACTGACGATAAAAACTCCGCGATCAGCGCACTTACTAAAATCGATCAGCATGATCTTTTGCCAGAGGGTGCACTGAAAAAGTATTTATACTCTCATCCCAAAACCTCTTCGCGCATTGAGTCCATAAAAATGCTGCCTGACCCTGCGGCCTGATTATTTTTAAGACGCAATCATCGCGAGCAATGCGCCATCCATCACTTGATCGTTGGCGGCGACTGGCAGTTCGTCGACCGTGCCATCGCATCCAGCGCGGATGGTCATTTCCATTTTCATGGCTTCCATAACCAGGAGAGGTTGGTCTTTTTTCACTGTATCGCCCTGCCCGACCAGCACGGTGACGATACGGCCTGGCATGGGTGCGGTTACGCGGCCGCTGCCTGCGGCTTCCCCGGCTGAAATCGATGAATCAGGCAGATGAAGATGAATGACACGGCCATCGCGAATGATGGTCAATGCATCCTGATTCCCCATCACGATTGCCGATTGTTTTGTGCCGTTGGTGGTGAAAGTCATGCGGCTGGCTTCATAACCAAGGCATTGGGCGGTTATTTGCGCGCCATTGGCATTGATGACGAATTGATCGCCCAGGCATGTTACCTGAAACGTCACAGACTGTTCGCGATTTAAAACGATCAGACTGCGGGTCAGAACAGCGTTCATGCGCCAGTTATCACCTGTCGACCATATATCGTGTGAAGAGGCAGGCGAAGAAAGAAAATAGATTGCCGCAATCGCCAGATCATCAATTGCGGCGTGTCCGTAATCCTTTGGCAAAAGATCAGATTCATGCCGCGCGATAAATCCTGTATCCACTTTTCCAGCGATAAAATCCTTTTGCAGGAAAATATTGGAAAGGAATTCCTGGTTATTCACCAGGCCGCTGACGCCGGTTTCATTCAACGCCTTTTGCATCGTTTTGATTGCGGCCGCACGATCCGCGCCATGAACAATGATTTTTGCGATCATGGGATCGTAGAAAATGGTGACCGCGTCACCGGCTTCGACGCCGGTATCAATTCTGACACGCGCAGAATCGTCATCCCCGCAAAGGCGGGGATGACGGATAGATAAAGTCTTTTATCATCCCAATCTGCGGCAAAAACCCATTTGCTGGATCTTCGGCGTAGAGGCGCACCTCAAACGCATGGCCGGTCATGGGAATGTCTTTCTGGCTCAGCGGCAGGTTTTCGCCCGCGGCCACGCGCAGTTGCCATTCGACAAGATCGATGCCGGTGATCATTTCCGTGACCGGGTGTTCCACCTGCAGCCTTGTGTTCATTTCCATGAAATAGAAATCGAAGGCTTGTGAATCCATGATGAATTCGATGGTGCCCGCATTGATGTAACCCAGCGCCTTCACAGCTTTTACCGATGCATCGCCAAGCGCTTTACGCACCTTATCTGGCAGGCCCGGCGCGGGTGCTTCCTCTACCACTTTCTGGTGACGCCTTTGGAGGGAGCAATCGCGTTCCCACAGATAGACCGCGTTGCCTTTGCTGTCGCCAAACACCTGCACTTCGACATGGCGGGGTTTCTGGATGTATTTTTCGATCAAGACATATGCATTGCCAAAGCCGTTCTGCGCCTCCCGCTGGCAAGATGCGAGCGCGTCTATAAAATCGGCGGATTTCTCAACCAGCCGCATGCCCTTTCCGCCGCCCCCCGCAACGGCCTTGATCAAAACCGGATAGCCTATGCCATCCGCCTGTTTCTGAAGAAATTTCGGATCCTGATTGTCGCCCATATAACCGGGCACCACAGGCACGCCGGCCTTCGCCATGATTTCCTTGGCCTTGTCCTTCAGGCCCATGGCGTTGATCGCATCGGGCGTCGGCCCGATGAAGACAATACCCGCCTTCGCGCAGGCTTTGGCGAATCCTTCGTTTTCAGACAGAAAGCCGTATCCCGGGTGGATTGCTTCAGCCCCCGCGCGTTTCGCCGCTTCGATAATAACATCGCCTTTCAGGTATGAATCGCGGCTGGCTGATCCACCGATATGAACGGTTTCATCCGCCAGGCGGACATGGCGCGCTTTCGCATCGGCATCTGAATAAACGGCCACCGTCTTGATTCCCATGCGCCGGGCTGTACCAATAACGCGGCAGGCGATTTCCCCACGGTTGGCGATCAGAATTTTCTTGAACATGATAAAACCTCTTTCAGGTTTAGCGAGCATAGCAAATGACGCCTATATGCAAAAGCAATCATCTTTGATGCAATGCAAAGTAAAAGATTGTTTTCGCTCGCAGGTAAAGCTGCTAAGAGCCATGTTATGACACTTACAATCGCTTTTATTTCTGATATTCATCACGGCGCGGATGGCGGGACACGCCGTGGAACGATGGCTGTGCCTTTGATGCGGCAATTTCGTTCATGGTTAAAAATAAAAAACCCTGATTTCCTGGTCGTTAAAGGCGACCTTATTGCCGACGCCGGGCGGGAAAAAGACCTGAGCCTCATGCGCGAAATTGCTGATGAATTCAAAGATGTCGCATGTGAACTCTTTCATATACTTGGCAATCATGACGTCCACTCCTTAAGCGTGCAGGATAACGAAGACATTATGGGCGTTTCGTTCAAGCCGCAAATCACAACCCGAAAAGGCGTTACATCCATTTTGTGGAACAACAATGTCAAGCTGGACTACGCGAAAGGATTCAGACTGGATCAAAGCGATATCGACTGGCTGAAAGATGCGCTGGAAAAAGCAACCTATCCTACGGTTATTTTTACACATGTACCCTTGGGCAACGGCAGCATGGTGGGGAATTATTATTTTGAAAACGTGCCGCATCACGCGCATTATCCAGACGATCAATCCAAAGAAGTTCGTGAAATCATCGAGCGGTCGGGTAAAGTCATTCTGTGCATGAACGGCCACGCGCATTGGAATTCGCATCAAAGCATCGACGGTACGCATTACGTCACGGTTCCGTCCCTTACCGAAACCTTTATGACCCATCCGGAACCGCACAGCGCCTGGGGATTGCTAAAGGTCGGCAAGACAATACGCATAGACGTTGAAGGCCGTTTACCGGTATCCTACAGGCTTCCTGTCAGGCGGCAAGGCCATCACTGGCAGAACGAGTTCAAGGATTACGCTCCGAAAGCGTATCTTTAAAAGGATATTGTTTTGCTTCCCCCTTGGTTCCTTTACGCCTTCGCATCGTCGTTCTGCGCCGCCATGGCGATGTATATGCATCAGCGACTGAATGGCATCGGCGCGGCATCTGCCGTGTGGGTGAAGATTCTGGCTGTCTGCGTTGCGGCGCCCGTTCTCTATCGTACTGGCCTTCCGACAGAACCGTTGTTTTATATGTGGACGGCGCTGGCGGCGGCGATCTGGTGTATCAACGACCTTATCTATTTCGGCAATGTGACGAAGCATGGCGCGGCGTTGCTGGCGCGGCTGTCGCCGCTTGGGATTATTTTGAGTTTCGTTGCATGGTTTTTTGTGAAGCCGGAATTGTTCGGACGGTATATGGACGACCCAGTACGGTTCAGCCTGATCGGGCTGACATTGCTGGGCGCTGCGTTATCTGCCCTCGCCGTCCGCAATTGCCCTTTTTCATGGAATGCGTTGAAAGCCATCTGGTTCGTGATCTTCGCGAGCGTTGCCGGAACCTTCCTTGTGAAGGAAGCCGTCGATATCGCCCCGCATACGAAAGGCGTGTTTGGCTATGTCGGGATCGAGGCTGCGCTGATGCTGTGCTTCTATGCTATTTATTTCCGCATGAGAGACAGAAACACAGCACAAGCCGTATTTACAAAGCACGGTGCTTTGACCGGTTTAATCGTCGGCGGCTTCATGGTCAGCGGTATCATTCTGCGCACCTATGCGCAACAGCGCGTGGATCACCCGGCCTATGTCTCGCTGATCAGTATGCTGGATGTCGTCTGGCTGATGGTTCTGGCGCGGATGTCGGGATGGAAGGACCAGAGCAACAAGCTCGCGGGATTTGGCCTTGTTCTGGCGGCGGCGATGCTGGCTGTGTTAAAAATTCGCTAGTTAAACTCAGGCTTTGGCGCATGTGATTTACGCAATTGGTCAAGATCCAAAGTGTAATTCCATTCCAAGGCCTCAACCCCATCAGGCCATAGTTTGTTTTCCTTGTTATTAAGTATAAAGCTGAAAGCCTGATTGGCGCGGCGTGAAGATTCATTGCCTTCGCGATGGGAAACGATCAGTTTTTTAAGCTGTGGCTGATTGACCGCCCAGTCGATGCGCGCCTGATAAAATAATCGCGACAATCCCTGCCCGCGATACTCAGGCTCTATATAACTCATCGCCAGAACACCAGTTTGACCTGTTGGGTCGATACGAGCCGTAAAAATGCCGGTAAAGCCGACAATGGTTTCACCGTTAAATATACCGAAAACGGCTTTTCCTTTTCCGTCCAGCGTGTCTTTCCACCAGCTATCCGGCTCGGCGGCTTCTTTTGCGTAGGGGCTGGCAAAAACATCGGCATGATTTTGCAATGCTTTAAGGCGCATGCTTTTAAATATTGACCAATCCGGCTCATGCAACTGGCGGATTGTTATAGCCATGACGCTTTTCTTTTCTCCAGAAATGCGCTTAGTCCTTCTTTCGCTTCGTCTCCTGCTCTGACTTTTGCAATGCGGCCAGCAGTTTCAGACATAAGGGAGAGGTCGACCGGGCGCGCCTGGAGGTCGTGAACCAGGCGCTTGGTCGCGGCCATGGCTTGCGGGCCATTGGATTTCAGGGTTGTAAGTAAAGATGACAGCACAGTATCAATATCATAAACGACTTCATGCACGAGACCGATCGCCTGTGCGCGCTCCGCGCCGAATTTTTCACCTGTAACGCCATAGCGGCGGAACTGCCGTTCGCCGATGGCGCGGCGGACGTAAGGCGCGATGGTGGCGGGGATCAGGCCGAGTTTGACCTCGGAGAGTGCGAACGTCGCCTCCTTCGTCGCCAGCACAATGTCGCAGCAGCTGACCAGGCCAAACCCGCCGCCCATGGCGGCACCATGGACGCAGGCGATAACAGGTTTCGGCAGCGTGTAAAGCTTGTTCAGCATACCCGCCAGTTTCATGGCATCGTCACGGTTTTGTGCTTCCGTATATCCCGCCGCGCGTTTCATCCAGTTGGCGTCCGCGCCCGCGGAAAAGCTTTTTCCGTTGCCGCGCAAGACGACGGCGACCACATCGGCACGACCGGCCAGATCGTCGCATGTTGCAGCCAGGGAGGTGATCATATCCTCATCAAATGCGTTGTGGACGTCGGGACGATTCAGGGTCACGGTCGCGACTTTGTCGGCGATATCCACCAAGATATTGTTATTCATTGAAATTATGCCTTTAATCTTCATCGTTGATCTCGTGGAATTAAACCCGTTTCCCGTGCGTTTGTCTATCAGGCTAACTGAATGTAAGGAGTAATCCTATGATTTCTGAAGAAAGACCAGGCGGCGTGGAGCATGTTCCCGACGAAATCCCAACCCCGGACAATACAGAGCATGAGCCGAAACAACCTGCAAAAGGCAGAAAATGAAAAAGCCAGATGTGCAAAATCCTCAGAACATGGGCGGCCCGACTTTTAACGCCGCCCCTGTGAAGAAAGTGAAAGCTGCGGATAACGAATATAAATCTAGTGCTAAAGAAAGCCGCCGGCCGGTTGAAGACGGACGTGACGACTGATTACATCCTGAATACGCCGTATTTTGTTTCCTCAATCGGTGCATTCAGGCTGGCCGAAATTCCCAACCCCAGCACTTTTCGCGTATCCGCCGGATCAATAATGCCGTCATCCCATAGGCGCGCCGATGCATAGTACGGATGCCCTTCTTTCTCATACTGCGCGCGCACAGGGTTTTTGAAAGACTCCTCTTCCTCGGCGCTCCATTTTTTGCCTTCGCGTTCCATGCCCTGGCGTTTGACCATGGCGAGGACGCCTGCGGCTTGCTCACCGCCCATCACAGAGATGCGGGCGTTGGGCCACATCCACAGGAAGCGCGGGTCGAAGGCGCGGCCGCACATGCCGTAATTGCCAGCGCCGAAACTGCCGCCGATGATGACGGTGAATTTTGGCACTTTGGCGCAGGAGACCGCCGTCACCATTTTCGCGCCGTCCTTGGCGATGCCGCCGCTTTCGGCTTTCCGGCCCACCATGAAACCAGTGATGTTTTGCAGGAAGACCAAAGGAATGCCACGCTGGGCGCAGAGTTCAATGAAATGCGTGCCCTTTACGGCACTCTCCGAGAACAGCACGCCGTTATTGGCGACGATGCCGACCGGCATGCCGTAAATATGGGCGAAGCCTGTGACCAGCGTGGTGCCGTAGCGTTTTTTGAATTCGTCGAAATCGCTGCCGTCCACAATGCGGGCGATGACGTCATGCACGTCCCACGCCATGCGCGTATCGGTCGGCACAATGCCGTGCAGTTCTTTAGGATCATAGGCCGGTTCGCGCGGTTCGATGCAGGCCAAAGGATTGATTTTTGCCCGATTCAAATTCGCGACAGCGCGCCGGGCCAATTGCAAGGCATGTTCGTCATTTTCCGCCAGATGGTCGGCCACGCCGGAAATACGGGTATGGACATCGCCCCCGCCGAGGTCTTCGGCAGACACTTCTTCGCCCGTCGCCGCTTTTACCAAAGGCGGGCCGGCGAGGAAAATCGTCCCCTGCTCCTTCACGATAATGCTTTCATCGGACATGGACGGAATGTACGCACCGCCCGCCGTGCAGGAACCCATGACCACCGCGATTTGCGGAATGCCCTGCGCGGACATATTGGCCTGATTGAAGAAAATGCGTCCGAAATGGTCACGGTCCGGAAACACTTCGTCCTGATTGGGCAAGTTTGCGCCGCCGGAATCCACCAGATAGATGCAGGGCAGATTGTTCGCCTGCGCGATTTCCTGCGCCCGCAGATGTTTTTTGACGGTCAGCGGGTAATACGTGCCGCCCTTCACAGTGGCGTCGTTGCAGACGATCACGCATTCCAGGCCGGAGACGCGTCCGATACCGGTGATGATGCCGGCGGCGGGGACGACATCGTCATAGACTTCATGCCCGGCGAACTGTGACAGCTCCAGAAACGGCGAACCGGGATCGAGCAGATGGTTGATACGGTCGCGGGGGAGAAGTTTGCCCCGGCTGGTATGGCGTTCACGGGCTTTATCGCCGCCGCCTTGTTCAATGGCCGCAACCCTGGCTTTCAGGTCGGCCAGCAAGGTTTCCATTCTTTCCCGATTCTTGGCGAAAGCGGCGCTGTTCGGGTCGATTGAGGATGATATGCGGGCCATGAACGAATCCTTTTTTACGGTAAGCAGGCTAAACAAAATTTAACTATTTGTCATCCAGTGCCATAATGCTTTACAACCCCCTGCATGAGTGACCTTGTCTTAAGCGTTCAGGATGCCGTGATTTCCTTTGGCGGGAAGACCCTGTTTGACGGGCTGACTTTTCATATCCATAAAAACGCAAAAATCTGCCTGGTGGGAAAGAACGGCACCGGCAAGACCACGCTGATGAATATTATCAAGGGCGATCGGGATCTGGATGACGGGTTGCGCTGGATCCTGGCGGGCACCACGATCGGCTATCTGCAACAGGATGTAACACCCCTGCCCGGCCAGACGGTATTTGACTTCGTTTTCAAAGAATTGCCGCAAGATATTCAGATGTTGTCTCATGAATATAAAGTCGATCTGGTGCTAGAGCCGCTGGGCCTGAAGCGCGACGACCGAATGGAGATGTTGTCCGGCGGACAGCTGCGCCGGGCAGCGCTAGCACGTGCCCTGGTGGAGGAGCCGGATATCCTGCTGCTGGACGAGCCGACCAACCATCTGGACCTCAATACCATCGAATGGCTTGAGAATTATCTGAAATCCTATCGCGGCGCCCTGCTCTGCGTCAGCCACGACAAATTGTTCCTGAGCGCGATATCGGACCGGATTTTCTGGCTGGACCGGGGGAAGCTGAAAGTCTGCCCGCGCGGCTTCAGCTATTTCGATGAATGGTCGACGCAGTTGCTGGAACAGGAAGAGCGTGAGCTGCATAACAAGCAGAAACTGGTGGACCAGGAAGTGGAATGGGCCAGCCGGGGCGTGAAAGCGCGGCGCAAGCGCAATCAGGCACGGCTGGAAAACATGAAGGTCGCCCGCGACAAGCTGCGCCAGGACCAGGCAGCATTCCGCCGTGCGACGTCGAAGGTCGAATTCGAAAAGATTGAAACAGAAATTTCATCGAAGATCGTCGCCGAATTCTACAACGTCCATAAACATTTCACGGATGAAAACGGACGCGTCAAAACCATCCTGGAAAAATTCAATTACAAGATTATCCGCGGCGACCGCATCGGCATTCTCGGCCAGAACGGATCGGGCAAGACCAGTTTTGTGAAGCTTCTGGTTGGCGAACTGACGGCAGACGCGGGCAAGGTAAAAATTGCCCGGGAAATAAAGACATCCTATTTCGACCAGAAACGCAAAGACCTGATCCCCGAATGGTCGCTGTGGCGCACGCTGTGCCCCGATGGGGGCGATTACATCAACGTAATGGGCAAGCCGCGCCATGTGTGCGGATACCTGAACGATTTCCTGTTCGATCCGCAGGATGCGCTGAAGGCCGTCAAAACCCTGTCAGGCGGGCAGAAAAACCGCCTGATGCTGGCGCGCATCCTGGCCGACCCTGGCACGTTCCTGATCCTCGACGAACCGACCAACGACCTGGACATGGAGACGCTGGATATGCTGGAAGACATTCTGGCGCAGTATACAGGCACGCTGGTGGTCGTCAGCCATGACCGCGACTTCCTGGACCAGACTGTCACCAAAATCCTGGCCTTCGAAGGCGATGGCAAGGTGGAGGAGCATATTGGCGGCTATTCCGATTACGTCGCCGCGCGCGGCAATGAATGGATGAAGGGTGAGGCGATGGCGCAGCCTGCATCAAAATCCACGCCACGCGAAACGCCCAAGCCGAAAACCGAAAAGTCATCGGCGAAATTATCTTATAAAATTCAGTATGAAATCAACAATCTGCCGAAGAAAATCGCGGCGCTGGAAGTCGAGATCACGGCGCTGGAAAAACATTTGGAAGACCCGACCCTCTATACCCGTGATGCAAAAACATTCAATTTGACATCCGCCCGGCTAAGCGCGGCGAAATCAGAACTCGACCACGCGGAAACGCGGTGGCTGGAGTTGGAAGAATTGCAGTCTGCGGAAGGTTAGGCCGGGGGCGAAGGTGCTGGGCGCGGAGCCGGGCCGGACCGCCGTGGCTGCGGCTGCGCAGCAGGCGGCAGGCTGCTTAGATGTGTCGACCATTTTTGCCTTGCTTCTTTCAAAACATCTGGGTTATTGGCGATTATGGTTTCTATTTCTTTCTCGTTGGAGATTTGTATTCCAAATTGACTTGCAACCAAACCCAGTAAAACCTTTTCCTTATCCGTACCGTGGACGGCAACGCTTTTCATACCCTGGGCAACCGCCAGACCGGTCATCATATAGGCAGCCTCAACGCTTAATTCCTTGTCTTTTTCGATCGCCGCCTCGATCTTGTCCTTAGCGATTTCTATTTCTTCGTTGAACTTGTCGCTTTCGATGATGAGGGAATTCGAAACATTTTTAAAGCCAATCGCCCGGGGCTGGATGATTTGTTCTAAAGGAGTATTGCCCGGAAACTCTTGAGCCACAATCCTGGACAATACGGCAAAATGTTCGATTTTTATATCTGAAAGTGGATCCTGCGCGTTCTCATGATCACCACCATCATTAACATCGGGCGGCAGCGATGGCGGCGCCTTTTCCGCCTCGATCAATATTTTTCGTTCACCGAATGCGCTTGCTTTGTCTACAAGCTTTTTACGTTCCATTTCTTCAAGGATGAATTCCGCTTCATCAGTATCTATTCCAAGGGTATTATTAAGAACCCTGGCAGAAACAGGCTTGCGGTTTTTCTTAATATAATCCAGGACGGCATCATAATCTTGAGGATCATAATCCGGTTCTTTAAGTTTATATGTATCCTCGCTTGATTTAACGATGACTCCATCGTCTTCCAGTTGCTTCATAGCTTTTAAAGCTTCCGCATAGTTGATCTTTCTTGTTTCTCTTATTTTTAACAAAACATCAGAAAGAGCAACTTCGCCTTTTTCTTCGATAAGCTGCCGCACAATTTCGCGTATGGAATCATCTTGTTCCAGTTCGTCCATCGGAGGGGGAGCGAAGCTGAAACCAGCTTTGCGATTTTGATCGGCAGCCGCCGCCGTGAAATTGGATTGAACCATAGCAACACCCTAGAATTGCTTGAATTTTTCATATAATAATTAAAATATACTATAAAGTCAAGTTGTTAATACCGGCTTAAGCTGCGTCCAGAACCTTGCGCACATGCCAGGCAAGATCAGCCCTGGTAAAGGGTTTAGCGAGCAAATGAACACCCTGTTTTAACGATCCCTGCTCTTGCAACGCATCCCTGGTGTAGCCCGACATATAAAGGACTTTAAGATGTGGCAGCTGTTTGACGGCTTCCTGCGCCAGGATTTCGCCGTTCATTTCACCGGGCATCACAACATCGGTCAGGAGCATGTCGAGGTTTTTGCGTTTCTGGAGTTTCTTCAAGGCCGTTTGGGCATCCGGCGCCGATGTGACACGATAGCCGAGTTCACGCAGGGTTTGCGTCACGTATTTCAGCACATCCGGCCTATCTTCCACGATCAACAGGGATTCATTTCCGGTCGGGATGATTTCGGTTCGTTCTTCCGGGCGCAGGGCGTTTACATCGAATGCCTCCAGACTGCGCGGAAAGAACAGACGAATGATGGTGCCGCTGCCCTCCGTGCTTTCGATGCGCACATAGCCGCCGGACTGGCGCGTGAACCCGTAGACCATGCTGAGGCCGAGGCCTGTGCCCTTATCCCCCGGCTTGGTGGTGAAAAACGGTTCCAGGACCCGGTCGATAATGGCGGATGGAATGCCTTTGCCATTATCGATCATGGCAATTTCTACATATTCACCGGATTTTGCATTGCGGATGCCCGCTGAATTTTCCGGTGTCAAAGAAACATTGGATACGTTAATGATGATACGCCCGCCCTGCGCAGGCAACGCATCGCGCGCATTGATGGCAAGGTTCAGAAGCGCGCTTTCGAACTGCACGGGATCGACCCGGATATTCCATTCCTTGCCGGGCAGATTGGTTGTGATCTCCACATCTTCCCGCACAGCGCGGCGGATCATTTCCACGATAGCAGGCAACCGCTCAGGGAAGTGGATGACTTCGGGCTTCAGCAATTGGCGACTGGAGATCGCCAGCAGACGCTGAGTCATATCCTTGCCACGCCGGACGGTTTCCAGACCCATACCCACCATGGACTTCAGAATCGGATCCTGATCCTTCATCTTCATCTGGATCAATTCGAAATTACCGCTGATCACGGTCAGCATATTGTTAAAATCGTGTGCGATGCCGCCGGTCATGCGGCCGACTGTTTCCATGCGCTGCGCTTGTTCAAGAAAATTTTCCATCTGTTTACGCGCGGAAATGTCACGCAGCGTGGCGACATACATGGTGCGTCCGGCAAAACCGGTTTGCCCCACCGCCAGCTCCACCGGCACCATGACACCGTTTTTCGTGCGCGCCTGCAATTCGCTGGGGCTTAAGGTAAAGAAATCCATTGGTTTTTCCGCCAGCTGGGCAATCAAATCAAACGGCGTGCCGCGATGGTCAAACAGCAATGTACTGATATGCGCGCCGATGGCCTCCCTGGATGAACGCTGGAACAGGCGTTCGGCACTTGGGCTGAAGGTTTCAATGCGGCCAATCTCGTTCAACGTAATGACACCGTCGACGACATTATCCATGATAGCCTGAAGATACTGTCCTGTATCGCGTAGCTTGCGTTCGGCCGTACTGATGCGTTCAATGCCTTCCGATACTTCGATCAGAAGGCTGTTCAGCGCCTCCGTCGCCATGCCCAGTTCGTCATGGCGCGGCACGGGCAGGATATATTCCTTGGCGTTGGCGGTATCGATGCTGGCCGATGTCATGGACCGCGTGATCTTGCTGATCGGCACGAAAAGCTGCATCACGGATACCACCGTGGCAAACAACAGCGTTAAAAACCCGCCGATGATAAACATGGCGGGAATGGAATGCAGCGTATCCGTATGCTCGCGCGTGGATGCCGCCGTGCGCGACAAGAACAGTTCCAGCTTGACGATGATGGCGTTCAGCGTTTCATCTACCTCGCTCAGGCGTTTGGACGCTTCGTTTTCAAAAATGGCGCGCTGCTCGCTGTCCGGCTTGATCTTGACCGTGTCCTCGGCGGTGTTTTTCAGGCCCGCGGTCAAATTCCCAATCTTTGCGACTTCCTCGGTCAGCATGGGAATTCTCATGGGGCCGATGCTGTTGTCAAATTCCTGCAGCTTGGATTCTAGGTTCGCGAGATTGTCTTTCGTCGGCTTGCTCAGGAATGTCAGGTATGTCCAGCGAAGGTTGGTATAGACTTTTCCGGCCTTGGTGGTTGCCTGTAATGTCTGGATGGTCGCGGTCTGCTTTTCTATGATGCGCAGGGAATCGTCCATGATGGTCTGCAGCAAATAACCGGACGAAACCAGGATGATCATCAGGAACAGCAACAGGCCCAGAAGCTTTGTGCGCACGGAAACCGTCATTGTTTTGGGCCGTGCGACCTGAACACGGGCAGGCGGCTGCAATTCAGGATCCGAAGAATTAAGATAATTCAACCGCTTAAACTCCATGGCATATACTCATGAACGGCGCGAAACAGAATAGGTTCAATGTCCCTGGAGTCATCGGGGCTTAAATGAACAGTTTCTGTGGCATCTTTATGGCGGAATTGTATCATTTTAAGCATGGCAGTTGATTTATTTGATTATTTTCTTCCCAGTTTAAGGCTTTGAGTTTATAAAATTATTCAAAAGATAAGGGCCGCGCAAGCTGGCTTTAAGAACAGGACAGAAATATATGACGGAAAAAAGCTCCAAGTGGAGGAACCGTGCCGCAGGGGGCGCCCTCAGTGGCCTCTGTTTGTTTGCCTTCTATGGGTGCGCAGCCGATCTTTTTAAGCCGGATCCCGAAAGTGTTGATTACACCACTTTTCTCAACCATGCACGACAAGGGTATTACTCCAAAGTTACCATCGCCGGGTCCCACGCAGAGTCAAACGTTGTTTACGGCAAAAAGCCAAAAAGCGATTTGGACATTCATGACGCATATTCGATTTTTCCTTCACACGAAAATACAGAAATTCCAGCTGGCGATAATCTTTTTGAGCGTATCAAAGATGATACAAAAGTCTATGTAGAACCTCCTGCCGATCCCGGAAACAGCTGGAAAGCTATCGCAATACGATATTTCCCTTTTGCCCTTATAGCTGGCGTTTTTATTGCCTTTTACGCATCAGCCCTAAAAAAAGGCAAAGAAATTTTAAATTTTAAAAAACCGAAAGGCATTAAACCTGTAAGAAGCAATGTTCGCCTTTCAGACATTGCCGGCATTGACGAATCCAAGGAAGAACTGAAAGAAGTCATCGATTTTCTTCAATCACGCAATAAATATACAGCCATTGGGGCGCGCTCACCCAAAGGGGTTCTGCTGATTGGATCACCAGGTGTAGGAAAAACCCTACTGGCAAAGGCCATTGCCGGAGAATCCGGCGTTGCCTTTTATGCGCTTTCCGGATCGGAATTCTCTGAAATATTTGTCGGTGTCGGCGCAAGCCGCGTAAGGGATATTTTTGAAGACGCCAAGAAAAATTCCCCTTGTGTGATTTTCATTGATGAAATTGATTCTGTCGGTCGCAAACGCGGAGAAGGTCAGGGACAAATCAATGATGAACGCGAACAAACCCTCAACCAGATTCTGGTGGAAATGGACGGCTTTGAATCCTCGGATGGCATTATACTGATTGCGGCGACAAACAGGCCTGACCTGCTGGATCCAGCCCTCACCCGCCCTGGCCGTTTCGATCGCCAGGTCGAAGTGCCGAAGCCGGATGTGCTTGGCCGCGCTCAAATCCTTGCCGTTCATGCAAAAAAAATAAAGATGGCGCCAGACGTGAATCTAGATGCCATTGCACGCGGCACGCCAGGATTCTCCGGCGCGGATCTTGCCAATATTGTCAACGAGGCCGCCCTGCTTGCTGCCCGCAGAGGCGCCAAACAAGCATTCATGGAAGATTTCGAGGCGGCAAAAGACAAGGTCATGATGGGCGTCGAACGCAAGTCCGCCGTTATTTCGGAGAATGATAAACTCGTTGCCGCTTATCATCAGGCGGGACATGCCCTCGTCACCATGCATACACCCGATGCTATTCCCCTTTATAAAACAACCATTACTCCGCGCGGACAAAACATGGGCAAAACATTCCAGGTGCCAAGCGGCGATATGCTGTCGCTGAATCGTTCGCAGATCGACGCCATCCTCACCGTTTCCATGGGCGGGCGCGTCGCCGAGTTGCTGGCATTTGGCAAAGATCAGATCACCAGCAGCGCGGCGGACGATATAAAAAAGGCACGCGACCTTGCCTATGAGGCGGTAACGAAATGGGGCATGTCCGACAGGCTTGGACCGGTGCTGTTTACAAAAGGGTCAAACGCGCATTTGGCAATCGTGGATCAGGAAGTGAACGACAAAATCATGACCGCGTTTAAAAAGGCGAGCAAAATTCTTACCACGCGGCGGCATGATCTGGATATCCTTGCACAGGCATTGCTTGTTCAGGAAACACTGACTGAGAAAGTTATAAGAGCTGCATTGCAGATAACCCACGAACTGGAAGATATCCAGAAATCACCGGAACCCGTTTAAGGGCCGGAAGGTCGAGGAGCAGCCACAGCGGGTTGAGGATTGCGTGAATTCAGAATATTTTTGATGAATGCCGCTGCATCCTCAATCCCCTGCCGTTCGATACTATGACCGATACCTTGCATCAATGTGCCCGTAACTTTTAGCCCGGCGGCCTGCAGAGCGAACATTGCCTCATAATAACAACGGATGCGCAGCGCCATATCCTGGTCCCCATGATAAAGATAGACAGGCGGCTTCGCCCATTGCGCGGGGTCGCCTTTGTGCACCAGCATACCCGACCATCCCAGGATCCCGCCGACAGGCGCAGGCCGCGATAACCCAGCTTGCAGGCTGATAATTGCGCCCTGTGAAAACCCGCCCATGAACACATCGGCGTCCGTCAGGTTCAGGGCATCACGTTCGCGGTCAACCAGATCATTCAGCAACAGTGCCGATAATTCCGCCTCCCTCATATTCACCGCGCGACGCTGAAACGCATCTTCCGGCTGTATATCGAACCATTGCATGGCAAGCGGATTGGATGCATCCGGCACATACGGCGCATCAGGAAGAACGAATTTTGTATCTGGCAGCCGCAAGGCCAGACGGTGCGCAGTGTGAACCATGCCACTTTTATTGTTAGACCTGCCATGGCTCAAAACAAACAATTGCTTCGCCGCGCCGCTTCTTGCCTCGATAGAAATACTGTTCAGAACACCCATAAATCTCCCCTTTTCTTTTATTCCCGCGTCGATTGTAACAATATTGATACAAATGTCATCCGTATGCAGCGCAGTTTTTCAGGAACCATTTATTGGTGAGAACGTATGACAGGTAAATCAGGAAGGTTCCTATGTACAGCGTAACCGTCGCCGTTTTTGAAAAATCATCGGGTGCAGCCCGAATTATCAGAGAATTCAGGCATATGCATAATACACATCGGGAGGGCATATCAGACGCCTGCGCGGTTTTCCGCAACCATGAAGGCAGTCTTACATTGGACCAGATGGTAGACCGCGCCGGCCGGTTTTTCGTGGCCGGGTTGTTTCTGGGCGGGCTGGCCGGTTTTATGGTTGGGTATTCAATCTGGGGCTGGCCGGTATCGTTGTTGACCTCTATTACCGGCGCCCTGGTCGGGCTGGGTTTTGCAGCCTTGTCGGCTGCATTGATAGACTATGGGCTGGATGATGATTTTATCCAGAAGGTGGCGTCTGAACTGCCGCCTGAAAGTTCAGCCATTATCATCCTTCATAAACCGCAGACGGTGGCACGGCTGAGGACCATGATGGCGCAATCGGGCGGCAGGGTTTATCAGACGCGATACAGCGAGCGCGCTCAGGAAAAGCTGCAGAATGTTCTTGCCAACCATCTGCGCGCCGTGCCGGATGGGAAGCCCAGGCCTTATAAAGAAATAGTTTAAGGCTTTGGCTTAATTAAGGTTGAGGCGGGTAATCTATTTCAATACAGCTTGCCTTGCACCCCGCAATACAGGCTTCATGCAATTGGTCATCGCTTATGCCCACGACAGCATCCAGCTTTTCTTTCAAGTTCCGGCCGTTATAGCGGATAAACAATGCATATATATTATATGGACCTTGATGCATATTGAGATTGAATTCGTTTTTACGCATGTATGACATTTCAGGCTGCAAAGTTTTTTTAGCGCCTGCCCTTTCAAACAAAATCCGAAGCGTATCCTTAAATGCATAATTTCCGCCATCAAGCGGGTTGTCTGGCGGCTCTGTCCGGATATGCGTAATGTTCTCAGGCATCGGATAAAAATCCAGCGCAGGGCCATTGCCTTGCCGCCATACGATAACGGCTTCCTGCATGTGGGAGGCATTGTGATAAGGCCCGGTTTTTGCATTGGCAATCTGGCTCAGAATACCCGCGTGTAGACTTTAAAGCATTCAAAATCCATGGTTGGCTTTAATCATCGCTACCTATGCCTTCTGTTTACAATTACATAGGCGTCGGATCGGGGGTGATGCACAGACCCATCCTTCTTGTCTTTCACAACAACCGTTTGCTGTTTCAGCATCCTTACCCTGCAGGAACCCGGCCTCCATTTCAGCGGAATCGCTTGCACCGCCAACCGAACTTCTCTGTTCGTTTCTGCGAATTTTAAGATCACCAGGCCATTGATTCTTCAGGACCACACGTCAGGCTGACAATCGGTTCCTGCGCCGCACAAGAGCATAGGGCTAACAACGATACGAGTGAAATTGCTGGTTTATTCATATGTTCTTCCTTATTTTTGTATTGTTTGCGCATCGGGATATTTCCTGTAAAGCATTGACACATCTTAACCAGATGTAATAACTGATAAGGTACACTTTAATTTCGCAGTATTTCAGCTCTTATAAAGGATTTCCAGAACTTGCCAGTCAGCCTGTTGCGCTCAAACAGTTTCAGCGTATGAACTCCGCTATATCCGACACGCAAAGGGCAGCTCTGGAATCTGGCACGGTCGGGTTTGAGGCATCGATCTTTAAAGGGAAGCCGGACTGGAAGGGTTTGTTGAATACCCCTGCCCCGACCCTGACCGCCGATGAACAATCGTTTATGGATCATGAGGTCGAGGAGCTTTGCGCCCGGTCGATGACTGGAAAACGCGACACGTTGAAAGACCTGCAGCCGGAAGTCTGGGATTACCTGAAGAAGAAAAAATTCTTCGGCATGATCATTCCGAAAAAATTCGGCGGGCTGGAATATTCCGCCTTCGCGCATTCGCAGGTCGTCATCAAGATCGCGAATCGCAGCGGCACGGTCGCCGCGACAACGATGGTGCCAAATTCGCTCGGGCCCGCGGAATTGCTTTTGCGTTACGGCACAAAAGAACAACAGGATCATTATCTGCCACGCCTGGCGGATGGCCGTGAAATCCCTGCTTCGCGCTGACCAGCCCGCAGGCCAGTTCCGACGCCACCAATCAGAAAGACGAAGGCACGCGCTGTTCGGGGCGATGACGGTAGTTAATATCCGCATGAACTGGGACAAGCGCTATACGACGCTGGCGCCGGTTGCGACGATTTTCGGCTTCGCTTTCGTTCTGAAAGACCCGCAGAACCTGCTCGGCAAGGGCGAGCATATCGGCGATACGCTGGCGCTCGTGCCACGCGAGACGAAGAATATTCCAGGCGGCGACTCCATCGCCCGATGGGTACGCCGTTCCAGAACGGCCCGCATTGGGGCCGCGACGTTGTTATTCCTGCCGATTATATTATCGGCGGCACAGCCTATGCGGGCGTGGGCTGGAACATGCTCGTGGATTGTCTGTCGGTCGGACGCTCCATCTCACTGCCCGCCTCCGCCACCGGTTGCGGCAACCCGCAACGCGCGACACGGAACGCTTATGCTTTATCCGTCAGCAATTCAACCTGCCTGTAGCGAAGATGGAAGGCGTGCAGGAAAACGTTGGCGCGAATCGGCGGTCTAACTTATCTGATCGACGCGGCCCGCATTCTGCCGTTGCAGGATTTGGATCGCCCATGCCGCTGGGAAAGAAACGCGACTACCGTGTCATCCGCCGACCGAAATACCGCACCACCGAACTCAGCCGCCGCATCGCCATAGACGCGATGGATATCCATGGCGGCAAAGCCGTATGCGAAGGACCGAACAACCCGGTTGGCGCATTCTATCAGGGTGTACCAGTCGGCATCACCGTGGAAGGCGCGAATATCATGACGCGCAGTCTGATGATTTTCGGCCAGGGTGCGTTTCTGGCGCATCCTTACGTGCTTCAGGAAATGAAAGCGGCGAAGGAAAATGACAAGGGCGCAGCCGGAAAACTGGCGGTCAAGCACGTCCTTAACTTATTAGGCAATGAATGGCGCAGTTTCTGGATGAGCGTCACGAATGGCGGCCTTTCATACGCGCCGCGCAGTGGGCCGGACGCCGTGTTTTACCGCCGCATCAACCGCCTGGCGGCATCCTTCAGCTATAGCGCCAATTTGACCATGATCCTGCTGCAAAGCCGGCTGATGAAGCTGGAGCGCACGTCCGCCCTGCTCGGCGACGCGTTCAGCCATTTGTATATGGCATCGCTGGCGCTGCGCCGTTTCGATTATGAAGGCCGCCGTGAAAGCGACATCCCGTTCATGCAGTGGGCCGCAAGCTACAGCATCAATAAGGCGGAAGAAGCCCTGCATGAAGTCATCACCAACCATCCGGTAAAATGGGCGCGGAT